>NZ_JBEOXR010000043.1:0-76209 GCF_040296665.1 Streptomyces sp. NPDC002057
GCCCCCCCCCGGGGGCCCCGCCGCCCCCCCCCCCCCCCGGCCCCGGGGGGGGGGGGGGGGCCCCCCCCCCCCCCCCGCCCCCCCGGCCCGGCGTCGTCCGCGCGTACGGCACCGGGCCCGGCATCGCGGGCGGTCACCCTCTCCGCGTCCTGGCGGGCCGCTCGGGACGGGCTTCCCGGTTTTCCGCATGCTTGCGGGGAACGCGGGCAGGCGCGCTACATCCGACGGCTCGACCCCTGGACGGCGTCATGCGAAGCGTGGGCGTGGAAGAAGAACTGCTGCTGGTGGACGCGCGCAGCGGTGCCCCGCTCGCCGTCTCCGGAGCGGTCCTGGCGGCCGCGGACCGCCTGGCCTGGCGGCGACCCGGCAGCGGCGGTCCGGAGGAGCACGAGTTCGAGGAGGAACTGCAGAAGGAGCAACTGGAGTTCGCCACCAAGCCGGTGACGGAGATGGGCGAACTCCGGGAGGAGATCGTCCGCATCCGAGGAGAGGCCGCCCGCCACGCGGCCACCGCCGGCGCCGCGGTCGCGGCCATCGCGACCTCGCCGCTGCCCGTCCGGCCCTCACTGAGCGTGGGCCGCCGCTACGCGTGGCTGGGGAAGCAGTTCGGTCTGACCGCGCAGGAGCAGCTGACGTGCGGTTGCCACGTCCACGTCTCGGTCGCCTCGGACGAGGAGGGCGTCGAGGTGCTGGACCGCATCAGGCCCTGGCTGGCCGTCCTGCTGGCGATGAGCGCGAACTCGCCCTTCTGGCAGGGCGAGGACAGCGGGTACGGGAGCTACCGCAGCCGGGTCTGGAACCGGTGGCCGTCGGCCGGCCCGGTGGAGATCTTCGGCTCGGCCGACCGCTACCACGAGCAGGTCCGCGCGATGATCGACACCGGGGTGCTGCGCGACGAGGGAATGATGTACTTCGACGCCCGGCTCTCCGCCACGTACCCCACGGTCGAGGTCCGGGTGGCCGATGTCTGCCTCGACCCCTCGGACGCCGTTCTGATGGCCACGCTCGTGCGGGGCCTCGTCGAGACCGCCGCCCGCGAATGGCAGGAGGGCGTGCCACCGGCGAGGGTCGGCACGAGCCTGCTGCGGCTGGCCTCCTGGCGGGCGGGCCGGTCGGGCCTCGACGGCCCGCTCCTGCACCCCGGGACCCTGCGGGAGACGTCCGCGGAACACGCCGTCTCGGCCCTGTACGCGCACGTACGGGAGGCCCTGGCGGCCGCCGGCGAGGAGGACCGGGTCCGTGAGGGCATCGCCCACCTGCACGAACGCGGCACCGGCGCCCGCGTCCAACGGCAGCTGCTGGCCGGCGGGGGATCACTCGCCTCCGTCGTCGGCCGGTGCGCGGAGATGACGACGGCGACCTGAGGACCGGGTGCGGGAACGCTCCACCCCTGCCTGCGACGGTACGGCCCCCACTCCCACCGGCACCGACGCGGGCCGTCCCTCGGTCCAGCGCCCGGCCGCGTACCGGTACGGAGCCTGGTCCGGTCCCCGGCCATGCCCCGGTACGCGCTCAGCGCGGCCCGGCCGTGGGGCCGGCGGTCGCGTGCGTCCGGAGTTCCCGCTCCGCCACCGTGCGGAAGTCGTTCGGCGGGCGGCCGGTGAGGCGCCGGACGGTGTCGGTGGTGCGGTCCTCGGCCCCCCGGGCGATGGCCCGGTCCATGTCGGCCAGCAGGGTGGCGAACTCCGGCGGCATCACCGCGGCCAGCCGGTCGCGCAGCTCGTCGTGGGCGAGGCGGTGGTGGACCACGGGGCGGCCGGTGACCCGGGTGGCGATCGCGGCGACGGCGTCGTGGCTGAGCGCCTCGGGCCCGGTCAGGACCAGGTCGGTGTCGGGCGCGCGCTCGTCCGTCAGGGCGTGCGCGGCGACGGCGGCGATGTCGTCGGCGTCGACGAAGCCGACCCTGCCGTCGCCGGCCGCCGTCCGGATGGTCCCTTCCTCGCGGATGCTGTCGGCGTGCGCGTGCGCGCCGGTGAAGTTCTGCATGAACCAGGACGGCCGCAGCACCGCCCACTCGTCGAACAGGCCGGGCAGGGCACGGTGCACCGCCCCCACCGCGGGGCCGCCCTCGGGGATGGCCGAGGAGGAGAGCAGTACGGCACGGCGCACCCCGGCGGCGCGGGCCCGCCGCAGGAACGGCAGCATGACCGGGGCCGGTTCCGGGTCGCCCACCGGCGGGACGAGGTAGACGCGGTCGGCTCCGTCGAGGGCGCGGTCGAAGGTCTCCGGGTCGTACCAGTCGAAGCGGACCGGATCCGTGCCCGGCAGCGGTGTGGCCCGGCGCCCGGCGGCCCTGACGCGGTGGCCCGCGGCGGTCAGCCTGGCGGCCGTGCGGCGGCCGGTGGTCCCGGTGGCGCCGATGACCAGGATGGTTCCGGTGCGCCGGCGGTGCTCCGTCGGCGAGGCGGTCGCGGGCATGAGGGTCTCCGTCCCGTACGATACGGACCAGTGGTCCGCTTCTTCGGGGAACGATACGGACCGCCGGTCCGCATCGCAACCGGAGGACTCCATGACCGAGCGCAGCCCACGCAAGGACGCAGCCCGCAACCGGGCGGCCGTCTTCGCCGCCGCAGACGACCTCTTCTCCCGCTGCCGGAGCCCCGAGGACGTGACCATGGCCGACATCGCGGCCGAGGCCGGCGTCGGCAAGGGAACGCTCTTCCGCGCCTTCGGCGACCGAACCGGGCTGATCGGCGCCCTGTACGAGGCACGACTCGAACCCGTCAGGGCCGCCGTCGAAGAGGGCCCGCCGCCGCTGGGGCCCGCCGCCCCGCCCTCCCGGCGGGTGCCCGCCCTGCTGGACGCCGTGCTGTGCCTGAAGCTCGACAACCGCCACCTCGCGCTGGCCCTGGAGGGAACCGGCGCGGGCAGCAGCCCCTACGGCACCCCGCACTACGCGTGGTGGCACTCCCTGCTCCGTGACCTCCTCGGCCGGATCCCCGGTCAGTCCGACGCCGACTTCACCGCGCACGCCCTGCTCGCCGCCACCCGGGCCGACCTCGTCGCGTACCTGGCCGGCGACGAGGGCGTACCCCGTGAGGAACTGCGCGAGCGGCTGGCGGACTTCACCGCCCGGATCCTCGGCACCCCGTCCGGCTGAGGGCCGGGCGGCGCGGCGCGTCCGGGGCCGGGTCACCCTTCGGCGGGCACGGGGGAGAGGGGGCGCTCGAAGAAGGTCTCCAGGACCACCGTGGCCTGGGTCCCGCTCACCCCGTCGACGGCGTAGATCCGCCGCAGCACGTCCTGGAGCTGCTCGGTGGTCGCGGTCCTGACCTTCACCAGGACCGAGGCGCTGCCGGCGATGACGTGGGCCTCCAGGATCTCGGGGATCGCGGCGAAGTCCGCCGCGGAGTCGCCCATCCAGGACGTCGAGTCGACCATCACGTAGGCCAGGACGGCGCTGCCCACCGCCGCCGGGTCCACGTCGGCCATGGTCCGCCGGATGACCCCGCGCTCCCGCAGCTTCCGCACGCGCTCGTGCGCGGCGCCCGCCGACAGGCCGACGGCCTGGCCGAGGGCGGCGTAGGGCTGGGTGGCGTCCAGCTGGAGTTGAGCCAGCAGCAGCCGATCGATGTGATCCACAACTCTCCATTCGCCAAGACCTTGTATGGACCGTATCCCATTCTGCGATGATCGCCCCAGGCAGGATCGTGTTCGGCAGACGAGGGTTGCGGGAAGGGAAGCGCATGACGACCGACGAGGGCCCCGGGCTGTACGAGATGTTCGACGACCGGTTCCGTACCGGACGGTGCATGAACGGCGACGACGCGCTGGAGGTCCTGTACACCGGCTGCCGCTGGGCCGAGGGACCGATCTACCTCCCCGCCTGGCGGCAGCTGATCTGGAGCGACATCCCCAACGACCGGATGCTCCGCTGGGACGAGGAGACGGGCGCCGTCAGCGTCTTCCGCCGCTCCGCCGGTCACACCAACGGCAACACCCTCGACCGCCAGGGCCGGCTGATCACCTGTGAGCAGGGCAACCGACGGGTGACCCGCACCGAACACGACGGCACCGTCACCGTGCTGGCGGACCGGTGGAACGGCAGGCGGCTGAACAGCCCGAACGACGCGGCCGTGAAGTCCGACGGTTCGATCTGGTTCTCCGACCCGGACTTCGGCATCACCAGCGACTACGAGGGGTACCGCGCGGAGAGCGAGATCGGCTCGAACAACGTCTACCGCGTCGATCCCGTCACCGGCGAGGTGCGGCTGGTCGCCGACTGCTTCGCCGCGCCGAACGGGCTGGTCTTCTCCCAGGACGAGCGGCGGCTGTACGTCTCCGACACCAGGGCCGGTCACATCCGCGTCTTCGACGTGCGCGAGGACGGCACCCTGTCCGAGGGCAGGGTCTTCGCCGACGCGTCCGCCCGCGAGAAGGCCCGCTTCGACAACCTCCGCTTCGACGACGGCGGTCGGCTCTGGGCCGCCGCGATGAACGACGGGGTGCACTGTTACGACCCCGACGGCACCCTGATCGGACGGCTCCACGTCCCCGAGGCGGTGGCCAACATCTCCTGGGGCGGTGCCAAGCGCAACCGCCTCTTCATCACCGCGGAGACCAGCCTCTACTCGGTGGTGATGGGTGCCACCGGCACCCACCCGACGGGACCGGGCCACCGGCCCTGGCAGGCCGCGGCACCCCGCTGAACAGCGGTCTCAGGGCTTCCGGGCGCCGGAGGGTCAGCCCGTCGCGCGTGCGGCCGCCCTCGACGGCGGCGAGCCTTTTCAGGGTCATGGACAGCTCGCTTCCGTGGTGGTGACGGTGTTCCGGCGCGCTTCACGCGGGCCGGGCGGCCTTCCGCGTCCCCCCGCGCGCGCTCCACATCGCCACGGTGGTGGGGACGGCGAGGAGGGCTCCGGTCAGCAGCACGCCGCTCAGGGCGACGTGGTCGGCGACGATGCCGCCGAACAGGGCTCCGAGCGCGATCGCCAGGTTGAACACCGAGGTGTTCAGCGCGGTGGCCGCCTCGGCCGAGTCCGGCGCCGAGCGGAGGATCCAGGTCTGGACGCCGACCGGAACACCGCCGAAGGCCAGTCCCCACGCGATCAGCAGAACCGTCCCGCCGACCGGGGTGCCGCCGAGGAGCGGGAAGACCGCCAACACCGCCGCCAGCGCGACACCGAGGGCGACGAGGGTCGTGCGGGCATCGCGTGCGGCCGCCGCGCCGGCCAGGAAGTTGCCCGCGATGCCCGCGACGCCGAAGCCGAGCAGCAGCGGACCGACCATCGCCTCGCCGATCCCCGAGACGTCCCGGAGCACCGGGCTGACGAAGGTGAACGCGGCGAAGTGGCCGCTCACCAGCAGGAACGTGGCCAGGATGCCGGCCCGTACCGCCGGATTGCGGAACTGCCGCGACAGCGTCCGCAGGTGTACGGCCGCGCCGGCGGGCAGCGGCGGCAGCAGGACGGTCAGGGCCACCAGGACGACCAGGCCGAGCCCGGCGACCGCGAAGAACGCGATGCGCCAGTCGCCCAGTCCGCCGATCAGGGTCCCGGCCGGCACGCCGAGCACATTGGCCGCCGTGGCTCCGCCGAACACGATCGAGACCGCCCGGGGCACGTACCGCTCCGGGACCAGGCGTACCGCGAGGCCGGCCGCGAGGGCCCAGAACCTGCCGATGCTGATGCCGACGAGGAATCGCGAGGCGAGCAGCAGCGCGAAGGTGGGAGCCAGCGCCGACAGCACGTTCGCGGCCACCATG
Source organism: Streptomyces sp. NPDC002057 (assembly GCF_040296665.1). Lineage (NCBI taxonomy): Bacteria > Bacillati > Actinomycetota > Actinomycetes > Kitasatosporales > Streptomycetaceae > Streptomyces > Streptomyces sp. NPDC002057. Next base: position 5,705 of record NZ_JBEOXR010000043.1, read on the forward strand.
AGCACGATCAGGCCGAGCAGGACGATCCGCCGGTCCAGGCGACGTATCACCACCGGGAGCAGGGGCGCGGTGGCGGAGGCGACCAGGCCGGGAACGGTCACCATCAGCCCCGCCGTCCCCTCGGAGACGCCGAGCGTGCCGCCGATGAAGGGAAGCAGGCCGACGGGGAGGGACTCGACGGTGACGAGCACGAAGGTGCCGACCGCCATGGCCACGACGGCGAGCCATCTTCGGAGGGGTACCCGCTCGGCGTCGGGAGCGACGGACGCGGGTGTGTCGACGAGGGTCATGGGGGAGGCACTTCCGATCGGTAGGGGTCTCAACAGGCATGCAGGGCGGCGGAGTCAGGCGGAAGGACCGCCGGTACCTGGTGGTGAGGGCACCGGAGTCAGGCGGACGGCGATGCCGGCGAGGTGCGGTGTCATGCGGTGCCTTCCTGATGGTCGGGTGGACCTGCGGATGCGGTGACGAAGGGGACGGCGTCGTCATCGACTCGCCCGGCCCGGCCGGACGAGTGCGTCAGGACCCGGGGCACCCGGGACGGATGCCGTGTGCGGATCCGGGGGTCCGGTGCCAGGTCCTGGGGGTGGGGCGTGAGCGCTCGCGGACCACCCTGCTCCGCGCGGTCGGCACCGACAAGGTGCGATAGTGACCTGAGTGTTTAGCCGGATTCAACGACACGGGGTGGCGGGGGGCTTGCTCGAACGGGTGGAGCTGGAGGCGTTCCTGACGCTGGCCGAGGAACTGCACTTCGGCCGCACGGCCGAACGCATGCACCTCACGACGGGCCGCGTGAGCCAGACCATCCGGAAGCTGGAACGCCGCGTCGGTGCCCCGCTGTTCGAGCGCACCAGCCGCTACGTCCGTCTCACCGCGATCGGACGGCAGCTGCACGAGGACCTCCTGCCCGTCTACCGGGGACTGGAGGCCGGGCTGCAGAAGGCGATCAACGCCGCGCAGGGCGTCGAGAACGTGCTGAGGGTCGGATACGTCGGTCCCGCCGTGGCCCAACTCACGCTCCACGCCGCCCAGCTCTACGCCGAGCGCTTCCCCGGCAGCCGGATCCAGCCCCGCGAGGTGCAGATCGCCGACGGCTTCCCGCGGCTGCTCGGCGGCGACGTCGACGTGCTGATCGTGACCCTGCCGCACCAGGAGCCCGGCATGGTCAACGGGCCGGTCCTGTTCTCCGAGCACCGCATGCTCGCGGTGTCCTCACGCCATCCCCTGGCCCGCCGGGAGACGGTCTCCCTGGAGGACCTCGCGGCCGTCCGGCTCCTGCAGGTCTCCCGTACGCTCCCCGGCTACTGGCGGAGCGAGCGCACCCCCCTTCGGACGCCCTCGGGGGCTCCCATCGAGCGCGGGCAGGCCTTCGACACCCTGCAGGAGGCGCTGTCGCTGATCGGCGCCGACCACGGTGCCTTCGTGGTCGGCGCCCAGGTCACCCGCTACTTCGCCCGTCCCGACGTCGTCTACGTCCCCTTCTCGGACGCGCCGCCCCTCGAATGGGTCCCGACGTGGCTCTCCGCGACCCCGGAGAACGCCATCCGTCTCTTCAACAGGGCCGCCCTGGACGCCGCGGGTCTGCTCCAGCCGGCCACGATCAGCGCCGACTTCGGCGCCTGACGGAGATCCGCGCGCCCTGTGACCGGTCCCGGGGCCGGGACCGGTCACTCGTGGAGAGACGAAGGACTTTCGTTCCTCGCTCTTCCGATGTCGTTCGTCATCATGTCACCATGCAGTCGCGCGATTGACCTCCAAAGGGGCGTCAAGTGATGTCGCTTCGTCGTTCTGGCAGCGGCCCCCTCGCGAGATCGCGTGCTCCGACGATGCCGAGGAGACAAATGATCAAGCTTCGCAGGATGTCGACCTCCCTCTGTACGGGGGCGCTGCTGGTGGCCCCGCTCATCGGCCCGGGGGTCGCGCACGCCACCACCGAGGCGCTGCGGGTGGACTACGAGAGCGGAACCCCCGACTCGGGGGTGGCGGGCCTGACCACCACGCACGCGACGGCCGCGGACGCCTCCGGCGTCGTCCGGCCCGGGCACGGGGGCTCGTACGCCGTCCAGCACAAGGTGACGCTCGGCGACCCGGGGTACGAGTCGAACGGCGCCCCCCGCAGCGAGAGCGCGACGGACCTGCTCGCCTCCGGACGCTTCGACGTGGGTGACGAGCAGCGTTACGAGTTCAGCCTGCTGCTCAAGGACTGGCAGCCGTACGCGCCGGGGGACAGCACGTCGGGTGACATCGTCTTCCAGGGCAAGTACGCGGGCGGCAACGTGCCAGCGTTCTACCTCATGACGAAGCGCAACGAGATCGCCTTCCGCTCGCCCCACCTGAACCGCCAGTCGACGGTCGTGGCCGACCTCCGCCCGTACGTGAACAGGTGGATGGAGTTCCGCGTGGACGCGCGTTGGACCACCGACGGGACGGGCCACTTCCGGGTCTCCGTCCGGCTTCCCGGGCAGTCCACCCACCAGCCGGTCGTCTCGTACGAGAACGTGCGCACCTACCAGCCGGTGAACCCGGCGGACCACGGCTACCTCAAGTGGGGCCTCTACCGCCCCTCGCAGTCGCTCGGCAACGGCGACGTGCCCACGCGGATCGTCCAGCACGACGACATCCGCGTTCTCGACCTGACCTGACCTGACCTGACCTGACCTGGCGTCCGTCCGTCGGAGGGCGCGACCCACCCCACCCCTTCATGGAGCACAGATGACCGACTCCCCTTCCCCGAGCAGGCGCCGACTGCTCCAGGCCGGTGGCGCGCTCGGCCTCGCGACGGCCGCCGGAACTCTCCTCGCCCCGCGGGCGGGCGCGGCGCCCGGCGCGGCGCCCACGACGGTGGTCACCGACCTGGGCCCGGGCCTGGTCCAGTTCTCGCTGATGAGCGGGGTGCTCGTCGGCGACACCGTCTACATCGGGGCGCGCAACCTGAACCCGGCCCGGGTGATCGGGTTCCACCTCCCGAGCCGGAAGGTGGTCGCGTCCACCACCCTCGACGCGGGGCCCGAGCCCTCCGTCCAGGCGCTCGCGGCGGACCCCACCGGCCGCTACCTCTACATGGGCGTCCTGGTGAAGGCCGACCAGGGCCGCCCCAACCTCTACCGGTGGGACCTGCGGACGCCCGACCGGCCCGCCGTGGCCATCGGCAGGACGGGGGACCGCGACGTCCGTGATCTGTCGGTCGCCCCCGACGGCACGGTCTTCGCCGTGGGCGGCGTCCCGGGGAAGGCACCCGCCCTGTGGGAGTACGACCCGGCCACCGGCGCCGTCACCGACCGGGGCGTGCCCGACCCCGGGGCGACCCTCGCCCGGGCGGTCGCGGCCACGGACACCACCGTCTTCTTCGGGGCGGGCAGCGTCCTCGCCGGCGGGAGCGGCGCGAGCAGGGCGTCGCTGTTCGCCTTCGACCGGCGGACCCGCACGTTCACCTCGATCGTGCCCGAGGAGATGGAGAAGGACCCCAGCCTGCGGGAGCTCGCCGTCGTGGACGGGCACCTGGTCGTCGGCACCTCGGGCGGCGTCGAACCGGCGAAGCTCGCCGTGATGGACCTGGCGGACCTCTCCTCGTACACCGTGGTGCCCACCGGGGGCACGGTCGTCAAGACGTTCGCCGCCGACGAGGAGCGGATCTACTTCGCCTCCGAGTCGGGGGTGCACGCCTGCACGAAGGCGGACAGGACGATCTCCCCCGTGCGGTTCACCGGACCGGACCTCGGCGAGATCTGGGGCGTGGACCACGTCGACGGGAAGCTGGCGGTGGTCTCGGGGTACGGCTTCGTCGCCGAGATCGACGTGGCGGCCGGTACGTCGGTGATCACCGACCTGCACGACGCGGGTGCGGTCGCCGGCCCTCAGGCGGGCATGGGGATCGCCGCCGGCCGCGGATACGTCTACCTCGGCGGCAACGGTGCCATCTCCCGGCGCGACCTGAGGACCGGCGAGGTCGTCAACCTGCGGGCGCCCGGCGAGGCCAAGGACGCGGAGGTGATCGAGGGCGTCCTGTACACCGGCCAGTACAACGCGCAGGGCATCTGGCGGTACGACCCCTCCAGACGGCGGCAACCGCTGCAGGCGGCGCGCTTCCCCAGCGAGCAGAACCGGCCGCTGGACACCTCGTGGGACCCGGACAACGAGCTGCTCCTCGTCGGCGTGCAGTCGGACACCGAGGGCGGCGGCGCCCTGTGGACGTACTGCCCGAGGACGGGGAGGTCGGCCTCCTACGTCAATCCGATCGACGACGTCCAGCTCGTCCGGGCGGTGGCGAACCGGGACGGCCTCGCCTACCTGGGCGGCGACAACGCCTCCAGGACGGGACCGCGCGCGACCGTCGTCGCCGTCGACCCGGTCACCGGCGAGGAGCGGTGGCGCGTCGATCCGCAGCAGACGGCGGGCGTGGCGGCTCTGGCGGTGCAGGGCCGGAACCTCTACGGGCTCACGACGAAGGGCGGCCTGTTCGTCGTCGACCGCCGGACCCGGAAGGTGGTCCACACCGCCGACGTCAGCGCGGTCAGCAAGGGATTCGCCGCCCTGGTGACCAACCGGGGCGCGGTCTACGGCGTCTCGGACACCACGCTCTTCCGTTTCCACCCGAAGACGTTCGCCGTCAGCACGGTCGTCGCCGGGATCGACGGTGCCTGGTACAGCGGCCCGCACGTCAACGCCCACCGGGGCCTGCTCTACACGCTCCGGGGCCACAACCTCGTCGCGGTCGACGACAGGCCGTCGCACTGACCCGGTGACGTCCCGAGGCGGCCCCGAGATCCGCTGTTCCCGGCCGATGTTGACCTTTGATTGATATCTTTCGGTTGTCGAGTGAAAGATGACGGTTCACTCGTTACCGAGAGGGGACTGAAGGTGTTGGCTGACGAGCGGCGGGAAGCGATCCTGCGTGCCGTGGAGCGCCAGGGTTCGATCACCGTGAAGGCGCTGGCGGAGGAGATGGGCGTCTCCGCCGTCACCCTGCGCCAGGACGTGCGGGAGCTGGCCGGCCGGGGACTGCTGACCCGGGTGCACGGCGGAGCGAGGGCGCTGACCTCGGTCGATCCCGTTCTCGCCGCGGCCCCGGCCCCGGCCGCCGCCTCCGTCGAGGCCCCTGCCCCCGTCCCGTCGTCCGCGGGGGAGAGGTTCGCCGTCGGCCTGGTCGTGCCGCCGGGCGGCTACTACTACGCGGAGGTCATCCGCGGCGTCCAGAACGCGGCCCGCTCGCAGGGCGTCCGGGTCGTGCTCGCCGTCTCCGGCGAGTCGCTCGCGGAGAACCGCGAACAGGTCCGCCAGCTGGTCGCCGGCGGGATCGACGCCCTGTTGCTGATGCCGCACCCGGGTCTGCGTCCGCCGGAGGAGGCGGAGCGCTGGCTGGGCACCCTGGAGGTGCCGGCCGTGCTGGTGGAGCGCCGGGCCGGGATGAGGGCGGGACGGCTGGAGCAGGTGGCCTCCGACCACGCCTACGGCGCCGCCCTCGCGGTACGGCACCTCGCCGGGCTCGGGCACGACCGGGTGGCCCTGGTCGCGAGGGTCGAGAGTCCCAACACGGCGCTTCTCAGCGCCGGTTACGCCGAGGCCGTGGAGGCCATGGGGCTGCGGCCGGGGCCGGAGTACCGCATCGTCACCACCGGCGACGCGGCTCCGGCCGACACGCGTTTCGACGAGGTGGTCCGGGCCGTGGAGGCCGGTGAGGTCCGCGCGGCGCTCGTGCACAACGACATCGACGCCATCGCCCTCGTGGGCATCCTGCGCGCCCGGGGGCTGCGGGTGCCGGAGGACCTGGCCCTGGTCACCTACGACGACGAGGTCGCCGAGCTCAGCGAGGTACCGCTCACCGCGGTGGCTCCCCCCAAGCAGGCGGTGGGTTCGTGGGCCCTCGACCTGGCCGTACGGCGGCTGTCGGACCCCTCGACACCGCTGGCGGAGCTCCTGCTGCGCCCGGAACTCCGGGTCCGCGCGTCCTGTGGCGCCGAACGCCAGGCGGGCGTCTGAGCATGTGATGCCATATTGCTTCGTTCGGAAAAAAGCGAAAGCAAATGGATTGACGCGCTGTCGTACGTAACGAATGATTGCGGTGACACCCAAGCGAACGATCGGTGGCACATCATGTTTCGTAGACGACTGACAGCGCTGGTCTGCTCCGTGGCAGCACTCGGCCTCCTCGCCACGGGATGCGGAGACGCGGACGGCGGGACGTCCACGGCGGCGAAGGGCACCGGAACGGTCACCTTCTGGTCGTTCCTCAAGGGCTCCGACAAGGTGGCGGAGGCCTTCAACCGGAGCCACCCGGACATCAAGGTCACCTTCGAGGCGGTCCCCTCGGGCCAGGAGTACTACTCCAAGCTCACGAACGCGGTGAAGGCCGGAACCGTCCCGGACGTCGCCGTGGCCGAGTACGCGCACCTGCCCGAGTTCGCCACCCAGGGCAAACTGGAAGGGCTCCGCGGCACGCTCGGCCCCCTGGTCGAGAAGCACTTCCCGGCGTCGACACGGCAGTTGGTCGAGCTGGGCGGCGAGACCTGGGGCGTCCCCCGCGACGCCGCGCCGCTGATGCTGTTCTACCGGAACGACTTCTTCGAGACCCACGGGATCGACGTCCCCACCACCTGGGACCAGTACCGGACCATGGCCGGCCAGGTGAGGAAGGCGGACCCGAAGGCCCGCGGCGGCGTCCTCCACACCGACAACCCGGGCCTGCTCACCGCCCTCGCCCAGCAGGCCGGGGCACGGTGGTTCGCCACGGAGAAGGACGCCTGGAAGGTCTCGCTGACCGACGCCCCCTCCCGGAAGGTCGCCGACTACTGGGGCGACCTCGCCCGGCAGGACCTCGTCCACTCGCTCAGCTCGCTCGACCCGTTCTGGACGAGCGTCCAGCAGAACCGGACCGTCGCCTACGTCTGCGCGAGCTGGTGCGCCGGAGCCCAGCGGGCGACCGTCGCCGACCAGGCGGGCAAGTGGTCCGTCGCCCCCGTCCCGACCTGGGACGGCAAGCCGGCCTCCGCCATGTACGGCGGCTCCTCCTTCGTCATCCCCAAGGGGGCCGGGAACAGCGCGGCCGCCGCCGAGTTCATCGAGTGGATCACCACCGACCCCGAGGGCATGAAGGCGTGGGTCTCCTCCGGCACCAGCAGCATGTTCCCCGCCGACCCCCGTCTCGTACCGGTCACCAAGGCCGCCTTCCCCACCGACTACTTCGGCGACCAGGACGTGTACGCCGTGGGCAGCGCGTCCTACGAGGCCGTCCGGCCCGGCTGGACCTGGGGCCCCGTCACGGGAACCACCAACACGGCCATCGTCGACCGGCTCCCGAAGGTCGCCGAGGGCGGGACGAGGCTCTTCGACGTCCTCAGCGGCGCGCAGCGGGCCACCGTCGGGGACATGGAACGCCGCGGGATGAAGGTCGCCCCGTAGGACGCCCCCTGGTGAGCCGATACCCGCCCCGCCGTACGAGGGCGGCGTCGGCTCCCGCCCCGCACCTTCCCGCCCCCACCGAGAAAGGCCCGGTATGACAAGCCCGTCAGCCCGCGCCCAGCGCCGTACCGCCGTGCTCCTCCTGGCACCGTTCTTCCTCCTCTTCGCCGCCGTCACCCTCGCCCCGCTCCTCTACGCGGGCTGGATGAGCCTGTTCACCACCCGCACCTCCGGCCTCGGCTTCGGCGGCACCGAAGAGGTCTTCGCCGGGCTCGACAACTACGTCCACGCCCTGTCGGACCCGGCGTTCCGCGGCGGATTCGTCACCATCGCCGCGTACGTGGCCGTCTACATCCCGGTGATGATCGGCGGCGCCCTCGTCCTCGCCCTGCTCCTCGACACGGCACTGGCCAAGGCGCGGACCTTCTTCCAGCTGGCCCTGTTCCTCCCGCACGCGGTGCCCGGTCTCATCGCGGCGCTCATCTGGGTCTACCTGTACACGCCGGGTCTGAGCCCGGTGATCGACCTCCTGAGCGCCGGCGGCCTCGACATCGACTTCCTGTCGGCGGACAACGCGGTCTTCTCCGCGGCGAACATCGCCGTCTGGGAGTGGATCGGCTACAACATGGTCATCTTCTACGCCGCGCTCCAGGCGGTGCCGCGCGAGACCCTCGACGCGGCGGAGATCGACGGCGCGGGCGGCATCCGCACCGCCCTGTCCATCAAGGTCCCGATGATCCGCCCGGCCATCGCGCTGGCCGTCCTGTTCACCGTCATCGGATCGGTCCAGCTCTTCACCGAGCCGAAGGTCATCTACAGCGCCTCCAGCGCGATCGGCAGCAGCTGGACGCCCAACATGTTCGTCCAGACCGCCGCCTTCACCCACAACGACTTCGGCCTCGCGGCAGCCGCCTCGCTGCTCATCGCGGTGTTCGCCGCCGTGCTGTCGTTCCTCGTCACCCGTCTCTCGCGCAGCAGGAGCAAGCCGTGACCAAGAACCGTCCCTCGGTCCTGCTGTCCAAGGCCGGCGTGACCGCGATGCTCGGCCTCGCCGCCCTCTACACGCTCCTGCCCATGCTCTGGCTGGTCCTGTCCTCCACCAAGAGCCGCCAGGACCTCTTCGCCACGAACGGCTTCGCACCGGGCCACGAATTCGCGCTCGCCGACAACCTCCGGTACCTCTTCGACACCGACGACGGCATCTACCTCCGCTGGCTGCTCAACACCGTCCTGTACGCCGGTGTCGGCGCCCTCCTCGCCACGGTCTTCAGCGTCGCCGCCGGCTACGCGTTCGACAAACTCGCCTTCCCCGCCAAGGAGAAGCTCTTCTCCCTCGTCCTGCTCGGCGTCATGGTGCCGGGAACGGCCATGGCGATACCCCTGTACCTGATCGCCGCCAAGGCCGGTCTGGTGAACAACTTCTGGGGCGTGTTCGTCCCCGGCCTCGTCTTCCCGTTCGGGGTGTACCTGGCCCGGGTCTTCAGCGCCTCCTACGTCCCCGGAGAGGTCCTCGAAGCCGCCCGGATGGACGGGGCCGGCGAGTTCAGGACCTTCTGCCGGATCGCCCTGCCGATGATCGCCCCCGGTTTCGTGACCATCTTCCTCTTCCAGTTCACCCAGATCTGGAACAGCTTCTTCCTGCCCCTGGTGATGCTCTCCGACGAGGACCTCTTCCCGGTCAACCTCGGTCTGTACGTCTGGTACTCCTCCGCCCTCTCCCAGGGGCACCCGCAGGACTACCTCCTCGCGATCGTCGGATCGCTGGTGTCCGTGGTCCCCCTGGTCGTCCTCTTCCTGATGCTCCAGCGGTTCTGGAAGTCCGGCATGACCGCCGGCGCCGTCAAGTAGGCCACCGTCATGAGGATCCCCATGCCCTCCACACAGCCCCGCCCGCGCGCCCTGTTCGCCATGGGCCGCCGGCACCGCGACGCCCTGTTCCCGCCGGCCGCGGTCGAGCGGCTGACCCGGCACGTCGACATCGACCCCCTGGTCCTCGCCGAGGACTTCGACCGCGTCCCCGACCCGGCCGGCGTCGAGATCCTGATCACCTCCTGGGGATGCCCCCCGCTCGACGAGGCGGTACTGGCCCGCATGCCCGCGCTGAAGGCGGTCGTCCACGCGGCCGGCAGCGTCAAACACCACGTGACGGACGCGTGCTGGGACCGCGGAATCCTCGTCTCCACCGCGGCTGCCGCCAACGCCGTGCCCGTCGCCGAGTACACGGTCGCCGCCATCCTCTTCGCCAACAAGCGCGTCCTGGAGATCGGCGGCCTCTACCGCGCACACCGGACCGCCCTGGACTGGGCGGCGCACTACCCCGGCCTCGGCAACTACCGCAGGACGGTCGGCCTGGTCGGCGCCTCCCTCGTGGGTCGCAGGGTGCTGGAGCTGCTGCGCCCGCACGACTTCGACGTCCTGCTCGCCGACCCCCACCTCGACCCCGCCGAGGCCCGGTCGCTGGGCGCCCGGCTCGTCGCACTCGACGAGCTGCTGGCGGTCTCCGACGTCGTCTCGCTGCACGCCCCCGCCCTGCCCGAGACCCACCACCTGCTCGACGCCCGCCGGCTGGCGCTCCTGCGGGACGGCGCCACCCTCGTCAACACGGGGCGGGGCTCGCTCATCGACACCGAGGCCCTCACCGCCGAAGCCTCCTCGGGGCGCGTCCACGCCGTCCTCGACGTCACGGAGCCCGAAGTGCTGCCGGAGACGTCCCCGCTGTACTCGCTGCCGAACGTGCTCCTGACCCCGCACATCGCCGGCTCGCTCGGCGGCGAGCTCCAGCGCATCACCCGGAGCGCCCTGGACGAGGTGGAACGCTACTGCGCGGGGGTGGAGTTCGCGTACCCGGTGACCCGCGCGGCCCTGACGACCTCGGCCTGAGCGGAAAGGAGCGCACGTGACCACCCCCCGCGCCGACACCGCCCACGCCGACACCCCGCACCGCGACACCCCGCACGTCATCGCCCTCGACGTGGGCGGCACCGGTATGAAGGCCGCCCTGTTCGACAGCGCCCTGACCGCCGCCGTCGCGGTAGACCGGCCGACTCCCCGCCGGCTCGGCCCCGAGGCCGTCCTCGACGCCATCGTCTCGACGCTCGCCGACCTCGCCCGTACGGCCGCCCGGCAGGGCCTGCCCGTGGCGCACACCGGCGTCGTCGTCCCGGGCATCGTCGACGACCCGACCGGACGGGTCGTCTACGCGGCCAACCTCGGCTTCGCCGACCTGCCCCTGGCCGAGGTGCTCCGCGAACGCACCGGCCTCGCGGTCACCGTCGGCCACGACGTCCGCGCGGGCGCCGCCGCCGAGGCCGCCCGCGGAGCGGCCCGCGGCACACGGCACGCCCTCTTCGTTCCCATCGGCACCGGCATCGCCGGAGGGTTCGTCGTCGACGGCCGCCCGCTCACCGCCGACGGCTACGCCGGCGAGATCGGCCACATCGTCGTCGACCCCACCGGCCCCGCCTGCGGCTGCGGCGGACGCGGCTGCCTGGAGGCCCTCGCCTCGGGCCCCGCACTCGCCGCCGCGCTCGCCGCACGCACGGGGCGCGCGGTGCGGGACGCGGCACAGGTGGCCGACCTCGTCCGGGAGGGGGACGCCGACGCGCGGGAGGTGTGGGACCGGGCGGTCGACGCGCTCGGCGTCGTACTCGCCGCGCTGACCACCGCCCTCGCGCCGGAGGTCGTCGTGATCGGCGGCGGGGTCGGCGGGGCGGGCGACCTGCTGCTCACGCCGCTCCGCTCCTCGCTCGCCGCCCGGCTGACCTTCCAGCGCGTGCCCCGGGTCACCCGGGCGGCGCTCGGTGACCGCGCGGGCTGTCTGGGAGCGGGTCTCCTGGCCTGGCGGGCCGCCGGGACCGACGGCTGAAGGGGGCGGGCCCCTCGTCCAGTGTATTCGTTCATATGTTCGGTTCATGGTCTACGCTGGACCCATGACCGCAGCACGCCCCGCTCTGCCCGGACTGCAGGGCTCCCTGTTCGACCAGGGCGACGACATCCGCTTCGGTCCGCTGGACGGGGTCCGGCGGACGGTGCTGGACGGCGGCGCCTGGATCGACCACCTCCCGGGCTGGCTGCACGGAGCCGACGCGCTCTTCGAGGAGCTGGTCGACCGGGTGCCCTGGCGGGCCGAGGAGCGGCCGATGTACGACACCGTGGTCGCCGTCCCCCGGCTCCTGGCCCACTACGGCGAGGGCGTCCCCCTCCCGCACCCGGCTCTCACCGAGGCCCGGTCCGCCCTCGGCTCCCACTACGCCCCCGAGCTCGGCGAACCCTTCACCACCGCCGGCCTCTGCCTCTACCGCGACGGCCGCGACAGCGTCGCCTGGCACGGCGACCGGACCGGCCGTTCCGCCACCCACGACACGATGGTCGCCATCCTCTCCCTCGGCGACCCCCGCGACCTGGCCTTCCGTCCGCGCTCCGGCGGCCCGACGGCGCTCCGCCTGCCGCTCGGCCACGGAGACCTGGTCGTGATGGGCGGCTCCTGCCAGCGCACCTGGGAACACGCCGTGCCCAAGACGACCCGCGCGGTCGGCCCCCGCGTCAGTGTCCAGTTCCGCCCTCGCGGGGTGCTCTGAGACCTGACACGGGGGCCGGGGCGTGCGCCCCCTAGGGGGTCGCGGTCGGGCGGAAACTCTGCGACGGGGAACCGTCACAGGTGCGCTGCACGAGCTGCACACCGGTCGCGGCGGTGCCGCCCGCGGTGAGGCACTTGCCGCTGTGGCGGGCGACGAGGCGGTAGCGGCCGGAGGGTTCGCTCACCGGCAGCCACTGCTGGTTGGTGCCGCCGCCGTAGGCCCACAGCTGGAGCGGCGCGCCGTCGGCGGTGGACCGGTCGGCGACGTCGAGGGCCTGGTGCGGGGCGTTGCGGATCCCGATGCGGCTGTGGCCGTCGGTCGTCGGGGTGAAGCGGAACTGCTGGGCCTGGGTGCCGTTGCAGGTGTACTGCTGGACGGCCGTGCCGTTGGCCGTACCCGCCGCCCGGGCGTCGACGCACAGGCCGTTGGCCTCGGCCGCGAGGGTGTACCAGGAGTCCCCGGGGAAGGGGCCCGGCGGAGTGGTGGTGTCCGTGCCCGCGAGCCAGCGGAGGGCGTCGAGCAGGAACCGGTTCTGGGTGGGGCTGGCGAAGGTCGAGGAGAGCCGGGTGTTCGTGGAGTAGTTCATGGCGTTGTGGCCGAAGTTGGCGTACAGCATGCGGTACTGCGTGTTGGTCCAGACGAGGGGGTAGTCGCCGCTGTACCAGGACTGGTTCGGGTCGGTGCCGAGCGGGAAGCTGACCGGGTCGACCGAGGCGAGCACCTTGACGGACGGGTTGGACCGCAGGTTGTTCGACCAGCTGTACCACTCGCTGACGGCCGAGGTCCACGTCGCCGGCAGGCCGGCCGCGGCGGGGTGGGAGGCGTTCTCCGTACGGACGACGGCGGTGGTCGGCCCCCAGGTGTTGGAGCGGAAGTTCCCGCTGCCCAGGAACTGGTTGTAGTACCAGTTCCAGCCCGGGGCGTTCGTGGTGAACGCCGATACGTGGAAGCCGAGCCATCCGCCGCCGCCCCGCATGTACCGCTCGAAGCCGGCGCGCTGGGCGGCGCTCTGCGGGGCGTCGTCGAGGAAGAGCACGACGTCGTACGCGTCCACGCCGCCGTTGGCGAGCAGGTTCCAGTCGGTGGTCGCCGTGTAGGAGAAGTTCTGGGCGGCGGCGGTACGGGGGAACCAGTCGTTGGCCTCCTTGACGAAGTCGATGTGGGCCGCGTCCCAGGTGCCGCTGGAGAACGCGATCACCCGGAAGTCGGGGGCGGCGGGCACCGCCTGCGCGGGGGCGACGGCCCCGGCGCCGAGGACGAGCGCCATCAGGCCGAGGAGTCGGAGAAGGAGTCGTCTCACGGGTGGCTCACCAGGTTCGCGACGTTGGTGGAGGAGTTGGACGGGCCGCCGCGGTCGTTGACGACGTGCCGGATCGTGCCGGTGCCGCCGAGGGAGACGGTGACCATGTTCCGGAAGCGGACGTCGGGGCGGTGGGGTGCCTCGATGGCGTGCTCCGCGGTGACGCCGGGGTTGACGTTGAAGTAGCAGTAGCTGCCGAGCCCGTACGCCTGATGGCTGGTCACGGAGTCGGCGACCTTGTAGGCCGCGTAGCCCTGGGTGGAGCCGTTCATCCAGGCGGCCTGGTTGGGCGGGTCGTACGGCATCTCGTTCTGGTAGAAGTACGTGCGCCCGCGGTTGCCGTTCCAGATCGTCTGGTGCTTCTGGTAGTGCTCGACGAACAGGCCGTACATGGTGACGTCGTCGCCGTTGACGACCAGGCCGGTGTCGGCGGTGTTGACGGTCCAGCCCACGCCGGCGCCGTGGTCCGCGCGCCAGACCCACAGGTGGTCGCCGATGACGTGGTCGCTGTTGACGACCAGGCTGGTGGTGGCCTTTCCGACGGCCGCGCCGCCGACCCGGAAGTAGACGTCGTGGAGCGAGGTCGGGTTCGCCGCGTGGGAGGCGGACGATCCGGCGGGACCGAGCTCCAGCAGCGTCGGCGAGTTGACCGTACCGGCGTCGAAGAGGACGCCCGCGATCTTCACCCCGTCGACGTCGGCGACGGTCATCGCGGTGATGCCGTTGTCGGGGACGAAGGTCGCCAGGCCGAGGCCCAGGATCACGGTGTCGGGGCGGGTCACCCGGAGGGTCTGGTTCAGGTGGTACACCCCGGGGGTGACGAGGAGGTTCCTGCCCTGCGCGAGGGCCGTGTTGATCTGGGCGGCCGTGGTGCCCTGCCGGACGACGAAGAAGGTGTCGATGCCCAGGGAGGTCCCGGCCGGGTTCCCGCCGCTCCAGGTGGTGGCCGTGGAGTCGGTCCGCGTGGACGGGACGAACACCCGGTAGGCGCCCGCGTCGTCGACGTACAGGAAGGGCTTCTCGCGGACGACGGGGGTCTGCGCGATGGTGGTGTACGGAGGGCTGGGGAAGCTGGTGTTCGGGACGCCCTGGCTGCCGACGAAGACCATGTTCCAGTTCGAGCCCGTCCAGGAACCGAGCTGGGAGTTCCGGGTCAGCCACTGCTGCTGCGTGCCGGAGCGCACCTGGCCGTCGATCTTGGAGTCGGCCATGAACCCGCCGCTGGACCAGCCGCCGTCGCTCAGCTCCAGATTGCCGCGCACGTGCATGCGGCGGTACGCCGAAGCCTGCGAGACGGCCCAGCGGTCGGTGCCGCCGGTGGGGGTGACCGAGAGGTTCTCGGCGCCGCGCCAGAAGTTCTGCGTCGCGTTCTGCGGCGGGAACCAGTCGGCCTCGACGTGCACGGCGCCGTTGATCGTCACGGAGTCGGGCGACTGGCCGAGACCGAGCACCTGCGTGTAGAAGCCGACGTTGACATCGTTGTTGTACGTGCCCGGCTTGAACAGGACGGCGTACCGCTCCGGCCCGAACTGGTTGGTCTCCTGCCGCTGGAAGATCGTGTTCAGACGGCTCTGGACGGTTCCCGAGGGCATCGACGGGTCGAGGACCACGACGTGGGGGCCGAGGTCGACCTCGCCCGGCGCGGTGGAGACCGGGGAGACGCGGAACCGCTGCGCGGCCGTGCCGTTGCAGGTGTACTGGACGAGCTGGACGCCGTCGGCGGTGGACGCGGCGGGGACGTCGAGGCACTTCCCGCTGTTGCGGTTGACGAGGCGGAAGGTTCCGTCCCCCTCGTCCACCGCGCGCCACTGCTGGTTGAGGCCGCCGCCGTACGTCCACAGGTGGACGGGCGCGTTGTCGGCGGTGGAGACGTCGCTGACGTCCACCACCTGGGAGGGGTCGTTCCGGCTGCCGATCCTGACGTGGCCGTCGGAGGTCGCCGTCACGCTCCACTGCTGGGCGGTGGTGCCGTTGCACCCGTACTGCTGGACGGCGGTTCCGTTCGAGGTCGCGGCGGCCCTGGCGTCGAGGCACTTGCCGCTGCCGGAGTTCACGACGGTGACCGTTCCGGTGGGGATCTCCGCGGCGGCGGCCGAGGGCGCGGCCGAGGAGGCGGGGGAGAGCGCGACGAGCGCCGACGACAGGGCCGCGCCGGCGATCAGCACCGCCCGGAGGCGGCGGGGGCGCGGGCGGGCACGGGCGGGACGCCGGGATCCGGCGCTCGCTCGAAGGGTGGAGAGGGCGGGCATGGGGCTCCTTGAGGGGGGAGACGTACGGGAGGTGCCGCGGGTGCTCGGGGCGGGTCGCCCGGGCGTCAGCCGTTGTAGGCGGCGAGGATCCGGGTGAACTCCCACGGCTGCTGCCCGATGCCGGAGCAGGTGTCGGCGCCGCCGCCGGAGCACGGCCGGTCGCGGTTGACGGACCAGAAGGTCAGCCGGGCCAGGTGCCGCTGCTGGGCGTAGGCGAGGATGGTGCGGAAGTCGGCCTGGGTGATGGTCTCGCCCACGTCCGTGACGCCGTTCATCGAGGAGACGCCGGTGTGGCGGTAGGCCTGGTCGTCGCTGTAGCCGTACGCGTTCTTCACGGCGGTCTTGAGCCCCTCGGCCGCGCGGACGGTCAGGGTTCCCATGTTCTGGCCGTTGCCGCCGAAGTTGAACGGCATGATCGTCCAGCTGTCGACGGTGAGGCCGGCCGCGGCGGCGCGGTTGATGAGGCTGGTGTCGGGGCCGTTCTGGCCGGTGCCGAAGGTGACGTACACCTTCAGGCCGGGGTTGTTCGCCCGGACGGTCCTCAGGGCGTCCACCGTGCGCTGCTGGACGGTGGGGCTGTCGTACGCAGCCGCCTCGATGTCGATGTCGATGGCCTTCAGGCCGTACGCGTTGATGACCTTCTGGTACGCGGCGGCGAGCTCACCGGCGCTGGAGCAGGAGCTCTCCAGCTTGTTGCCGCTCCAGCCGCCGAAGGAGGGGATGACGTCGCCGCCGGCCGCCCGGACGGTGTTGACGGTCTGCTGGTCGACGCCGCCGAGGAGCGGTCGGCCGCCGTCCCACTGCGGGTTGCAGTAGCCGTTGCTGAGGACGAAGGCGAGCGTGAACCACTTGACGCCGGTGGCGTTCATGACGGTCGTCGGGCTCGGCGGGCTGCCCCAGCCGTTGTAGAGGTACGGGGCGACGGCCATGTTCCCGCCGGGGGCCGGGCCGGTACCGCCGGCCGGGGGAGCCGTCCACTTCTGGTTGGCCGCCCCGGTACACGTCCAGAGCTGCAGCCGGGTGCCGTTGGCCGAGCTGTTGCCGGTGGCGTCCAGGCACTTGTCCGCCTGCGGATTGACGAGGTCGCGGGCCGCGGTCACCGTCCAGCGCTGGGCGGCGGAGCCGTTGCACGCCCAGAGCTGCACCGTCGAGCCGTTGGCCGTACCGCCCGAGGTGACGTCCAGGCACTTGCCGAGGGCCTTGATCGTGCCGTCGGCGCCCACGTCCCAGGTCTGGGCGGCGGTGCCGTTGCAGTCGTAGAGCTGGACGGGGGTGCCGTCGGCCGTGCCGGCCCCGGCGACGTCGACGCATCTGCCGCCGATTCCGGTGATCCGGCCGGCGGCGGCCTCGGCGGGAGCGGTGGCGACGGTGAGACCACCGGCGGCGAGGGCGAGGGCCGCCAGGGTGACTGGCAGGCGGGTCCGGTGCATGGGAGTCCTCTCGGGTGGGGGCGGCACGTCGGTGGGACGTGGTGCCGGAGGAGCGGTGAACCGAAGGGGGAGTTCATGGACATGAACGACATCCCACTTTCTGATCGATGAAAGTAAAGGTCTGAACCAGACACGTCAAGACTCCGCGCGTTCGGGGCTTGAACGCACAACGCGGCTCCACAGGGCGGGAGTTGAGATGTGGTGAGTCTTGGCGTGAAGTCTTGACGGCATGTGTGCGAGCGGCGGCGCGAACGGGGGCGACTGCTGCAGGGACTAGCGGCGATCTGCGATCCGATCTGCGATCTGCGACCGGTGATCGGCGAACGTGATCGGCGGACTGCGGCTGGCGGCGGACTGCGGGAACGCCGCATGCCCCGGCGAAGGTCGCCGGGGCATGCGGACGGCGTGTCGCTCAGTCCTCCGGGACCTTCTCCGTGACCCGGGTCCCCGGGTGGGCCAGCGCGCACAGGAAGGCGACGGCCAGGGCGATCGACATGCCGTAGAAGACCCACTGGTTCGCCTCGGCGAAGTCCATGCGGATCGCGTCGCCCGCGCCCTGCAGCGCCTTGGCCACGGGCCCGTCGCCCGACGGGCCCTGGCCGTCCGGGTGGCCGGTGACCGCCTCCGCGACCTTCCCGGCCGTCGCCTCCGCCTCGGCCTGCGGCAGGCCGCGCGCCTGGAGGGTGGCGGTGATCTTGTCCGTGGAGACATGGGCGAGGACCGTGCTGAAGACGGCCATGCCGATGGCGGCCGCGTAGTTGCGGATCGTCTGGGTGATGCCGGTGACCTCGCCGTACGACGCGCCGATGGAGCGGTTGACGGCGTCGGTGGAGGCGGGGGCGAGGAGGAAGCCGATGCCGGCGCCCGCCATCGCCGCGTACGGCCACTGGTCGTGCATCGACAGGTCGGTCAGCTTCTGGGCCCAGAGGTAGAAGCCCACCGCGCCGAGCGCGCAGCCGATCTTCATGGCCGGGCGGGCGCCGCGCTTGTCGAGGATCTTGCCGCCCCACTGGGAGGCGATGGCGAAACCGATGAAGAAGTACAGCAGGAACAGCGCGGCCTGGTTCGGCGAGGCGCTCAACGACACCTGGGCGTACACGGACGAGAAGAAGAAGACCGGCACGAAAGCGAGCATCGCGAAGAACAGCACCAGGCTGTCGACCGTGAAGGCCCGGTCCCGGAAGACGTCGAAGTTGATCAGCGGGTGCGTGGTGCGCCGCTCGTAGCCGAAGAACAGCACCAGGACCACCAGACCGCCCACGATGCACGCCCAGGTCGCGACGGTGCCCCAGCCCCAGGACGACGCCTGCTGGAAGCCCAGCACGCTCAGCCCCATGCCGACGGCGACGAGCGCGGCGCCGACGACGTCCAGCCGCTCGTGGCGGCGGCTCTCGGGGATCCGGGCGAGCACGGTGAGCACGATCGCGACGATGGCGACCGGCACGTTGACCCAGAAGATCGCCCGCCAGGTCCACGCGGTCAGCCAGCCGCCCAGCAGGGGACCCACGGCGGTCAGCGCCCCGGACAGCCCGAAGAAGAGGGCGAGTGCCCGGCCGCGCCGCTCGACGGGGAAGACGGCGATGACCACGGCCAGCGCCGCCGGGAACATCAGCGCGGCGCCCAGACCCTGGGTGGAACGGAAGATGATCAGCCACGTCACGGCGAAGTCGCCCGAGGGCACGCAGCCGCACAGCACCGACGAGATGACGAAGACCAGCGTGCCGATCAGCATGATCCGCCGGTGTCCGAACAGGTCGGAGAGCCGCCCGCCGAGCGCGAAGAACGCGGCGAGCGAGAGCAGGTAGGCGTTGACGACCCACTGCATGCCGGAGGCGGAGAGGCCCAGTTCCTCCGTGATGCTCGGGGCGGCGATCGACACGATCGTCTGGTCGATGAACGTCATCGACACCGCGAAGAGCATGGCCGCGAGCGCCAGCTTCTGGCGGGGCGCCCGGGAGACGTCGGCGCCGGACGGCGTGGTCGGCCCGGACGGCGCGGGTGTGGGGTTACCTGCCATGTACGGATGATCGCCCCGCGCCCCCCGACGTGCATGCCGAGCCCGCCACCCGGGGGGCCGGTCCGCGCCGCGCGCACGCCGCCGCACCGGCCCCCGTACTCCTCAGACCTGCCCGGACGCCCGCAGGGTCGCCCGTGCCAGCTCCGCGCGCAGGGCGCCGAACGGAGCGGCGCCGCGCAGCGCCGCGACATCGACCCCCGAGCCCCGGGGCAGCGGTACGGCGACCTCGTCGACCACCCGTCCCGGGCCCGCCGCCATGACCAGGACGCGGGAGCCGAGGAGTACCGCCTCCTCGGCGGAATGGGTGACGAAGACGACGGTCGTACCGGTGACCGCCGCCAGAGTGCGGACCTCCTCCTGCAAGCGTTCGCGGGTCAGGGCGTCCAGTGCCGCGAACGGCTCGTCCATCAGCAGGATCTGCGGTTCGGTGGCCAGGGCGCGCGCGATGGCCACGCGCTGCTGCTGCCCGCCCGACAGCTCCCACGTGCGGCGGCGCGCCATGCCGGGCAGACCGACCAGCTCCAGGAGCTCCTCGGTGCGACCGGCCCGCTCGGCCCGCGGAACCCCGTGCCGGGCCAGGGCGAAGGCGAGGTTGCCGCCCACGGTGCGCCAGGGGAAGAGCCGGGGCTGCTGGAAGACGACACCGGTCTTCCGGCTCACGCGGACGGTTCCCGAGGCCGGCCGCTCGAAGCCCGCGACGAGGCGGAGCAGAGTCGTCTTGCCGCACCCCGAAGGGCCGACCAGGACGACGAACTCGCCGGGTGCGACGGTCAGCGACACGTCCTCGACGGCTGTTACCGGGGCCTTCGCGGTGCCGTACCGGACACTCACGCCGACGAGCTCGACATCCGGCTCCGGTGCGGTGCCGACCGCCACCGACGGCGCGGCCTCCTCACCGGGACGGGACGCGCCGTCGTCGGCTCGGGCATCGACGTCGGCCTCGGTCGTCTCGGAGGCCTCTGAAGCTTCGGCCGTCTCAGCTGTCTCAGCCGTCTCTGAGGTCTCTGAAGCCTCAGCCGTCTCGGAGGCCTCGGCGGTCTCCGCCGCTCCGGCGCCCGTGGTGCTGCCGCGCACGTCAGCCGGCGACACGGGACAGCTCCTCGACCGCGAGCGCCTTCTCGAACACCGTCAGATCGGGGACGGCGTCGACGGCCTTCTGGCCCTTCAGGAACTCCGCGGCGTCCCGCAGGTTCCCCGCCAGCGCCCCGGGCGCGCCCGGCGTGCCCAGGTAGGCCGGTGCCCGCTGCTCCTTCGCCGTCAGCAGGACCAGCTGCGCGAGCTGCTTCTGGGCCTCCTCGGGCTTCAGGTTGAGCTCCGCGCCGATGGAGGCGGCCGCCTTCGCCGGGTCGCTCTTGGCGAGCTTGACCGCCTGGTCCTCCGCCGACAGCCAGGCGTCGACGGCCTCCGGGTGCCGCTCGGCGAACGCGTTCGTCACGATGCCCAGGTCGGCGGTGGGCTTCCCCTGAGCACCGATCTGACGACTGGTGACCAGGACCTTCCCGTCCTTCTGGAGCTCGGTGAGGCTGGGCGTCCACACGTAGGCGGCGTCGATGTCGCCGCGCTGCCAGGCGGCCAGCGCGTCCTGGGGCTGGAGGTCGATCAGGTTCACGTCCGAGGCCTTCAGGCCGGCGGACTCCAGCGCGGCGAGGAGCGAGTAGTGCGCGGTGGACCCGAACGGCGCGGCGATCTTCCGCCCCTTCAGGTCCTGCACGGACCCGAACTCCTTCTTCGCGACCAGCGCCTCGTTGTCGCCGATCACATCGTGGATCCAGAGGACCTTGTACGGGATGTTCAGCGGCGCGGACAGGCCCTTGGTGACCGGGCTGGAGCCGATCAGGCCCAGATCCACCGACCCGGCGATCACGGCGGTGTTCACGTCGCCGCCCGAGTCGAACTTGACCCAGCGGATCTCGGCCTCGGGCAGCGCCTTCTCCAGCAGGCGCTGGTTCTTCACGACCAGGTCGGCGTTGGGGATGGCCTGGTAGGCGATGCGTATCCGGAGCTTGCCCTTGTCGTTCCCTTCGTCCGAGGCCCCGCCGCCGCAGGCGGTCACGGCCAGGGCGAGCAGTGCGGTGGCGGTCGCGGTGACGACGGTGCGGCGGGGGTGCAGGGGCATGGGACTTCTTCCTTGGCTGTGAGAACGGGGAACGCCTGGAACGGTGGAGCGGGCGGACAGGGGCCGGATGGACCGGGCCGGACGGGTGGCGCGGGCCGGAAGGGCGGACCGGGCCGGACGGGTGGCGCGGTGGGGAACGGCGGGGCCGTGGGCGTCGGAGGGGGACCGGATCGGCCGGCCGGTCAGACGCGCCCCCGCCACGGAACGGCGGCGCGCTCGACCCCCTTGAACAGTGCGTCGAGCACGATCCCCGAGAGCCCGATGGCCAGCAGACCGGCGATGACGAGATCGGTCTGGTTGTAGCGCTGCGCGTCGCGGATCATGCCGCCGATGCCGGGCACGCCGTTGATCGTCTCGGCTGCGACGACCGAGGTGTACGCGATGCCGACCGCGATCCGTACGCCCGTGAGAATCTCCGGCAGCGAGGCCGGCAACCGGATCGAGAGCAGGACGGAGACCGGCCCGGCCCCGAGGGCGTGGGCCGCCTCGACGAGATCGCCCGGCACTCCCCGTACCGCCGCCGCGGTGGCCGCGGTGATCGGGGGCAGCGCGGCGATGACGAGCAGCCAGATCTTGGGGGCCTCGTCGATCCCGAACCAGATGACGAGGAGCGAGAGGTACGCCAGCGGGGGCAGCGTCCGCAGGAAGGTGACGGCCGGCTCCAGGACGACCGCGAGCGGTCGGACCACGCCGATCAGCAGTCCGAGCGGGACGCCGACGAGCGTCGCGTACCCGGTGCCGATGCCGATCCGGCGCAGGGAGACGCCCAGGTGCTCCACGAGCAGATGGCCGCTGACGCCCCGTACGCCGTCGTGGACGGTGGACGCGCGGAGGAAGGCCTGCCAGACGTCGCCGGGGGCCGGGACCAGGACACGGGGCCACACCCCGGCCGCGACCACGGCCTGCCAGGCCGCGAGCAGGACGGCGAGGGCGAGGAGCCGCAGCGCCGTCCAGCGCAGCACGTCCGCGCCCCGCCGCGACGGCGACGGGTGGGCGTCGGAGCGGGACCTCCGGGCGGTGGCGTCCGCGGCCACCCCGTCGGGGCCCGCCGTCTTCTTCGCGGTGTCGTCGATGACGGTCACGCCGCCTCCCCGGCCGCGCCCGTACCCGCGTCGGCCGAGGCGGACGCGGCGGCGAGGGCGCGCAGTCGGGGCGCGACCTCCTCGCCGACCCGGTAGGCCTCCTCCAGGTGCGGATAGCCCGAGAGGACGAACTCCTCGACGCCCAGCCGCCAGTACTCCCACAGACGTGCGGCGACCTCGTCGTGCGAGCCGACCAGCGCGGTTCCCGCGCCCTCGCGGACGAGCCCGATCCCCGCCCACAGGTTCGGCGCGACGGTCAGGTGGTCGGCCGAACCGCCGTGCAGCGCGGTCATCCGGGCCTGCCCGGTGGAGTCCATCCGGGCGAAGCGCTCCTGCGAGGCGCGTACCGCCTCCGGGTCGAGACCGGCGAGGATGCGGTCCGCCTCGCCCCACGCCTCCGCCGCGGTGTCGCGGCTGATGACGTGCAGCCGCAGGCCGAAGCGCGGGGCGCGGCCGAGCAGTGCCGCCTTCTCGCGCAGCCGGCCGATCCGTTCGGCGACGGCGGCCGGCGGTTCGCCCCACAGGAGCTGGACGTCCGCGTGACGGGCGGCGACCTCCTCCGCGGCCGGTGACGCACCGCCGAAGTACAGGGGTACGGGTGCGGTGAGCGCCGGATCGTGCAGACGGGCGGCCTCCACGTGCACATGTCGACCCGTCAGATCGACCTGACGTCCGTCCAGCAACTCACGCACCACATGCATCAGTTCACCGCTGCGCGCGTACCGCTCGTCCTTGGCGAGGTGGTCGCCGTACGCGCGCTGCTCGGTCGGGTCGCCGCCGGTGACGACGTTGAGCGCGATCCGGTCGCCGAACAGGCGCCGGAAGGTGTCGGCCTGCTGGGCGATCAGGGTCGGCTGGGAGAGCCCGGCGCGGAAGGCGACGAGGAAGCCGATGCGTTCGGTGAGCGCCGCGAGCGCCGGAGTCAGGACCCACGGATCGACGCAGCCGAGCCCGACGGGGGTCAGCAGCTTGGCGAATCCGGCCCGTTCGGCGGCGCGTGCGACCTGGGCCAGGTAGTCGACGTCCGCCAGGCGGCGGGTCGCGGCGGCGGTGCGTCCCTGAACGGCGGTGACACCGCCGGGGTCACGGCCGTCCCCGCCGGTGGGCAGGAACCAGTGCAGTACGGGCGCGGCGGACAGGGACATGCTGAAGGCACCTCGAAGGGGTAAGGGCGCGGACGTGTGCTGCCGCCGCACGGCGTGCGGCGGCGCGGGGCGGCGACGGTGGAGAAGGCCCGCCCGGCGTGCGGGGACCGACCGGCGGGGCGGTTCGGAACCTGGTCGTACCGGTCCCGGACCGCGCCGGTACGGCGCACCGACGTGCGGGTGGAGCAGCGTGAAGGGGAGTCAGGAGCCGGTGCCGACACCGAGGGAGACGGTCGCCGCCGCCCCTGCGCCGCCGCGCTCACGGCCGGTCCGCCGGAGTCCGGGCCCGACGAAGGGACACCGGCCCCGGAGAGCCGAGCGGCGGAGCGGTGGAGTGCCTCAGGGCGAGAAGGGAGAACGCGGACCGATGAGGGTCAGCGGCAGGCGGCGCGACAGCGGCCCGGCCGACACAGCATCCCGGCGACACGCATGAGGTCCACGTGTCGGCGGCGGACGAGGTCGGAGTACATGCCCCGCATCCTGACGGCGGTGCCGTCCCACCGACAACTTCGTTCCATCATATGGACATACCGGTTTCGGATCCTGGACCGCGGTCGCGGAGTCCACCGATATCCACTGGACGGGTTCGGACGCGGAAGGACAGTGTGGGGAGCATGCAGGAGAAGCTCTGGGACACCGAGACCGCTCAGCGTTACGACACGCCCGGGACCGGCATGTTCGCGCCGGCGATCCTCGGACCGACCGTCGACCGCCTCGCACGGCTCGCGGGGGAGGGGGCCGCTCTCGAGTTCGCCGTCGGGACCGGCCGGGTCGCGGTCCCGCTCGCCGAACGAGGTGTGTCCGTCACCGGCATCGAGCTGTCGCGTCCCATGGTGCGGCAACTGCGCACCAAGGCCGACGAGGCGAGGATCCCGGTGATCCTCGGCGACATGGCGACGGCCACCGCCCCCGGGACGTACAGCCTCGTCTACCTCGTCTACAACACGATCTCCAATCTCCTGACCCAGGCCGAGCAGGTCGCCTGCTTCCGCAACGCGGCCCGCCATCTCGAACCCGGCGGCCGGTTCGTGGTCGAGCTGTGGGTGCCCGAGCTGCGCAGCCTCCCGCCGGGGCGGACGGCCACCGTCTGGCAGTCCGATCCCGGGTACATCGGCATGGACACGTACGACGTCCTGGACCAGCAGGTCGTGTCGCACCACTTCCACTTCGACGACGAGACCACCGAGGCCCGTCTCTTCCGCAGCCCGCACCGCTACATCTGGCCCGCGGAACTCGACCTCATGGCCCAACTGGCCGGGTTCGAGCGGGAGACGAGGCACGCCGACTGGGAGGGCACCCCCTTCACGGCCGAAGCGAGGTCCCACGTCTCCGTGTACCGGCTGCCGGTCGCCTCGTAGGGGTGTCGGTGTATCTGCGTATCGGTGTATCGGGGGTTCGCGAAGCTCAGGGGGTTCAGGGGGTTCGGATGAAGGATGGTCCTACCATGGGGTCATGTCCATGAAGCCGTCACGGGTCGAACTGAGCCCGCTCACCCTCGCCGACCAGGACGAGTTCTGCTCGCTCGTCAGGGCCAGCGCCGAGCTCCACACGCCGTGGATGCAGCTGCCCACGACCGCCGAGGAGTTCCGGCGCTGGATGACCCGTTTCGAGGACGGCACCAACCAGGGCTTCCTGATCCGCGTCCGGGAGACCGGTGAGGCCGCCGGCGCGGTCAACATCAACTCGATCATCCGGGGCCGCTACCAGGGCGCGTCCCTCGGCTACGCGGCCTTCGCCCCGTCGGCGGGCCGGGGATACATGGTGGAGGGGCTCACCGCCGTCCTGCGGTACGCCTTCGACGACCTCCGGCTCCACCGGCTGGAGGCGAACATCCAGCCGGGGAACAAGGCGTCCTTGGCCGTGGCCCAGCGCCTGGGCTTCCGATACGAAGGCCTGTCGCCCGCCTATCTCTTCATCGACGGAGCCTGGCGCGACCACGAACGGTGGGCCGTCACGGCACCCGCTCCCTGGACGCCCGACCCCTCGCTTCCCGAGGTCTAGGCAGGTCTCCCCGGCCCGTGTGCGGGCACGGGGTGCTCGGCGCGCGTCGGGGCCCGACGGGGTGCGGAACCCGGCCGGGCCACGGCGCCTCCTACTCGGCGACGGTGATCGCCCGTACGGGGCAGGCGCGGGCCGCCTCCCGTACCAGCGGCCCTCCGAACCCGTCCGGGCGTCCGGGCGCGACCGTGCCGAAGCCGTCGTCGTCCTGGGTGAAGTCCTCGGGGGAGACCAGGGCGCACTGCCCGGCCCCGATGCAGACGTCCGTGTCGATCGAGATGCGCACCGGCGCGGTTCCCTTCGTCAACTGACCAGCCCTTCCGCTCCGCAGGACCGCTCGCTCACCAGGTGACCGGCAGTTCGAGCATGCCCTGGATCGTGTCGCCCGGTGTGAAGGGGATCTCCTCCGCGGGCTTCGCCAGCCGCAGTCCGGGCAGTCGGCGCAGCAGCGTGCCGAGCGCGATCTCCAGCTCCGCCCGGGCCAGGTTCTGTCCCAGGCACTGGTGGACGCCGAAACCGAACGCCACGTGGTGCCGGGCCGGCCGGGCCCAGTCCAGGGTGTCCGGATCGGCGTACACCTCACCGTCGCGATTGATCAGCGAGGTCGAGAACACGACCCCGTCGCCGGCCCGGACCACGACGCCGCCGATCTCGACGTCCTCACGCGCGACCCGCAGCATCCCGTCCGCGATCGACAGGAACCGCAGCAGCTCCTCCACCGCGGTGGGAATCAGCTCGGGCGCGTCCCGCAGCTCCGTGAGCCGCTCGGGGTGGCGCAGCAGGGTGTACATCCCCAGCGAGATCATGTTCGCGGTGGTCTCGTGGCCCGCGACGAGCAGGATGGTCGCCAGCTGCACCAGCTCCTCGCGGTCGGGGCGGCCGTCCTGCCGCTGCCGGGCCAGCAGGTCGTCGAGCACGCCCTCGCCCGGTTCGGCGCGCTTGCCGTCGAGAAGACCGCCGAGGTACTCCTCCAGTCGGGCCAGGGCGTCCTCGGTGTCGGCGGCCGTGGGGCCGCGCAGCAGCCGGCGGGACTGCTCCTCGAAGAACTCGTGGTCCTCGTACGGGACGCCCAGCAGGTCGCAGATGACGATCGACGGCACCGGCAGCGCGAACGCGCTCACCAGCTCCGCCGACGGCCCCGCCGCCTCCATCGCGTCGAGCAGTCGGTCCACCGTCGCCTGGATGCGCGGGCGCATGCCCTCGGTGCGCTTGAGGGAGAAGCTCGGGATCAGCATCCGGCGCTGTGCGTTGTGCTCGGGATCGTCCCAGCCGAGCAGCGCGGCCCGCCTCCGCCGGCGCACGGACGCGGCCCGCTCGGTCGGGAGCGGGAAGTCGTGCCGGGTGGAGTCGGTGGACAGCCGCCGGTCGGCGAGCAGGGTCCGGGCGGCCTCGTGTCCGGTGACGACCCACACCTCCCGCCCGTCCCAGAGGGTGACCCGCGACAGCGGGCGTTCGTCGCGGAGGGGGTCGTAGGCGGCCGGCGGGTGGTAGGGGCAGGTGCGGTTCTGAGGGAAGGCCACGGCTTCGGTGGTCATGTGAGGACCTCTCAGGCTGCGGATCGTCGGCTCCGGGTGGGGCGGCGCCACCTCCACTACATGCCTCAGGCATCTATTTGGTCTACACGTAGTTCGGCCATTCCGTCGGATGGCGTAGGGGAGGACGGAGGGGGAGCGGGGAGAGGGAGGCGGAGGAGGGCCGGGGACGGCGGCCGTGGTGGTGAGCGGCGTCGATGTCAGTGGTGGGCGATAGCTTCGAGGGTGTTCGGAAGAGTGTGCGAAGGGGTGGATTCGTGGGTGTCGAGCATGCGTTGAAGGTCGTCCTCGTCGATGTCAACGACGAGGTGGTGGCGGCCTGGCGGTCCGCGTTCGCGGACACGCCCGAGGTCGAGATCCGGCAGGGCTCCCTTCTGGACGTGGACGTCGACGCGTGGGTCTCCCCGACCAACGCGCGGGGCCGGATGGACGGTGGAGTGGACGCCGTCGTCAAGCGGCACCTCGGCGCCGGGATCCAGGTGCGGGTGCAGCGGGCGATACGCGAGCGGTTCGGCGGGAGCCTGCCGGTGGGCAGCGCGGTGTGCGTCCCGTCGGGCGCGGCCGTGCCGCGGTACCTGATCTCGACGCCGACCATGCGCCGGTCCTCGCAGAACATCAGCGAGACCATGAACGTGGCGCTGGCGTGCGCGGCCGCGTTCCAGGCGGTGCATCTGCAGAACAGGGCGAAGCCCGGCAGCATCCGGTCGGTGGCGCTCGTCGGGATGGGGGCGCGGACGGGGCAGGTGCCCGCGCAGGTGTGCGCGAACCTCATGTGGACCGGATACGCCCTGTTCCACGACCACGGGTTCGCGGGCTACGACGAGTTGCGGTCCGCGGTGTGGGCACAGCTCGCCGACATCGAGGGCGCGGGGGCGACGCAGCGGGTGCGGATCAACGTACCGAAGCCGCCTGCTCCGGCCGCCGAGGCCGAGGCCGAGGCGAAGCCCGCGCAGGCCGCGGCGGCGGGAAGCGGTGGTGACGTTCCGGCCGCGGGCGGCGCGGACTCCCCGGCCGGGGATCCGCTGGGCCTGGCCGAGCTGTTCACCGGTGGCGGGGAGCCGTGGCTCCCCCTGCTGGGCCCCGTGATCGAGGCGCAGCCGGGGGCGGGTGACTTCATCGGTCCGAAGCGCAGCCCGGAGGTCGTGCCGGTCCGCGAGTTGACGTTCCAGGCGTTGAAGCCGCATCCGCCGCACAAGTGGAAGGTGGTCGCCTTCGGGCAGAACCCGTATCCCCGGGCGGAGAGCGCGACCGGCATCGCGATGTTCGACAACACCTTCCACGACTGGAAGGACAGCCAGTTCGGACGGGTCGTCAGCGTGCGCTGCATCGTCAAGGCCGCCGCGATGTGGAAGTACGGCATCGCCAAGAAGACCCCGATCGCCGACGTCCGCGCCCTCCTGAAGAAGGAGGACACGGTGCAGCCGCCGGAGTGGTTCCAGGCGATGCTCACCCAGGGCGTACTGCTGCTGAACGCCTCGCTCACCGCGAGCGCCGACGGGGCGATGCCGACCGACCGGCACACGTCGTTCTGGCGCCCCGTGGCCGAGCAGATCGTCGAGGAGATCCTCCGCGCGAAGCAGGACGCCGACGAGGAGGACCGGGGTGTCGTGTTCGCCTGGTGGGGCGCGCACGCCCGGAGCCTGAAGCGCGTCGTGCAGCGGCTGGAGAAGAAGTACCCGGGTGTCGAGGTCCGGCACCTCGACCATGTGAATCCGGCGGCGCAGGGGGACGTCTTCTGCGAGGGGGACCACTTCGCCCAGGTGAACGACGCCCTGGCGGCGGTGGGTGCCGAGCCGATCGACTGGTTGCCGCGCAGGGGCTGGGACGCGCAGGCGGCCGGAGCGGGCGGTTCGGACGGCGGGGTCGCGCAGCGGATGGGGGCGTTCATCGCGTCCACGATGGAACTGCACCAGCTGTATCTGGAGCGCCTCACCAGCGTCAAGGACGAGGGGCTCGTCCTTCCCCCCATCACCGGGGTGTTCGACATGCCGCTGATGGACTTCCGCAAGGCCGTCGAGCCGGTGTCGAGGGTCCTCGCGCGGCTGGACCGGCACATCGAGCGGTCGAGCCGGTTCGGCGAGACCAAGGTCGCCGACGCGGAGGCCGCGGGCGGGACGACCGGGACGGGGGAGGTGGCGTACGGGGCGGGGCTGTCCGCCGACGCGATCGCGGCCCTGTACCTGTACACGTGCGAGTCGGCGTTCTACCGCGAGATCAACGCCGCGCTGCGCCACCCTGACCGTGAGCGGGTCGTGCCCTACCTGCCGTATCTGCGGCTGCTGTTCTCGGCCGTGGAGGCCCTTCCGGCGCAGACGCGTCCGCTGTGGCGTGGCGTCGCGCTGGACCTGCGCTCCCAGTACCCGGTGGGGCGGACCGTGGCGTGGTGGGGCGTGTCGTCGTGCACGTCCGAGCTGAGCGTGGCCAGGGCGTTCCTCGGAAGCCGTGGCAAGCGGACCCTGTTCGAGGTGACGCCGGCGCGGGCGGTGGGGATCCGCCGGTTCTCCGCGTTCACGGGCGAGGAGGAGTACATCCTGACCCCCGGCACCCAGCTGAAGGTGACGGAGGTGAAGGCCGAGCGCGGAGGCCTGTGCACCGTGCGGCTGACGGAGCTGGAGGGGCAGGGCCTGGTCTCCTAGCGACCGCCCGCCGAGCCGGGGTGGGGGTGCCGGTGTGAAGCCACCGGCACCCCCACCCCGCACGCGCGGGGCGTCCGGAATCCGGCCCCGGCCTCCTAGTTGAACGGGTCGAGCGTCACGTACGCCTGCTGGGGGTTGCCGTCGTGGACCAGTGACTCGTGGGCGCCGACGTCGTCGAAGGCGAAGCCGTACGCCTTGCCGTCGGCCATCTGGGCGTGGATCTTGCGGGAGTAGTGGTTGGTCACCGCGTCCTGGTAGAAGCCGGCCGACGAGGTGTCCGGCTGGTTCGGGTTGGTGAGGAGGGTGGAGCGGTTGTAACCCGCGCAGAGGGTGCGGGAGATGGGGCCGCGCACCTGGTCGTTCGGGGCGTCGAGGAGCTTGTAGCAGCCGAAGACGCTGTCGGAGTCGGGCTTCTGGAAGGAGGTGACGACGGCGCCGGACCCGTTGGTGAAGTTCATGACGTTGCCCGAGACCCGGCCGAAGTACTTCACGTTGGGCTGGTTCGCGAACGGCGTCACGGTCAGGGTCGACGTGGAGTACTTGCTCCAGACGCGGTTGATGTAGTCGTTCATCACCCCCGGCGACAGCGCGCCGGCCTCGATGCCGTGGCCCGGGGCCAGGGCGCGCAGCACCGTGCCGTCGGAGCGGGTCTGGATGAGGTTGGCCCAGCCGCCGGGCTGGCCGCGCAGCGCGTCGAAGAAGCCCCGGTAGCCGCCGGGCTTGAGGCGGCCCGTGTTCGCGACGGTGCCGTTGGGGCGCTTCACGCCGACGGCGTACGGCGCCGAGACCATGTCGACCTGGGTGCTGTTGAGCCAGAGGCCCGAGTCGTTGAGGGTGTACTCGGACCAGTTGAAGAGGATGTTCCTGTTCGGGTCGCTCGGGTTCTGGACGGCGGGCTGCACGAGGCCGCCCGTGGCCACCTTGAAGACGAGCTTCTGACCGTAGCTGAAGTAGATCCGGCCCGAGAACTTCGGCATCCGGATCGTCATGGACTGACCGTTGGCGGGTCCGGCGATGGAGGCGTCCGGCGCGGGGGAGGGGACGGAGCCCCCGGCCGGCCAGGGGTGGAAGGTGCCGTTCGCGTCGGCCCATCCCTGCCGGCCGGTCGAGAGCTCGGTGCCGAGGTTGTAGACGTAGACCTGCTCGCCGCGGCCGGAGTTGTTCGCGAAGGTGAGCGGGATGGTCGTGGGGACGGCGGCCTGGACCGGGTCCGACGGGACGGCGACGGTGACGGCGGTGCCGATCAACGCGGCGGCGGCCAGTGGAACGAGACGGGCGCGTGTGCGCCTGCGGCGTGCGGACACGTGAGAGCTCCTCGGGGGTGGGGGGAGTCCGTGGGGGGAATCCGTTGGGAGGCGTGCTTGAGAGCGCTCTCAAGAATGGTGAGGCTGGTATGAACCTGTCAATGGTTGCGGGCGATTCGGGTGGGCGGTCACGCCGGTGACTCCGGGCTCAGGCGTACGTGACCGTGACCTGTTGGAAGCCCAGCGCGCGCAGCAGTCCCTGGAGCATCGACGTGGTGTTCCGCTCGGCCCGCAGGGTCAGGTCGCTCTCCTTGGCCGCGTCGCCGATGTGGTCGGCGGCCAGCTCGTGTACGGCGCGTTCGTCGGCCGGGTTGTCCGAGAACAGGTCACCGAGCCGGTCGAGCAGGCCGCGTTGCTTGGAGACCGCGTAGGAGCGCTTGGGGTCCAGCGCGGGTTCGGCCAGCCGCGCGTGCGGCAGGCGGATGGTGGCCGTGGTGCGGTCCTCGTTCACGCGCACGGAGTCCTGGCCGATGCCGCCCAGATCCACGTACGCCCGCACGTTCCCGCTCGCCACGTACAGGGTGCGGGTCCCCCGGATCGAACTGGGCAGGAACCGGGCGTCCTTCTCCAGGTCGACGACGACCTGGAAGGTGCCGACGGCCCCCTCGTACCGGTGCATGTCCTGGATCGACTGCAGCAGCGCCGGTCCGGAGCGGTCCTTGGTGTCGGTCCCGAACACGTCCCCCAGCCCGGGTATCTGGACGAACCGTCCCAGCAGCACCAGGACCACGGCCAGGAGGAGGAGCACGGCGGCGCAGCCGGGCACCCCGCGAAGGCGCCCGCCGAGCCGCGTCGTCCGGCGTGCGGGTCTCTGTTCCGTCTCTTCTTCTCGCATGGCCATCTGGTGCCCGGCGCGGGACGGCTCATTCTCAACCATGCTTCTCCGGGGATCAGTTGTGGCGCATGGGGGAGCTGTGGCTGTCGCGGCCCCGCTCCGGTCGTCCTCCCCCGCCCGCCCCGCCTGCCCTGCCGTCATGGTCGGCTCCGTCGCCCCGGGCGACAACGGCTCGGGGAGGGGCGGTGTGCCCGGGCCCTTCCCGGGTACCCGCACCCCAACGGAGAGCGGCCTCGGACAGTGGGGGACGGATCATGAAGACATTCCAACGCGGACGGGACGCGAGAGCGGCCCGGAAGGCGGAGCGTGAGACCCTCGCGGAGCCCGTTCCGGTGACCGAGGAGGAGGGACCACGCAGACCCGCGCGGGTCGTGCGGGTGCTGGTGGCGCTGATCGCGATGGTCGGCATGGTGGCGTTCGCGTTCGTCCTGGCGCGGCTGACCCTCGACGCCTCACCGGCATCGGTGCCGCTGACGCACACCAACCTGGAGCCGGGCAGCTCCATCCGCGCCTACCTGGAGCAGCCGGCGTTCATCGAGACGGTCAAGCAGCTGGGTGGCAACGTGGCGCTCGGCGTACCGTTCGGCGTCCTGTTGCCGCTGCTTTCCCGGCGGACCCGCGGCACGATCCGGGTGGCCCTGGTCACCATCGGCACGATGTTCCTCGTGGAGCTGATCCAGGGAGCCCTGATCACCGGGCGTGCCTTCGACGTCGACGACGTCCTGCTCAACACGACCGGAGCGCTCCTCGGATACCTGCTCATCGGCCGGCGGCTCGGCCGGGCGGTGCACCCGCGCACCCGCCGGCGGTGGTTCCGGAGGCGCGTCCGCAGCACGGCGGCCACACAGCCCGAGGGCAACGTGTAGCAGCTCCGCCCGGGGCCGATCGGCCCCGGGCGGCCCTGCCGTCAGAGGCGTGGCCCCGTCGGCAGGTAGTACGGCCGGTTGTGCGCCGCCACCGGGGGCGACTGGTACGTCCAGGCGCCGACCGCCGGTGTGTCGTCGGCGAGGAGGGCGCGGATGTCGCGGCCGAGGTCGCCGTCCGGGGCGTGGACCTCCAGCCGCGTCCGCCCGGAGTGCTCGGGGGCTCCCAGGTCGTACCAGCGGTAGGGCTGGTAGACGTTCATGGGACCGGCGAGCAGGCGCCCCTCGCGGTCGGTCCCGTAGCCCGTGATCGGGGCGGAGTTGGCGGCGGTGCCCGTGAGGCCGTCCAGCTTCGCCGTGACGTCGAGCAGGGGCCCGAGCCCCTTCTCCAGGGCGTCGTCCGGTCCGATCGCGGCCGCCTTGCAGCGTACGGTCCAGGTCTCGCCCGCGGGTCCGTTGAGGGACGGCAGGCCGACCTCGAACCAGCCGGGGGACTTGGGTTCCGCGTACAGCTCGCGCCCGGCGCTGATCGCGAACGGGTTGTCGCACACGACGTGGAGACGGGCGATGCCGAGCAGCTTCGTCTGGTCCCAGCCCTGCGCGTACTGGGCGTACGTGAGGCGTGGCAGGCGGTCGGCCTCGGCCGTCGGGAACGCGATGACGCTGAACTCGATCTCCTGCGTGACGCCGCCGCCGAACGCGTACTGCGCGAAGTACAGCTGGTAGTTGAGCGAGACCAGCGCCCGACCGTCCTCGAAGGTTGCGGCGGTCAGATCCGGGTGGTGCTTGGCGAGCAGCTCGTGGGCAGGTGCCGCGTCGACCAGCCAGTCGATGCCGACCTGATGCAAGGCTCCGTAGTGGAAGGGCAGTTGGAAGGGGTCGGGTACGGGCGGCAGCGGCAGGGGGCCGGTCATGCGGAGACTCCTCGGGTCGGTGACGTCTCGGTGGGCTCGATGGGTTCGGGCAGCTCGGGCCCATCGGGCAGCTCGGTGGGCTCGGTGTGTTCGGTGTGTTCGATGGGCTCGGTCGGCCGTGGGCCTGTCGGTGGTGTCCGGTGCACCGGGGGTGCCGGGGGTGCCGGGGGCGCCGGAGGCGCGGGGACTCCCGGTGGCGAACCGAGGGTCGCCGGGCGGTCGCGGAGTTCCAGGTCGGCCTCGACGCGCTCGGCGCTGCGCAGCGCGAGCGCGGCCATCGTCAGCGTCGGGTTGGAGGTGGCCACCGAGGGCATGCTGCCGCAGCCGACCGCGTAGAGCCCGGGATGGTCCCAGCACCGCTGCCAGGCGTCCACCACCGACGTGGCCGGGGAGTCGCCCATGATGTGGGTGCCGGCGGCATGGCCCGCCCCGCGGTAACCGTACGTACGGCCGCGGTGATCGAACCGGCCCGGCCAGGCCTCCACCGGCGCGTAGTCCGTGTGGTCCTCGGCGCCGAGCAGCGCGAAGATCTGGTCCGAGACCGCGCGGGCCGCCACCATCCCCTCCTTCACGTGCTCGTCGAGGTCGTACGTGACGAGCGGGCGCGGCAGACCCAGGGCGTCGCGCTCGCGCGGATGGAGGGTGACCCGGTTCGAGGGGTCGGCGCCCTGCTCCATCTCGAACTGGAGGGTGAACTGACGGCGGACCCGGTCCCCTACAGCCCGTCGCAACTCCGCCCCGAACAGGCCGCGTTCCCTGAGGAAGTGCCGCACGTCCGTGTCCACGGGCCCCTTGGCCCAGATCCATCCCCAGGTCCCGAACTCGACGCGGAACGGGGCCCGGAGCCGCCGCGCCGGGCCGGCGCGGAAGCCCTCGAAGCCCGACACCGAGCCGGGTCCCCGGTACGGCCCGGTGTCCTCGGGCAGCAGGCCCCAGGTCAGCAGGACCGGATGGTCCATCAGATTGCGGCCGAGCTGGCCGCTGCGGTCGGCGAGCCCGGAGAGGAGCAGCAGCCGGGCGTTCTCCACGGCGTGCGCGGCCAGCACGACGGCGTCGGCGTGCGCCACGGACACCGCCCCGTCGTACGAGCGGTACTCCACTCCCGTGGCACGCCTCCGCCCGTCGACGAGGACGCGGCTCACCACGGACCGGTCCCGGAGCGTGACGGTGGTGCTCCAGCGGCCCTGCGTCTTGAGCGGGGTGTACTTCGCGTACGAGGGGCAGTGCGGGATGCAGCTCGCGTTGCCCACGCAGCGGCTGTGCGGGTCCGGCCGTCCGTCGCGCCCACGCGGTACGTAGCCGCGGCCGCCGTCGTAGTGCGGGTCCGGGACGCCGTTGCGCGCGTGCGGGGTGCCGACCACCCTCAGTTCGACCTCGTGGAGGGCGACGGGGTCCTTGACGCGGCGCCCGTCGACGCGGGCCGCGAGGATCCGGTCCAGACGCGCGGCGGGCAGCGGCCGCATGGGGAAGACGTAGTCGTCGGGGAAGGGCAGACCGACGTGCGCGCGCTGTTCGTCGGCGTCGGCCGCCACACCCAACTCCTCCTCCGCCGCGCGGTAGTGGGGTTCGAGCTCGTCGTACGTGAGCGGCCACCGCCGCCCGTACCCGAAGGGCTCCGTGTCGAAGTCCTCCGGGAGCATGCGGGGCGCGAGGCCGGTCCAGACGTTGCCGGTGCCGCCGTTGACGCGGACGTACCCGCTGGCGTACGGGAGCGGGCCGTCCTGCCGCAGATGGCCGGCCGCGAGGAAGCCGGGGGGCCCGCCCGTGCCGACGAGGTCCGTCACCTCGGGCCAGGGCGCGGCCGGATGGGGCCGGTAGGGAGGGCCGGGCCCGACATCGGCCGGTTCGTGTGCCTCGGGGACCGCCGCGCCCGCCTCCAGGACCAGGACCCGCCGGCCGTTCAGACCGAGCCGGTGAGCGACGAGCGAGCCCGCGACACCGGCGCCGACGACGATCACGTCGTACCGCGTCACCGGCGGTCCCCCTCGCTCCCGCCGCCGGAGGCCGACGGGGAGGACGCTCCGGACGGGCCGCCCGCGCCGGATGAGGCGGACCCTCCGGACGCGCCGGACCCTCCGCCCGCGCCGGACTCTCCGCCCGCGCCGGACTCTCCGCCCGGGCCGGGCTCTCCGGACTCTCCGGACTCTCCGGACCCTCCGGACGCACCGACCGCGTCGACCGACCCGAAGGCTTCGGGGCCCGACGATCCGCCCGCCTCGGCCCAGCTCCCGTACCCTCCGGGTGCCGTGGCCGGGGGTCTCACCCCGGCCGCCTTCCACACCAGGCCCTCGGCGGAGGCGCGCGAGGACACGACGATCGGCGGCGGCCCCGGCCAACTGCCCGTGTACCAGAGGTACGTGACCGACCGCGCCGCCTCCCGCAGCTCGCCGTCCATGGTGTCGTCCGGCTCCCGCAGTTCGCGCAGCAGCCGCGCGTACCGCTCCTCGCCGAGCTGTTCCGCGGCGACCGTCCGGTACACCTCGGCGAGCCCGGTGGACTCGAGGGCCACCGTGTCGAAGCCGGTCAGCCGTTCCGACAGGGAGGTGAAGCGCTGTGTCTCGTCTGTGATGGGCACCCGGGCATCGGTGCCCCGCCGTCCGGCGGCCCATGCGGCGCGCCCCCGGAACGGCTCGATCGCGACGCCGGGCACTCCCTCACACGGATGGCGGCGTGCGACCTGCAGTTCGACACGCGTTCATGTGACGACCGGTCCGAAGCCGACCGCCGTTCGGCGTCGGACGTGAGTCTCAGGTCGCCCCGCCACCACTCTCCTCAGGACGGACAACACCGTGCCCGAAGTACGCGCTCCCCGTGGGCGTCGTCGCCTCGCCCCTCTCGGCCTCACCCCTCTCCGCCTGGCGGTCGTCGGCTCCGCCCTGGCCGCCGCCGCGACGCTGCTCGCGCCCGTGGCGCTCGCCGCTCCGGCCGACGACATCCGTATCAACGAGGTGGTGACGACCGGCAGCGTCGACGACTCGATCGAGCTGTTCAACAAGGGCACGGCCACGGTCGACGTCTCGGGGTGGATCCTCAAGGACGACAACAACAGCTCGAAGTTCACGGTGCCGGCCGGGACGACGCTGGCCCCGGGGGCGGTCCGCGCGTTCGACGTGGACGCGGCGTTCGGCCTCGGTTCCAGCGACAAGGCCCGCCTCTACCTGCCCGGCGGCAGCACCCTGGTCGACAGCTTCGGCTGGACCGGCCACTCCGCCCCGTCCTGGTCGCGGTGCCCGGACGGAACCGGCGCCTTCGGCAAGGCGGCCCTGACGCTCGGCGCGCCGAACGACTGCGGCACCGGCGGGGGCGGCGGGACGAGCCCGGTCGCCTGGCCCGGCGGCGGCTCCGTGGCGACGGCCGACGGATCCGACGTCTTCGGCGAGGACCTCAGCGGCCTGTACCAGGAGGGCTCCGTGCTGTGGGGCGCCCAGAACTCCGGCAAGCTGTGGCGGCTGGTCCGGGACGGCGCCGGCGGCTGGCGGCCCGACACCACCAACGGCTGGACCTCCGGAAAGACCCTGCGCTACCCCGGTGGCTCCGGCAGCCCCGACGGCGAGGCCGTCACCCTGACGGCCGCCGGTGCGGCGGGCGGCGCGTACGTCGCGACGGAGCGCAACGGTGACGCCTCCGGCACCAGCCGCCTGTCCGTCCTGCGCTACGAGGTCGGCACCGGCACGG
Source organism: Streptomyces sp. NPDC002057 (assembly GCF_040296665.1). Classification (NCBI taxonomy): domain Bacteria; kingdom Bacillati; phylum Actinomycetota; class Actinomycetes; order Kitasatosporales; family Streptomycetaceae; genus Streptomyces; species Streptomyces sp. NPDC002057. The sequence continues at coordinate 42,773 of NZ_JBEOXR010000043.1, forward strand.
GCAGCGGCCTGACCGCCACGAAGGAGTGGAACCTGACCGCCGGCCTGCCGGCCGTGGGCTCCAACCTCGGCTTCGAGGCGATCACCTGGATCCCCGACGCGACCCTCGTCGCGGCCGGCTTCAAGGACGAGTCGACCGGCCTGGCCTACGACCCGAGCCGGTACGCCGCCCACACCGGCGGCGTCTTCTTCCTCGGGGTCGAAGGCACCGGAACGGTCTACGGATACGTCCTCCAGGACAGTGGCGCCGCCACCCGTGTCGCCACGATCGCCAGTGGCCTGTCCGGCGTGATGGAGCTCCAGTGGGAGCCGCAGGCCGCCCGGCTCTGGGTGGTCTGCGACGACACCTGCGGCGGCCGCCACCGGACCATGAGGATCGGCGCCACCGGCGTCTTCGCCCTCGCCGCCGTGTACGAGCGTCCCAGCGGCATGGCCGACCTCAACAACGAGGGCTTCGCGCCGGCCGGGGCCGACGAGTGCGTCGGCGGGACCAAGCCCGTGTACTGGGCCGACGACAGCAACACCGGCGGGCACGCGATCCGCAGGGGCACCATCAGCTGCTGATCCCGACCGCGTACGGAAAGGGGTGCGGGCCCGGACATCGGATGTCCGGGCCCGCACCCCTGCCGGTACGCGCGCGTCAGGCGAGCGGGCCGCCGGGGCCGTAGTAGAGACCGAGGTGCTGGCGGTAGGTGGCGTCGCCCAGGTGCGGCTCCCGGTGGAACTCGGGGGACTTCTTCACCTGCTCCCGGGAGGCGTCGACGTAGATCTTCCGCTCCTCCGCGTCGATGCGGGACACGAGGCCGGCGGGCAGGAGGACCTCCTTGCCGAAGATCCAGACGCCGGTGTCGACCACCAGATAGGCGTCGTCCACGACGTCGGAGTGCTTGTCGACCTTGCCGATGCTGCCGTCCGTCGCCTCGACCTTGTACCCGGCCAGCACGGCTCCGGCGAGGTGGCCGGAGGTCGAGCGGTAGCTCCACGGCTGCTCAGTCACGCGGGAACAACTCCTTCGGTTGGGGGAGGACGAGCCGTTCACCGCCGTCCACCCGTCCTTGTGTGTTCGTCCTCCGCCTGCCCCACCTCCTCGCCTTCATTCGCCCCGTCTTCCGTGCCCCCGGCACGGCCGCTGCTCCGTGCCCCGCCGGACGCTCCCGGCTGTCAATCAAGGTTGACACGCCGGGAGGTGTCAACGTAGGTTGACGTCATGACCGATGCGACCGATCTCGCCGCGCGAGCGGGCGACCGCGACCCCCGGGTCGGACTGCGGGCCGTCTCCGCGCTGCGGCGACTGCTGGAACAGCTGGAAGCCGTCCAGGTGCGCAGCGCGCGCAACCAGGGCTGGTCGTGGCAGGAGATCGCGACCGAGCTCGGAGTCAGCCGACAGGCCGTCCACAAGAAGTACGGGAGGCAGTGATGTTCGAACGGTTCACGAAAGCCGCACGTGCCGTGGTGAAGGGGGCGGTCGAGCACGCGGAACGGAGCGGCTCGACCGTCGTCACCAAGGAGCACCTGCTGCTGGCCCTGCTCGACCGGGAGGACACCCGGGCCGCGGTCGCCCTGCGCACCTTGTGCCCGCCCGCGAGCCGCCCGTCCCTGGTGGCCGCCCTGGCGGACGCCCGCCGCCGGGCCGGACTGTCACGGGCCGACGCGAGCGCCCTCGCCGACCTCGGCATCGACGTCGGCGCGATCGTGGCGCGCGTGGAGGAGACCCACGGCGAGGGCGCGCTGGCCGGTGACCGCAAGGACTCCGGATGGTGGAAGGGCCGCCCGTCCTTCTCGCGGGAGGCCAAGACCGTCCTGGAGCAGTCCCTCCGGGTGGCGTTGGCCCGCAAGGACCGGGAGATCGGCGACGAGCACCTCCTGCTGGCGCTCACCATGACCGGCGGGGTCGTCGCGGAGGCGCTGGCCGACCACGGCGTGACGTACGCCTCCGTCGACGCGGCGGTCTCCGGCGCGACGGCTCCCTGACCGCCCGGGGGCCGGGCGGCCGCCCTCGCGGGCGCGGGAACGCGTCGACGGTCGGACGCGGTGCACCGTGTGGACGCCCACCGACCGGGCCGGGCCCACGTACGCGAGCCCGGCCGGCCGCGAACTACCGAGCCCTCACTCGGCGGGCGGCTTCCACACGGTCAGCAGTCCCGTGTAGCTCGGCGGGTGGAACGTCTCGCCCGAGGCGATGACGTCGGTGAGGCGGAGCATGGCCAGGTTGCCGTCGGAGGTGACCGTGCACAGCAGGTCGCCCTTCTTGAGGGCCTTCCCCTCGGCCAGATCGCTGTTCGGCAGCTCGGCGGGGAGCGGGACGCTGTCCACCGACTGGCGGCAGACCTCCGGCGTGCTTCCGGGACTCTTCGCGGTGGGCGTGCGGAAGGTCAGGTACTGGTAGATGTACTGGATCTCGTCGGCCTTCGCGCCGATCTTGCCCCGGGGATTCACCTTGGGCACGTCCATGTCGACGGTGACGGCCACGTTGCCCGGGGAGCTGATCGACAACGGACGTTCCTTGAAGACGAGTTCGTACGTCTTCGGCGCCGGGGTGGGGGACTTCGGCTGGTCCTGCGCCCCCGGCGTGCCCTGGCTTCCGGGCGGGGTGTCGGCCGGCGGTGCGGAGGTCGCGGTCCGCGAGGGCTTCTGGGCCTCCTTGCCGGAGCCGTACTCCGTGTCGCCGTACAGCGACCAGGCCGTGCCGGCCGCGACGACGAGGGCCACGGCGGTGACGGCGAGCGGCACCAGGCGCCGCTTCCCGCCCGCCCTCGGCGGGACCGATCCGGTGGGCGGCCCGGCGGGAGGGGCGGGCGGCGGCGGGGTGCCGGGGCGCGGCGGGGCCGTCCGGGTGGGCGCCTGGTGGGGCGCGTCGCCGGTCTGCGTCGGTACGTAGGTGGCGGCGGGCCGATGGGGCGGCGGGGGAGTGGTGTCCTCGGCGAGGAGGTGGCGCACGGTGGCCCCCCGCGCGTCGACGGCGGCCGTGACGGCGGCGGGCAGCCAGCCGTCGAAGTCGCGGGTGGAGCGGCCGGAGGCCCGCTCGCACAGCTGCGCCAGCTCCGCCGGGGCGGGGCGGGCCGCCGGATCGGCGGCGAGGCAGCGTTCGAGGAGCGTCCGCAGGACGTCCGGGTAGCCGGAGAGTTCCGGCGGGCGCAGCGCGGTGTTGGCGATCTGGGTGGCGACGGTGAGCGCGCCGCCGGAGCCGTACGGGTGTCGGCCGGTGGCCGTCACGGCGGCGATCAGACCGAGCGAGAAGACGTCGGTGGCGGGGGTGAGCGGCTCACCCATGCCGTGCTCCGGCGACATGAACTGCGGTGTGCCGATGAAGCCGCCGCTGCGCGTGAGGCGGGTGGACTCGGCGGCCCGGGCGATGCCGAAGTCGATGACCCAGGGCCCGTCGGTGCCGAGCAGGATGTTGCCGGGCTTGAGGTCGCGGTGCACGACTCCGGCCGCGTGGACGGCTTCCAGGCCACGGGCGACGCAGCCGACGAGCTGGAGCGTGGTGATCAGGGGCAGCGGCCCGTGGGCGTCCAGCGCCTCGTCGAGCGGAACCCCCGGTACGTAGGCGGAGGCGAGCCAGGGCTGTTCACCTTCGCTGTCGTGGTCGACGACGGGCACCAGGTGGTAGCCCCGCACCTGCTGAGCGGCCGCGACCTCCTGCTGGAACCTGCGCCGGAACTCGGCGTCGCCCGCGTACTCGCGCCGGATCATCTTCAGCGCGACGGGCTGGTTGCCCCGGGTGCGGGAGAGGTAGACGGTTCCCATCCCACCCTCGCCGAGCCCGGCCAGCAGCCGGTAGCCGGCCAGTTCGCGCGGTTCCGCCGCCGTCAGTGGGCGCAGTGCGCCTCCGGTGTCCGTGATGGGACCCACCCCCGTGATGTCTCGATGAGGCCATGCGGCCTACTCAAGATCAACATAGTGGGAGCCCCCGGACGGCGCGCCACGGGGTCGCCGGAGTCCGACCTTCCGGGAGAGCGCGGTGAGGGGTGCCGCGCGGTGGCGCCAACAGGCCGCGGACGCGGCGCCGTCCGGAAGGCGGCCGATCGGGCTCGCCCGCCACCCCGCACGCTCCGCCGGGCTTGGTTGCGGACCCGGGGGGCAGACGGAAGGCATGACCGTTCCCAAGACGTGCGTCCTCGTGCTCGACTCCACCGATCCGGAACCCCTCGCGCGGTTCTACGCGACCCTGCTCGGCGCCACCGTGGATCCCGCTCCCGGCGACCACGACCTGCTGCTCGTCTCCGGCCATTCCGGCGTGGTGCTGGGAATCCGCCGCGACCTCGGCCAGGCGCCGCCGAGCTGGCCCCGCCCCGAGGACTCCCAGCAGGCGCACCTGCAGATCCTCGTGGCCCCGGACGGACTCGACGAGGCGGAGCGCGAGGCGGTGTCGCTCGGAGCGCGGCCCGTTGCGGCCGAGCAGGACGGGACCCGGACCGACCGGCGCACGGACCTGCGCCGCTACACCGACCCGGGCGGCCACTCCTTCGTCCTGATCTCGAGCGCCCCGCCCGTCTGGTCCCCGCACCGCGAATGAGAGCATGACGGCCGGAATTCGTCGCCGTCGGGCGACGCGGGGGAAGGACCGAGCGTGGCCCAGGGGCGGACGACGTACAACGTGCGGTACGGGACGTCCTGGCCGGTCGTCGTCCGCCACGACGACGGCGCGGGACGGGACGGGGACACCGCCGTCGGGCTCCTCTGCCGCGTGCCCGACGCTCACGCGGGCGCCGCGCACCCCTCCGCCCGCACCTTCGACGTCGTCGGCGAGGGGCGGACCGCGATCGCCCGGGTGTCGACCGAGCAGACCGGCTCGGGCGTCGGCGGGCGCCCCGCCGTCTACCGCGTCGACGACCCGTACGGCGCCCCGCTGGGCCGGATCACGTACCGGCGCGGACGCGCCCTGCGCGGTGCCCGGGCGCGCTGGACCGTCGAGTCGGTGACCGGACACGCCGTGCGCGGCTTCCGAGGCCGTCTGTTCTGGTGGGCGGTGTGGTGGCCCGTCGGCCTGCCCGTGAGCCTGGTGTGGCTGATCCTGTCCCTGCTCGGTGAGGGTGACGACGCCTTCGGCAAGCCGCGCAGGGTGATCTGGCGGGACTCGTCGCGCCGGGCGCACCTCGTCTTCCGGGGGGTCGCGGACGAGTACCGGGTCCGCGACGGAAGCTGGGACCCGCGGCTGGTGGCCGCGCTGCTCGGACTGCACCAGTCGTACGACCCGTCGGAGGGCGGCGGCGCGGACGGCTGGTACGCCCGGACCTGAGGCGGGCGGAGGGGCGGGGCGAGCGGGCCCGGACGGGCGGGCACCGGCCGGCAGGCCCGGGAGCCTGCCGACCGGTGCGCGCACCCTTCCTCCGGCTCTCCGGCTATCCGGCGGCCGGACCCCGTCCCGGAGTCTCCCTACGGCCGTCGTGCCCGGCGGAACGCGGTCAGCGCGTAGCAGGCGAGCAGGACGACGGTGAAGGCGAGACCGATGCCGGCCGCCTGCCGCATGTCCGGAACCTCGACCGCGGTGGCGGCGACGGCCAGCACCCCGAGCCCGGCCACGACCGCGAGCTTGCTGCCTCCCGGGATGCTGAAGCCCGTGAACTCGGCGGGATGCGCGTCCCGGTGGCGGCGGAAGGCCACGTACGAGGCGAGGATCAGCAGCCAGACGAGCAGCACCGCGAAGAGCGCGATCGACATCAGGATGCCGAAGATGCCGCCGACGTCGTAGAAGGCGAGCAGCGCGGCGGCCGCGATGCCGAGGGTGGAGGCGGCCAGGGCCGTGGCCGGGACGCCGCGCGAGGTGAGGCGGGCCAGGGGGGCCGGGGCCAGCCCGTCGTCGCCGAGGGAGTGCAGGAGCCGGGAGGCGCCGTACAGGTGGGCGTTGGCGGCGGAGACGGCCGCGATGAGCACCACGAGGTTGGTGAGCGTCGCCGCGGCGGGCACACCGACGTCGGAGAAGACCCGCACGAACGGACTCGCCTCGACGCTGCCGTCCCCCGCCGCCAGGCGCCGCCACGGGATCAGCGCCACGACCAGGGTGATCGCCAGGACGTAGAAGACGCTGAGCCGCCAGGCCAGTTGGCGCATCGCGGTGCGGATGCTGCGCTGCGGGTCGGTGGCCTCGGCCGACGCGATGGCGACGACCTCGAAGCCGGCGTACGCGAACATCACGACGGACATGGCGATCCAGACGGACTTCGCTCCGTGCGGCACGAACCCGCCGTCGTCGGTGAGATGGGCGAAGCCGGTCGCCCCGGTGTCCGGGAGGCCGAAGAGGACGAGGAGCGCCGCGCACAGGATGAACGCGCACAGCGCGGTCACCTTGATGGTGGAGAGCCAGAACTCGGTGGTGCCGAAGGACTTCACGTTGATGATGTTGACCGCGAGCACCACCACCGCGATCGCGAGGATGGCCGCCGACATGGGCACGCCGGGCCACCACCAGCGGATGTAGAGCGCGGAGGCGACGACCTCCGTACCGATGACGACGACCGCGCTGAACCAGTACATCCAGCGCGTCACGAAGCCGGCCCACGGGCCGAGGTAGGTGTGCGCGACGGCGCCGAACGAGCCCTGCACCGGGTGTGCGGCGGACATCTCGCCGAGCAGCACCGCGATGATCGCGACGAGTACGGCCCCGATCGCGTACGAGACGATCACCGCGGGGCCCGCGGCGGATATCGCCGACCCGGAGCCGAGGAACAGGCCGGTGCCGAGCGCGGAGCCCAGGCCGATCATGGTGGTCTGGCGGGGGGTGAGGGAGCGGACGAGGCCCGAGCCCTTCGCCGGTTCACCGGTCGGGGCGGGAGGGGAGACGGGAGCCTGGGCGGGTCTTTCCGGAGCGGCCATGGCGGTGTCCTTCTGTACGGATGCGGGCGTGGCGGTGGGCGTCGGCGCGGCGGCGCGAGGGCGCGGGCGAGCGCGCGGGCGGGGGAGGGGGCGCGGCTGCGCGCCGAGGGCGTGCACGCGCGTGCACGGGGGTGTGCGGAAGAGGGGCGGCGGCTCGTGTCGCCGCCCCTGCCGGCTCGGAGCACCGGGCTCCGGCGGGTCGGCTCAGCGCACGCGGACTCAGAACTCGCTGGTGCGGAAGGGCTTCTCGGGCCGGTTCAGGTCGGGCCTGCCCAGCACCTTCGGGGAGGACAGCGCGTAGATGCCGTGGTTGGTCAGCACCCAGGCGATGTTGCGGTCCCACTCCACGTACACGCCGTGGGTCTGGTTGCCGTACGCGTAGTCCGGGGTCCCGGCGCCGTACGCCTTCGGGACGAAGTAGGCGTCGATCTTCGGGGCGGCGGGGTCGGAGACGTCGAAGAACTGCACGCCCGCGTTGTAGAAGCCGTAGCCGAGCACGCCCGGGGTGTGCCGGCCCGGGTTGGTGTAGGAGCCGGTGCGCTTGGGGCCGAAGCTGCCGCGGCGCTGGCAGTAGTCGGTGATGCCGGCGGACGGGGGCGGGGTCGGACGGGGCAGGACGCCGACGACGCGGGGGTTCTTCGGGTCCTTGGCGTCGATCTGGTAGACGTCCTTGTACGGCTCGTAACAGTCCTCGGTGAGCGGGTAGCCGGAGTAGTAGATCATCCCCGTCCGCTCGTACTGCGAGACGTCGATGTTGTCGCCCTCGGTGCCCGCGACGGACGGCGGCAGGTCCAGGTGGCCGACCGTCCTCAGGTCGGCCGGGTTCGAGATGTCGAGGACCGTCAGTCCGTAGCCGCCCATGGCGGCGAAGGCGTAACGCCCGCCCTTCTCCACCGGCTTGGGGACGAACAGCGGCATGCGCGCGCCCATCCAGCTGGTGCGGTTGCCGCAGCGCGGGTTCTTCCGGTAGGCCGCGTCCTCGCCGGTGCGCTGGCCCGGCAGGTGCCAGGTGTCGAGGAGCTTCGGGTGGGCCGGGTCGGCCATGTCCCACGACTGGTAGCCGGCCGAGTGGAGGTTGGTGGGGTACTCGGTGCGGGAGTACGTGTCGTCGGGCGCCGTCGCGACGAACATGTACCGCTCGCCGGTCCAGTACGGCGTGTCGAGGGAACCGGAGCCCTGCTGCGCCGAGTCGGGGTCGCTCCTGAGGGGGTCCTTCTGGGTGGCGTCGGTGGAGACGGTCGCGAGGAGCTTCCAGTCCTTCTTGCGCGGGCCGTCCAGGCGGAAGACCTTGAAGCCCTTGAGCCCGGGCTTCTCGCGCAGCTTCCTGACGCCCTCCGGGTTGTTGTACTTGTCGTGCGCCGGGTCGTCGGTGAGTTCCGAGATCTGCCGCTTGTCCTCGAAGCTCTGGACCATGACGTACGCGCCGAGCCTCCTGTTCCACTGGATGGTGGAGGCGCCCCAGTAGTCGTTGGCCGCCCAGGTGCCGTTCGCCCTCCTCTCGTCGCCTCCCACGTCCTGGCGGCTCATCCTCTCGACGACCTTCACCTTCTTCACGTCGGTGATGTCGTAGACGCGGCCCTCGGAACGGTCGTACTGGAACATGTAGCGCCGGCCGTCGAAGTCGACGATGTTCTGCCAGGTGTGGAACGGGTCGGGGGTGAAGTCCGCCCCCTCGTAGGCGGCTTCGACCTTCATGTTCCTGATGTACGAGCGGGTGTCGTACTCCTTGTTGCGGCCCGGGAAGGAGTGCTCGTCCCCTTCGTCGACCGGCGTGAGGAAGGGGTGACGGAAGGTCCCGTCCAGCTGCATGCCGTACGCGCCGGGGTCGGCGGGTTCGGGGCGCCGTTCGGCGCAGACCTCGGGGATGTCCGGGTCGGCCGCGGCCGCGGGGGTGGTGGCGCCGGAGCTGCCCGGCACGAGGAGGGTCGCGGCGGTGGCGGCGGCGACCGCCGCGGCCAGGGTCGCTCTTGTACGGAGGGATCGCATGGACGGTCCTAGGGGTCTCGGCGGAGGAGAGCGGACGTGCGAAGCGGTGGTGCGGACCCGGGCGCGCGGCGGTCCGGCGGCTGCCGTGACCTCGGGGATCGCGCGCCGGGAGACGGTGGGGTCCGGTCAGGTGACCGTCGGGCGCTGCTGGAACACGTCGGCCCGATGGGCGCCCGTGGACGTGATGTCCCGCAACTCAGCCACGGCGTGCAGCACGTCCGCGTACGTGAGGTACAGGGCGTTGAAGCCGAAGCGCAGCAGGTCCGGCGCGCGCATGTCGCCGATGACGCCGCGTGCCGTGAGCGCGGCGACCAGCGGGTACGCCTCCGCGTGGCGCAGGGCGACCTGACTGCCGCGGCGGGCGGGCTCGCGCGGGGTGGCCATGGTGAAGCCCAGACCGTCGAGGAGCGAGTCGGCGCACTCCTGGAAGAACCCGGTCAGGGCGAGGCTCTTGGCCCGCACGGACTCCATGTCCACACCGTCGTACGCCGTCAGCGCCGCCTCCAGGGCGATCAGCGAGAGCAGCGGCGGGGTGCCCACACGAGCCCGGGTGATGCCGGGGGCGGGGGTGTACGTACCGGACATGGCGAACGGTTCCGCGTGGCCGTGCCAGCCGGTCACGGGGTGGTCGAAGCCCTGCTGGTGGCGGCGGGCGACGTAGGCGAACGCCGGGGCGCCGGGACCGCCCGAGAGGTACTTGTAGCCGCAGCCCACGGCGAAGTCCGCCTCGACGGCGTCGAGTTCGACGGGCAGCGCGCCCGCCGCGTGGCACAGGTCCCAGTGGACCAGCGCCCCCGCTCCGTGCGCGGCGGCGGTGAGCGCGGCCATGTCGTACAGCTCGCCCGTGCGGTAGTCCACCGGGGCGTAGGCCGCGACCGCGACGTCCGCCCCCTCGGCGGCGAGGACCTCCGCGGCGTCACGCGCGGGCACCCGGCGGACGTCGAGGCCGAGGAGCCGGCCCACCGAGTCCGCGATGTACTGGTCGGTGGGGAAGTGGTCGGGGTCCGTCAGGAGCAGCCGGCGGCCCGGGCGCAGCCGGGCGGCGGCGAGCAGCGTGTTGAACAGCTGGACGCTGGTGGAGTCGCCGGCCACCACCTGGCCGGGGGCCGCGCCGATCAGCCGGCCGATGGCGTCGCCCGTCCGCACCGGCGCCTCCCACCAGCCGTTGCCGTTCCAGGAACGGATCAGGTCGGTGCCCCACTGGCGGTGCACCGCGTCCTCGACCGCCGGGGGGACGGCGGCGGGAAGGGCGCCGAGGGAGTTGCCGTCGAGGTAGACGACACCCTCGGGGAGGAGGAAGCGGTCCCGGACGTGCGCGAGGGGGTCGGCGGCGTCCAGCGCGGCGGCGCGGGCGGTGAGCGGTGCGATGGACTTCTCGGTCAACATGAGGTCACTCCGTCGTTGCGTGAGGGGGCGGAAGACCGGGCGGGCCCGGCGGCCCGTGAACCGCTGGTGTCGGGCACGGCCGCGCGCTCTCGCGCGACATCGAGCGCGATGTCCGTGAGCAGGTCCTCCTGCCCGCCGACGAGCCGCCGCCGCCCCGCCTCGACGAGCAGGTCCCGCGTGTCGAGACCGTGGCGCAGGGCCGTGGCCTCCGCGTGCCGCAGGAAGCTGGAGTACACCCCGGCGTACCCCAGGGTCAGGGTCTCCCGGTCCACCCGCACCGGCCGGTCCTGCGTCGGCCGTACGAGCTCCTCCGCCGCGTCCATCAGCGGGAACAGCGCGCAGCCGTGCTCCCAGCCCATCAGGTCGAACACCGCCACCGTCGGCTCCAGCGGCGCGTTCCCCGCTCCGGCGCCCTGGCCGGCGAGCGAGGCGTCCACGCGGTGGGCGCCCGCCTCCACCGCCGTGACGCTGTTGGCCACGCCCAGACCGAGGTTGTGGTGGGCGTGGATGCCGATCTCCGTCGCGGGGTCGAGCACGTCGCGGTAGGCGCGGACCCGTTCCCGTACGCCGTCCATGGTCAGCCGGCCGCCGGAGTCCGTGACGTAGACGCAGTGCGCGCCGTACGACTCCATCAGGCGCGCCTGGGCGGCGAGTTCGGCCGGCGGGGCCATGTGGGACATCATCAGGAAGCCCGCCACGTCCATCCCCAGCTCGCGGGCGAGGCCGATGTGCTGGGCGGCGATGTCCGCCTCCGTGCAGTGGGTGGCGACGCGGACGGACGTGACACCGAGCGCGTGCGCCCGGCGCAGGTCCTGCGCCGTGCCGACCCCGGGCAGCAACAGGGTGGTCAGCCTGGCCCTTTCGAGGACCTCGGCCGCCGCCTCCAGCCACTCCCAGTCGGTGTGCGCGCCGGGGCCGTAGGTCACGGAGGAGCCGGAGAGGCCGTCGCCGTGGGCGACCTCGACGGCGTCGACGCCCGCGGCGTCGAGCGCGGCCGCGACGGCCCGCACCTGGTCGAGGGTGTAGCGGTGCGAGACGGCGTGCATGCCGTCGCGAAGGGTGACGTCCTGGACGTAGACCCTGGTCATCGGGCCGGACTCCGTTCGGCCAGGCGCTCGGCGGTGCGCAGCGCGGCGGAGGTCATGATGTCGAGGTTTCCGGCGTAGGCCGGGAGGTAGTGGGCCGCGCCCTCGACCTCCAGGTAGACGGAGACGAGGAGCCGGCCGCCCCCGGCGAGCCGGGACAGCGGGTCGCCTTCGGGCAGCGCGCGGAACTGCGGTTCCTGCTTGAGCCGGTACCCCGGGACGTACGCGGCGACGGAGTCGGCCATGGCGCGCACGGAGGCGGCCACCCGTTCCGTGTCGCAGTCGTCGACGACGCAGTGCACGGTGTCGCGCATCAGCAGCGCCGGCTCCGCCGGGTTGAGGACGATGATCGCCTTGCCCCGGGCCGCGCCGCCCACCCGTTCGAGGGCGCGGGCGGTGGTCTCGGTGAACTCGTCGATGTTCGCCCGGGTGCCGGGGCCCGCCGACCGCGAGGCGATCGAGGCGACGATCTCCGCGTAGTGCACCGGGGCCACGGCCGAGACGGCGGCGACGATCGGGACGGTGGCCTGTCCGCCGCAGGTGACCATGTTGAGGTTCGGGGCGTCGAGGTGTTCGTCGAGGTTGACCGGCGGGACGACGTACGGGCCGATGGCCGCCGGGGTCAGGTCGACGATCCGCTTGCCGTACGGCGCGAGCGCGGCCGCGTTGCGGTGGTGGGCGCTCGCGGAGGTCGCGTCGAAGACGATGTCGACGGAGTCGAAGTCGTCCAGGGCGAGCAGCCCCGCCACCCCGTCCGCATTGGTCCGCACCCCGAGCCGACGGGCCCGGGCGAGCCCCTCGGACTCCGGGTCGATGCCGATCATCGCGGCGGCGGTGACCTGCCCCGAACCACGGACGATCTTGATGAGGAGATCGGTGCCGATGTTGCCCGATCCGATCACGGCTGCCCTCATCGGACGGCCTCCTTCAGCAGCGGGGTCAGACCGAAGAACCGGACGGCGTTGCCGCCGAGGACGGCCTCGCGCTCCGCCGGCGTGAGGGCGCTCTCCCGCACCAGCCGGCCGATGTCCTCCTCGCCGAGCGGGAAGGGATGGTCGGAGCCGAGCAGCACCCGCTCCGCGCCCATCACGTCCACGAGGAGGCGCAGCGCGCCGGGGTCGAAGACCGCGGAGTCGACGGAGAAGCGGTCGGTGTAGTGCGAGGGCGGGTGCGGGCTGTCGGCGCGGACGAGGTCGCGGCGGTGCCAGGCGTTGTCGGCGCGGCCCAGGAGGTACGGGAAGCTGCCGCCGCCGTGGGCGAACAGCAGCCGCAGCGACGCCGGCAGCCGCTCGAAGGCACCGGAGAGGATCAGCGACAGGATGGTCAGATGGGTCTCGCCCGCCATGCCCGCCAGCCAGGCCAGCATGTAGCGGGAGAAGCGCGGGCCGGACGGCAGGTCCCAGGGATGGACCAGGACGGCCGCGTCCTCCTCGGCGCAGTGCGTGAGGAACTCCAGGAGCGCCCCGTGGTCGAGGTCGCGGTCGCCGAGATGGTTGCCGATGTGGACGCCGTGGAACCCCTGGCGCATCGCCTCGCTGAGCGCGGCGCAGGCCGCCTCGGTGTCCTGCAGCGGCACCTGGCACAGCGGGGCCAGCCGGTGCGGGGCGTACGAGCCGTACTCCAGGAGACGGGAGTTGACCGTACGGCACCAGTCGGCGGCGCGCGCGGACTCCAGGCCGTAGCCGAACAGCAGCGGCGTGCTGGACAGCACCTGGACGTCCACGCCGAGCCGGTCCAGGTCGGCGACGCGCTCCGCGGGATCCCACAGGGTGCGCCGCACCGGCCGGTACTCGGCGGCGCCGGCCATCATCATCCCGGCGTCCGGGCCGTCGGTGGTCCGCAGCCAGGGCCCGTCGTCGGAGCCGGTGAGCCGCCGGGACTCGGCGCGGCCGATCTCGGGGAAGACGTGCGCGTGGATGTCGACGACGGTCATGCGCCGCCCGCCCCGTCACGACGGGTGCGCGGACGCAGCCCCTCCGGCCAGTCCTTGCCCGGGTGCACGGCCCCGCAGTTCCCGCAGGTACGGGCGGCCTCGTCGTCGTAGAACGCGGCGAACACCGGCGGCAGGTCGTCGACGATGGAGGTGAGCTGCACCTCGCTGCGGTGCACCAGGTGGTGGCACTCCACGCAGTACCACTCGAAGGCGTCCCGCTGCCCGCTCGGCCGGGCGAACTCGACGACCAGGCCGACGCTGTCCTCCTCCGGGCGCTGCGGGGAGTGCCGGACGTGCGGCGGGAGGAGGAAGACATCGCCCTCACGGATGTGGATGTCGCGCGGGGGTTGTCCCTCCTCGTCCATGACGCGCAGCACCATGTCGCCCTTGAGCTGGTAGAAGAACTCCTCGATCGGGTCGTCGTGGAAGTCGGTGCGGCGGTTCGGGCCGCCCACGACCGTCACCATCAGATCGGCGTCCTGCCAGATCTGGACGTTGCCGACCGGCGGCTTGAGCAGATGGCGGTGTTCCTCGATCCAGGCCTGGAGGTTGAACGGCTGCATGGTCATCGGCGCGGTTCCTTGTTCGGCGGGACGGGGGTGGCGGCGGTCAGGGGATCGGGGGCGGAGCCCCGGGGGATGTGGGCGACGGCGCTGATCTCGATCAGCAGGTGCGGGTGGGGGAGCTGGTGGACGGCGACGGTCGTGCGGGTCGGACCGCTCTCGTCGAAGTACTCGGCGTAGACCTCGTTGTAGCCGCCGAAGTCGTTCATGCTCACCAGGTACGTGGTCACGGACACCAGGTCGTCCAGACCCCCGCCGACGGCGCCCAGCAGGCGCCCGACGGTGTCGAGCACGGCTCGGGTCTGGGCGCGGATGTCGAGGTCCGTCACCCCCATCGCGTCGGCGCTCGCGCCGACGAAGGTGCCGTCGGGCCGGCGTGAGCTCGTACCGGACACGAACACCAGGTCGCCCGCCCGCCTGAGGTGGGGGAACCTGCCGCGGGGCGGGGCGGCTCCGGGGACGATCACGCGCTCTCCTCCGTGGTGAACCGGACACCGCCGAGGCCCGCGACCGTGGCCCTGACGTGTGTCCCGGGCGGCAGCGGTACGGCGGCGGTCGCCGCGCCCGCGAGGATCACGGTGCCGGGCTCCAGCGAACCGGCGAGCCGGGCCGCGGCGGCGAGGGCGCGCACCGGGTGTCCGAGGATCGCCGCCGTGGAGCCGGTCTCGGCCGGACGCCCGTCGACCTCCAGGAGGACCCCGAGGTTGCCGAGGTCGCCCGGGGCGCTCCAGGGCCCGAGGACGTAGCCCGCCGCGGACGTGTTGTCGGCGACGACCTCGGGCAGGGAGAACCGGAACCCGTCGTAGCGGGAGTCGATGACCTCCAGCGCGGGTGCCACGGCCGCGACCGCCGCCATCGGGTCGCCGCCGGGGCGCAGCGTGTCGCCGAGGAGGAAGGCCACCTCGGGCTCGACGCGGGGGTGGATGAGCCCGGAGACGTCGAGCCGACCGCCGTCGGGAATCTCCATCCGGTCCGTCAGCCGCCCGTGGATCAGGTCGGCGACACCCATCTGCCGCATCTTGGCCAGGCTCGTGAAGCCCAGCTTGAAGCCGGTGAGCCGCTCACCCCGGGCCAGCCGCCGCCCGACCAGGGCCTCCTGGACGGCGTACGCCTCCTCGGTGTCCTTCAGGCCGCTCCCGCCGCCCGGCAGCGGACGGCCGTGCCGTGCCGCGGAGTCCAGGATCTCGGCCAGTGCCGCGGGGCCGACGGCCCCGGCCGTCGCCGTCGTGCTCATCGGGCTTCGCCCGTCTCTCCGGTGCGCCCGAAGGCCGCACGTACCGAACCGAGTCCGTCGATACGGGCTTCGAGCACGTCACCGGGCTCGACGGTCGTCATGGGCCCCAGCGCGCCGGTGAGCACGGTGTCCCCGGCCCGCAGGGGGCGCCCGAGCCGCACGAGCGTGTCCGCCAGCCAGACGGCGGCGTGCAGCGGATGGCCCAGACAGGCCGCGCCCGCACCGGTGGAGACGGGCTCGCCGCGGCGCTCCAGGACCATGCCGGCGGTCCGCAGGTCGAGGTCCCCCAGCCGTACGGGTCGGGTGCCCAGGACGTACGCGCCGCTGGAGGCGTTGTCGGCGACGGTGTCGACGGCCGAGATGTCCCAGTCGCGGATCCTGCTGCCCACCACCTCCACGGCGGGCAGCGCGAACGCCGTCGCCCGGATCACGTCGGCCACGGTGTGCCGCTCGTGGACGAGGTCGTGCTCCAGGACCAGGGCGACCTCGGCCTCGGCCCGTGGCTGGAGCACCGAGCCCCAGGGGATCTCGGCGCCGTCCGGCACCGCGGTGTCGTCCATCAGCGCACCGAAGTCCGGTGTTTCGACGCCCAGTTGCCGCTGCACCGCCGCCGAGGTCAGGCCGATCTTCCAGCCGGTGACGCGGCGCCCCTCGGTGCGACGGCGGTCGGTGAGGACGGCCTGGACGGCGTAGGCGGCCGCGAGGTCGCCGTCGGGGAGGAGGTCGCGGACGGGGGCGCAGGGGACGCCCGTCCGGCGTGCCGTGTCGAGTCGTTCGGCGGCCTTCGCCACCGCTTCGTCCACCGTGGTCACAGTTTCACGCACACATTCATGGGCTCGGAGAAGAAGTCGAGGGAGTGGTCGCCGCCCTCGCGGCCTATCCCGGAGGCCTTCACCCCGCCGAAGGGGGTACGGAGGTCACGCAGGTTCCAGGTGTTGACCCAGGCGGTCCCGACGTCGAGGGCGGGAGCCACGCGGTGCGCCCGGCTCACGTCACCCGTCCACACCGTGGCGGCGAGCCCGTACGGACCGGCGTTGGCCAGGGCCAGCGCCTCCTCCTCGGTGTCGAACGGCGCCAGATGGACGACGGGCCCGAAGATCTCCTCCCGTACCGCCGGGTGGTCCTCCGGCAGCCCCGCGAGCACGGTCGGCTCCACCCAGAAGCCGCCGTCCCGGTCGTCGGAGAAGCGGGGCACCCCGCCGCCCGCCAGTACGTCGCCGTCGGCCGCCGCCTTGCCGAGGTACCCCAGCACCTTGTCGCGGTGGGCGGCCGAGACCATCGGCCCGTACCCGCTCAGCGTCCGGGCGCCGGCGGCCAGTCTCCCGGCGAACGCGTCGAAGACCGACCGCTCCACGTACACCCGCTCGGTGCACAGGCACACCTGCCCGCTGTGGGTGAAGGACGAGCGGAGGGTGCCCTCCACGGCCTGGTCCAGATCCGCGTCGGCGAAGACGAGACCGGCGTTCTTGCCGCCCAGCTCGAAGGAGACGGGGGCGAGACGCCCCGCGGCGGCCCGCATGATCGTCGAACCGGTGCGCGACTCCCCGGTGAAGGCGATGGCGTCCACCCCCGGATGTTCGGTGAGCCACTGCCCGGCGGCGTCCGCGCCGCCCCCGTGGACGAGGTTGAAGACCCCCGCCGGCACCTCCGCCTCGGCGATCACCTCCGCCAGCAGACAGGCTGTGCCCGGAGTGAGTTCGGAGGGCTTGGCGACCACCGTGTTCCCCGTGGCGAGGGCGGGGGCGACCTTCCAGGTGAGCAGGAGCAGCGGCAGGTTCCACGGCGAGATCACCGCGACCACGCCGAGCGGCTTGTGCACCGTGTAGTTCAGCGCCCCGCGACCGTCCGGGGTGGCCGTGCGCCAGGACCGCTCGGCCCGGCCGGCCAGGAGGTCGGCGTACGCGCGGAAGTTGGCGACGGCCCGCGGGATGTCGACCGTCGAGGCGAGCTCGCGCGGCTTTCCCGTGTCGGCGCACTCGGCGGCGACGAACTCTTCGAAGCGCCGCTCGATGCCGTCGGCGATCCGGTGCAGCAGCCGCGCACGGTCCGCCGGGCTCCAGGAGGCCCACGGCCCGCGCAGTGCCGCCCGCGCCGCGTCCACCGCGCGGTCGACCAACTCCCGGGGGGCCGAAGGCACTTCGCCGACGACGTGCCCGCGGGTGGGGTCGACGAGCGGGAACGGCACGCCCGACGCGTCGAACCCGCCCCCTACGTAATGCCGCACAGGTGAGCGCACCTTGCAGACCTCCGTTGCCAGGCCGGGGAATCGGATCTGGCCCCGGCGTGTGCCGGTATCATGCGCCCATCGAGCTATGCCGAACCAATGCCAAAAAGCGTGATCGCCATACCGGAACGGGTATGGCTCGGTGCGGCCCGCCACTCCCACTCCCGGAAGGAGCCCCGGAGATGGACCTCCTGGACGGCCGGCTGAAGTTCCGGCACCTGACGCTGCTCGTCGCCATCGTCGACCACGGCAGCGTGGCCAGGGCGGCCGAGACCCTGCACCTCACCCAGCCCGCCGCGACCCGGACCCTCCGCGAACTGGAGGTCGTCGCCGACCTGCCGCTCTTCGTCCGGGAACCCCGCGGCATGCGGGCCACGCTCTACGGAGAGGCCCTGACCGAGCACGCCCGCGCCGTGCTCGCCGAGGTGCGGCGGGCGGAGGAGCACCTCACCGGGCTGCGGCAGGGCCGGGAGGGCACGGTGACCGTGGGCGCCCTCCTCGCCGGCACCAACGTGCTGCTTCCCCGCGCGGTCGCCCAGCTCAAACGGGAACGGCCCCGGCTCACGGTCGTCGTGCGCGAAGGGACGCCGGACGTCCTCCATCCCGCCCTGCTGTCGGGTGAACTGGACGTCATCGTCGGGCGGGTGGGACCGGCCCCGGGGGAGGGGGACGGACTGCGCCAGACGCGGCTGTACCGGGAGCGCATCCGGCTCGCCGTCCGCGCGGGTCACCCGCTCCTGGAGGCCTCCGGCGTGACGCTCACGGACACCCTCGACTTCCCGTGGATCCTCCCGGTCGAACAGACGGCCCTACGCCAGGAGCTCGGCGCCCTCTTCGTGGACCGGGGCCTCACCCTGCCCCCGGACCGGGTCGAGTGCACGTCCATCCTCACGATGCGGGCCCTGCTCGTGCAGACGGACATGGTGGCGCTCCTGCCCGAACTGGTCCTGCGCGCCGACGACCACCTCGCCGCCCTCCCGGTCGAACTGCCCTCGGTCGGCCGCACGGTGGGCACCACCGAGGCGGCCCATCGCACCCGCACCCCGGCGCTGCAGGCACTGCTGCACCACCTCGACCACGAGGCGGCCCTGCTGCGCGAGACGCTGCACGGGACGCCGGGGGAGATCTAGGGACCCGCACAGCCTCGCGCTCGGCGGCTCCGTACCGTCAGGGGCGCCGCTGTGTCGCGGCGGCCGGGAGGCGTTCGGCGACCTCGTCGCCGAGGCGCTCGAACTCGGCCTTCAGGAACGGTGAGGCGAGGCGTGCCAGCCCCTTGAACCGCAGCGACGCCCGGTAGGTCAGCCGGGTGAGGGTGGCGGACTCGGCCTGGAAGTTGAGGTCGTCCGTGGACGTCACCGTCTTGTTCTCCCCGACGAACACCAGCCGGTCGGGCTCGCGCGTCACGAGCCGGTACTCGAGTTCCGTGGTGCGGCCGCGGAAGCGCGAGGTGTTGTGCCACCGGGCGCCGGGCCGGATCGGCCCCTCGTCCACACGGACGCAACGCACGGTCCCGGGATCCCACTCCTCGGCACGACCGAAGTCCTCCAGGTACGTGACGAGGTCGTCCAGCGACAGCCCGACGACGAAGCTCCGTTCCACCCTGATCACCGTACCGACCTCCACTTCCCGCGACCGGACCGGGCGGCCCCGCTCGGGACCCCCGCCGTAACCACTTCCCGGGCCGGGTCACGGACGGATGCACCTCTCACACCCGACCCGTGGGGTCCGGCCGACCGGGTCCGCCTGCCCGCCGTTCGGGGCGAGGACACCGCTTCGGCGGAGCGCATTGCGGTGACGTTTCGGGCATCCGCCTGAATCGTTCGCGAATGTCATAGGAGGTGATCGTTTCTGCATGATGCGCTCACCGGCATGAACACACGTACCAGACTCGCTCTGGCGACCGCCGCCCTGACCGCCCTGGCCGTCACCGCCCCGACCGTGACGGCGTCCGCGTCCGCCACGGCCCCGGAGCCGACCCCGGCACCGCTGGTCACCGCCGCCAACGCGGTCCCCGGCGAGTACATCGTGACCCTCGACAAGTCGGTCGACGCGGCCGAGGCCGCGAAGAAGCTGAACCTCGATCCCACGTTCGTCTACGGGACGGCCATCAACGGATTCGCGGCGCCCCTGACCGCGCCCCAGCTGGAGGCCGTGAGGAGGACCCTGGGGGTGACGTCGGTCGAGGAGGACGCGGTGGCGCTCGCCCCGCCCCAGCCGACCGCACCCGCCGGCATCCGGGGCCCGGCCGCCACCTGGGGCCTGGACCGGATCAACCAGCGGAACCTGCCGCTCGACAGCGACTTCACCACCCAGGGCAGCGGCGCCGGAGTGACCGCGTACATCCTCGACACCGGCATCGACTACACCCACGAGGAGTTCGGCGGCCGCGCCACGTCCGGCTTCGACGCCATCGGCGACGGGCGCCAGGGACGGGACTGCAACGGCCACGGCACGCACGTCGCGGGCACGGTGGCCGGAAGGACGTACGGGGTCGCCCGCAAGGCCGGCCTGGTGAGCGTCCGCGTGCTCGGCTGCGACGGGCGCGGTTCCTACTCGGGCATGATCGCCGGCCTCGACTGGGTCGCCAGGAACGCCAGGCAGCCCGCCGTCCTGAACGGTTCCCTGGGCGGCAGCAGGTCCGTGGCCCTCAACAACGCCGCCACGGCCCTCGCCGACGCCGGTGTGCTGCCCGTCCTCGCGGCGGGCAACGACGCCAAGGACGCGTGCGACGTGTCGCCCGCTTCGGCGGCCGGCGCGGTCACCGTCGCGGCCTCCACCCAGTGGGACGAGGAGGCGTCGTTCTCCAACTACGGCCGCTGCGTCGAGCTCTTCGCCCCCGGCCAGGACGTCGTGTCGGCGCGGATCGGCGGCGGCACCGTCGCCCTGAACGGCACCTCGATGGCCGCTCCGCACGTCGCCGGCGTCGCCGCGCTCTACAAGGCCGAGCACCCCACTGCGAGCCCGGCCGAGGTGAGTGAATGGCTCGACGACACCACGACGAAGAGCGTCCTGACCAACATCAGTGACGGCACGCCCAACAAGCTGCTCTTCACCGGCGGCCTGTGACCGAGGACCGACCCGAGGCCCGCCACCCGCGGCCTCCCTCTCGCGGCCCACGCCCCGGACCCCGTGCCGGCGCGTGGGCCGCGGGCCGTCCGCCCCCTCGACGGGCGGCCCTGGCCCGGCTCCCCGCCGCCGCACCGGTGACACTCGCGTGGTTCGGGTTTGGCCGCCCGAGAAGCGGCAAGGCGCAACGACAGGCGCCCAGCAAGCACTGACGAACAGCCCGCCAGGAGTCACCGTCCAGGAAGGCAACCATGTCGACCCTGACCGCAGTTCTCATCATCGCGGCGGTCGTCGTCGCGCTACTGGCGGCCGGTGTCCTGCTCCGGGCCCGCACGGGCTCGGACAACGGCACTCGGTCCCTCAGGCGACGCTTCGGCCCCGAGTACGACCGCACCCTCGAACGGCACGGCGGCGACAGCGAGTCCGCCCACCGCGACCTGAGCGAACGGGTCGAGCGGCACGGCAACATCCGCCCCCTGCCGCTGGAGCCCGCGGTCCGCGAGCACTACACCGCTCAATGGACCATGCTCCAGGAACGTTTCGTCGACGCCCCGCGGCAGGCCGTCGCCGACGCCGACGAACTGCTCGCACGGATCGCCGCGACCCGTGGGTTCCCCGAGCCCGAGCGGCCCGACGACCAGCTCGCCGCCCTGTCGGTGCACCATCCGCACCATGTGGAGAGCCTGCGCACGGTACGCCGGGCGGCGCACTCCACCTCCGCCTCCACGGAGGAGCTGCGGGAGGCGCTCGTCGACGCGCGCGCCCTGTTCGAGGGGCTGATGGCGGCCGGGGCCACGGGCGGCACCGAGAGCGTCCGAGCACGTCGGGTGCCCGGGCGGAAGCACGGGCATCTCCTCAATCCGAAGGGAAGTGGTGCGTGATGGCACGCGAGAACCGGGACCGGGGGACAGCGGGCGGGGCCGAGGGAGACGCGCGGTACGGATCCGGAACGCCGAGGACCCCGGGCGCGGCGGGAGGTGCCGGCGGACCGGCGCCCGACGCAGCGGGCGGCGTCCCCTCCCCGGCCGTGCCCTCCCAGCGCACCGGCCACGCGGCGACACCCCCCTCCGCGCCGCCGGCCAGCGTGCCCCCGCCGCCCACCCCGCCTCCGGCGATGCCGCTGTCGGAGGCGCCGCAGTCCGCCGTCCCGTCCGAAGACCCCGGTGCCACGGGCCGGAGCGGCGGGAGCCGCGCGAACGCTCCCACCGCGCCCCCCGCCGCGCCGCGCGGACGGGACACGACGGACCGGCCGGTCGACGGCCGCGGTGCCGTCCCCGGCAACGGTGACGGACGGGGTCGGGCCCCCGGCGACCGTGGTCGGCACGAGGCCGCCGGTGCGGGTGCCCCCGCGCCCGGTACGGAACACGGGACGGTCACCGACGGCACGGGCGGCCCGGCCGGGCAACTGCTCGGCGAGGACGAACGCGACCGTCTCGGACAGCGCCTGCACCACGCGCTCGCCGGGTTCGTCGATTCGCCCCACGACGCGGTGGTCGAGGCGGCCGAGGTCCTCTCCGAGGCGGAGCAGAAGCTCATCGCCGCCCTGAGAGACCGTCGCACCGCGCTGCGGGCGGGCTGGCAGGAGACCGGCGGACCGGACGCCCCGGGCCCCGACACCGAGCAGCTCCGGCTCACCCTGCGGACCTACCGCGAGGTGACGGAGCGGCTGCTCCGGGCGTGACCCGGTAGCACCCGCCGCAGAGGACGGAAGCCCCCCGGACCCCGGGGGGCTTCCGTCGTGCCGGGCCGAAGCCCCCCGGGCCCAGGGGGCTTCGGCCGTCCCGCTCCACGACCGGGGCCGACCGGTCCCGAGGCCCCGGGAACCAGGTCGCGCGCGTGTGCGAAGGTAGCCCCGTGACCACTCCAGAGAAGACCGATCACCGCCTCCACTTCGGCTGCATGGGCCTGGGGGGCGGCTGGGACGCGAGCCCCTACACGGCCGCCGACATCGACGCCGCGGAGACCGCCGTCGAGGCGGCCGTCGAGAGCGGCATCACCTCCTTCGACCACGCCGACATCTACCGGCACGGCAAGGCCGAAGCGGTCTTCGGTGAGGTCCTGGCCCGCTCCGCCGGCCTGCGCGAGCGGATCACCCTGCAGACCAAGTGCGGCATCCGGCTGGCCGAAGGGGACCGGCCGGGCATGTACGACCTGCGGGGCGCCTCCATCCTCCGTGGCGTCGAACAGAGCCTGGAGCGGCTGCGTACGGACGTCCTCGACGTCCTCCTCCTGCACCGCCCCGACCCGCTGGCCGACCCCGCCGACATCGCCGAAGCCCTGACCTCGCTCCACCGGCAGGGGCTCGTCCGCCGGTTCGGCGTCTCGAACATGAACGCCGCGCAGATCGCCCGGCTCCAGGCCCACCTGGACCTGCCGCTCGTGGCCAACCAGCTGGAGATGAGCCTGCACCGGCGCGCCTGGCTGGAGGACGGCGTCCTCGTCAACACGCCGGAGTCCGCCGCCAACGGCTTCCCCGCCGGCACCGTCGAGCACTGCCTGGCCCACGGCATCGAACTCCAGGCGTGGGGTCCGCTGGCCCAGGGCCGCTACACCGGGGCGCAGCAGACCCCCCAGGAGTCGGCGACGGCAGCGCTCGTGGCCTCGCTCGCGGAGGCCAAGGGCACGACGCCCGAGACGATCGTGCTCTGGTGGCTGCGGCGCCACCCGGCCCGTCTCGCCCCCGTCATCGGCACGTCGAACCCGGCGCGCATCCGCGCCTGCCGGGACGCGGCGACGAGCGAGCCCGACCTGAGCCACGACGAGTGGTACACCCTGTGGGTCACGGCCCGCGGCGCCGCGCTGCCGTAGCCGGCCGTGTTCCCCACCCCACCGGGCCGTTCCACCGGCCCGTTTCGGCGAGCCGCAGCCGTACTTCTCGGTGTGGGCGGTGTGGAACGGGCACACGGGGGAAATCCGACGGAGGGCGGGAAAGCGACAGCCAGGCGGGAGAAAGGGTGGTGGGTGACGTGATCACCACGGGAGGCACCGGGCATCGGCCGGCGCTGTCGGCGAGCGTGTCCTACGACGGCGCCGACACGGGAGACGGGATCATCGCGGCGGCCCGCGACTTCACGGCCGACTTCCTCACCGCCGCGCCCGCCGGGGGAGCCGGTCCGGTGTCCCAGGACCATGTGGACCTGGCGCGCCTGGTGGTCAGCGAACTGGTGACCAACGCGGTGCGGCACGCGCCGGGCCCCTGCCTGGTCCTTCTGGAGCTGTACGAGGAGGCCCTGGACATCTCGGTGGTCGACGGGCTCGAAGCCGCCCCCGTGGCACGGCCCCACGATCCCCGGCGCGTCGGACAGCACGGTCTCGAGATCGTGGTGGCGGTCTGCGAGAGCGTGAGCGTGGAGCCGCAGCGGACCGGGAAGCGCGTCCGGGCCCGCCTCTCCCTCGCGTGAAGCGCCCCGGAGTTACGGGCCGGGGCGGGACGGGATGAGACGGGCACAGCGGGACAAGGTGGGGCGAGCCGGGCCGGGGTGAAGTGGGGCAAGAGCGGGCAAGGCGGGCCGGGGTGGAGTGACATGAGACGTGGTCAGGGATGAGGCGAATCAACTCGGCCGAAGATATTTTTGATTTCGCCGAGTTTTTTGACATGCGCGGCGGAAGTGGGGGTAGGCGAGGCTCCCACGGGGACCAACGACTGCCGACGGACGAGAGAAGGTCATCAGAGTGCCGACTGCGGTGACGACTGAGAAGAAGGCTGATGTCGAGACGGGTACGGAGGGCCTTCCTGTACTCGAATCTCCCAGCAAGGTCGCTCCGAAGGACGCGCGCGAGCTGTCGAAGCTGTTCTTCGACAGGATCGCGGCGATGGAGGAGGGGACCCGCGAGTACCAGTACGCCCGCAACACGCTGATCGAGATGAACATGTCGCTCGTGCGCTACGCGGCCGGCCGGTTCCGGGCCTCGCGAGCCGACGAGATGGAGGACATCGTCCAGGTCGGCACGATCGGTCTGATCAAGGCCATCGACCGGTTCGACCTCTCGCGCGAGGTGGAGTTCACCAGCTTCGCCATCCCCTACATCGTCGGCGAGATCAAGCGCTTCTTCCGTGACACCTCCTGGGCGGTCCACGTGCCGCGCCGGCTGCAGGAGGCCCGGGTGGAGCTGGCCAAGGCGACGGAGGAGCTGAGCTCCCGCCTCGGACGCGCGCCGACCGTGGCGGAGCTGGCGACCCTGATGAACCTCTCCGAGGACGAGGTGATCGAGGCGCGGATCGCCTCCAACGGGTACAACTCCGCCTCCCTCGACGCCGCCGTCGGCCCCGACGGCGAACAGGACGGCGAGGCCCTCGCCGACTTCATCGGTGTCGAGGACCCGGCTCTCGAACTCTTCGAGGACTTCCACACGCTCGCGCCGCTGCTCGTCGAGCTCGACGACCGCAGCCGCCGCATCCTGCACCTGCGCTTCGTCGAGGAGCGGACGCAGTCGGAGATCGGCAGCGAGCTCGGCATCTCCCAGATGCACGTCTCGCGCCTGCTCTCCCGCAATCTGGCACAGCTGCGGAAGGGCATGCTCGACCACGCGTGAGCGCGGGCCACGTCCACGGGACACCCCCGTAGCGGACACGGACCCGTGGCGGACACGGAGGAACGGCCTCACCCGAACCACTGGGTGAGGCCGTTCCTCCGTGACGTCTCTTCGTGAGGTGTCCTCTGGGGCATTGGCTCTGAGATGTCTCGTCGGCGACGAGAGGCGTCGGGACAGGACTCAACTCGCCTTGCTCGCCTGGCGGCGCATCCGCCGCTTCAGCGCCTGCCGCTCGTCCTCGCGCAGGCCGCCCCACACGCCCGTCACCTGGCGGGAGTCGTCCATGGCCCAGCGCAGGCACGCCTCGCGCACGGGGCAGCGACCGCAGACCTCCTTGGCCTCCTCGGCCTGGATGAGTGCCGGTCCGCCGGTCCCCACCGGGAAGAAGAGGTCGGGGTCGACATCCTGGCAGGCCGCTCGTTCACGCCAGCTGTCCAGCATCAGTTCCTCCTGTCGTAGGTGCTCGTCTGTCCGTCGCTCGGGAATCCGGTGCCACGGCCGCGCCGCCGTCCGAGCGGCGCCGTACTTCCGCTCGTAACCCCGGACGCGGATTTCACGCCTCCCCTTCGTGAGAGGGGCGTGAATTCTCGGCCCGAGCCCGCCACCGGGTCCTACGGCCCACCCGTCAGCGAGCCCATGGCCGAACCCGGATGGCGGACGACCTGAGGTGCGCCCTCCCCTCCGCCCGCATGCTGGAAGTCGTCTGCCGGTGCGGGGGAGGCATGGCCTCACCGGCGCGAGGGCAGACGGGAGAGGCATCCTGCCGGAAGGGAACCATGGACGCGGCATCGCACTCGGCCCCCGTGCCCGCATCGCAAGGAACCGTGACCACGGCCATCCCGGCGCGGCTGGACCGGCTGCCGTGGTCGCGCTGGCACTGGATGATCGTGATCGGCCTGGGCACCGTCTGGATCCTGGACGGACTCGAGGTCACCATCGTCGGCAACATGGCGGGCCGCCTCGCCGAGGAAGGCAGCGGGCTTGACATCACGGCGGCCCAGGTCACCGGAGTCGCGGCCGCCCTGTACGTGGCCGGGGCCTGCTCCGGAGCCCTGTTCTTCGGCTGGCTGACCGACCGTTACGGCCGCAAGAAGCTCTTCATGGTGACCCTCGCCGTCTATCTGGCGGCCACCGCGCTCACCGCGCTCTCCTTCGAGTCCTGGTGGTTCTTCCTCTTCCGCTTCCTCACCGGTTTCGGCATCGGGGGCGAGTACGCGGCCATCAACTCCGCGATCGACGAGCTCATCCCGTCCACCTACCGGGGCCGGGTCGACCTGATCATCAACGGCAGCTACTGGCTCGGGGCGATCGGCGGAGCGCTGCTCTCCGTCGTGATGCTGGACACGGACATCTTCGCCAAGGACGTCGGCTGGCGGCTCAGCTTCGCTCTCGGAGTGGTCCTCGGGCTCGTCATCCTGTTGGTCCGGAGGCACGTTCCCGAGAGTCCACGCTGGCAGTTCATCCACGGCAGGGGCGAGGACGCCGAGAAGCTGGTGTCGACGGTCGAGGAGGAGATCGAGGAGGAACACGGCCGCCCCCTGCCACCGCCGGCCGGTGAGATCACCATCCACGTACGCAAGAGCATCGGCTTCGGACTGATCGCCAGGACGGTCTTCCGCGGCTACCCCCGCCGGGCCGTCCTCGGTCTGTCGCTCTTCATCGGCCAGGCGTTCCTCTACAACGCCATCACCTTCGGCTTCGGCTCGATCCTCACGACCTTCTTCGACGTGCCCACCGGCAGCACCGGCTACTACTTCGCCGTCATCGCG
This sequence comes from Streptomyces sp. NPDC002057, assembly GCF_040296665.1. NCBI lineage: Bacteria > Bacillati > Actinomycetota > Actinomycetes > Kitasatosporales > Streptomycetaceae > Streptomyces > Streptomyces sp. NPDC002057. The sequence goes on from NZ_JBEOXR010000043.1 coordinate 69,364, forward strand.
GCAGGCAACTTCATCGGCCCGCTGCTGCTCGGCAAGCTCTTCGACACGGTCGGACGCCGGATCATGATCTCGTCCACGTACCTCCTGTCGGGCCTGCTCCTGTTCGGCACCGCGTGGCTCTTCGACCGGGGCTCGCTCACCGCCACCACGCTCACGGCCTGCTGGTGCGTGGTGCTGTTCTTCGCCTCGGCGGGCGCGTCGAGCGCGTACCTGACCGTCTCGGAGATCTTCCCCATGGAGACCCGTGCGATGGCCATCGCCTTCTTCTACGCCATCGGTACGGCCGCCGGCGGCATCAGCGGTCCGCTGGTCTTCGCGAGCCTCACCGAGTCCGGGGTCGTCTCCGACGCGGTGCTGGCCTTCCAGATCGGCGCCGGGCTGATGTGCGCCGCGGGGATCGTCGCGGCGTTCCTCGCCGTCAAGGCGGAGCGCCGGTCGCTGGAGGACATCGCCGAGCCCCTCTCCACGGCGCGGCCTCAGCCGTAGCGGAGGCAGCGCCCGGCCGCGGCGCGGTCACGCCCGGCCGCGGGACGGCCCCGCCCCGCCGGTCTGGGAGGCGAGGCCCGTTACGCCGCCGGTGCCGCCCACCGCTCGTGCCTCACGGTCCGCGCCAGAGGTTGGCGAAGGCCGCGTTCTCGATGGTCCGCCTCTGACGTACGGCCTCCAGCTCCATCACCGCGTCGTGGACGGCGGCCACCACGGTCGTCACCGCCTCGTCGTCGAGGCCGGGCTCGTCGCCGGATTCCTCGCCGTCGACGCCCAGGACGGAGACGAGGGCCGTCAGGACGGGCTCCCCCTCCTCCCGGCGTGCGGCGGCCCGCCGGCGGGCGGGCGTGTCGGCCGGTTCCACGCGCTCCGAGCCGAAGGACAGCCGGCCGCTTCGCTTCCGCGTCAGCTCACCGTCCTCCTCCAGCGCGGCCTGGTACGTGGCCGCGAGGTCCCGGCCCCGGCGCCACAGCCAGTCCTCGATCCGCTCGGGGGGCGCCTGCCGGGCGAGCCCCGCCGCGGCCTCGCCGAGGAGCCGGTCCTCCGGCGCCGGAGGACCGCCCGGCGCGATGCGGTCGCCGTCCACGGTGACCGCCCCCGCACCGATGAGGTCGATCAGCTCGGCTCCCGCGAGCGCGAGCGACAGGTCGCCCTGGCCGACGGCGCGGTCCGGCCGCGGGTCCATGGCGATGAGGAACAGGTCTTTCGCCGTGGTCATGAACGGCTCCCCTCGAAGACATCGACAGAGGCGCGTCCCCACCGGCCGGGCCCGTGTCCGCAGCCCGTACGCCGGCGGGGCGACCGCCACGATCAGTATCGCCCCGCCCGGGCGCCCGAGGCCCGCCCCGGGCGATGTTTCCGCCGACGGCACGGGAACGGCGCGGGCCGCCGTTCCGGAGCCCGGGTGGTTCGACCGGGGGAGACGGGGCACTCGGAAGTTCCAACACCGAGGGGAGTGACCGAACATGACCACAGCAGGGTCGTCCACGGCCGTGGCGAGAAGAGCGGCGCGCGGCGGAGTCGTACGGGCAGGCGCCCGGGCGGGCTTCGCGGCGCGCGGTGTGCTGTACCTCCTGGTAGGAGCCCTGGCCGTACGCATCGGCCTGACCGGAACGAGCGAGCAGGCCGACCGGGGCGGGGCCCTCGCGGAGGTCGTCACGACACCGTTCGGCGCCGTCCTCCTGTGGGCGCTGGGCATCGGCCTCGCGGGCATGGCGGTGTGGCGCCTGTCGGAGGCGCTCTTCGGTGTCGCCGGGCCGAAGGGCGACCGGCCGGGCAAGCGTGCCCTGTCCGGCGCCCGGTTCGTCTTCTACGGGGTCTCCTCCTTCCTCGTCCTGTCCTTCGCGACGGGCGACCGGGGCAGCGGCGCGGGCTCGACCGACCGGCAGAGCCAGGACGGCACGAGCCGTCTGCTGGAGCTGCCCGGCGGCCCGTGGTGGGTGGGCGCGGTCGCTACGGGCTTCCTCGGCGCGGGACTGTGGATCGCGGGCCGTGCCGTGCTGCGGAAGTACCGCAAGCATCTGGCGTGGGAGGGGATGTCCATACCGTCTCGCCGCTTCATGGACGTGACCGGCACGGTGGGCGGCGTCGCGCGCGGACTCGTCTTCGCGGCCGTCGGGTTCTTCGGTCTGAAGGCGTCGATCCAGGCCGATCCGCATGAGGCCAAGGGCATGGACGACGCGATCCGCTCGTTCGCGCAGACCCCGGCCGGGCCGTGGCTCCTGCTGGCCGTGGCCGTCGGACTCGTCCTCTTCGGCGTGTTCTCCTTCGGCCAGTCCAAGTGGCGCCAGGTCTGATCAGGACGGTTTCCCCGGTCAGGCGAGCAGGTTCACGGCGTGCTGGAACACGAGGGGGAACCGGGCCGCCGCCGGGGTGATCCGGGGCGTCAGCCGGGGCTGGCTCCGGGCCCACAGGAGGGACCCGGTCAGCAGACGGTACGTGCGGGACAGGCGGCACCACGCACGCTCGTACGCCTGGGGGCGGCCCTGGCGCAGGCAGCGCACCAGCTCCTCGGCCGACGCCAGGGCGAGCGCGACGCCCTCCCCCGTCAGCGCGTCGACGTACCCTGCCGCGTCGCCCACGAACAGCACCCGGCCGGCCACGCGCGAACAGGCTTGCTGGCGCAGGGGCCCGGCGCCCCGCACCGGTGTCCTCAAGGCCCCCCGAAGCCGGTGGGCCAGGAGGGGGAAGTCGGCCAGCTGCGCGTCGTAGGACGCGTGCCGGGAGGTGAGGATGGCGACCCCCACCTGCCGGGGTCCCAGCGGGGTGACGTACGCCTCGCCCTCGGCGGACCAGTGCACCTCGACCAGGTCGCTCCACGGCTCGACGGCGTAGTGGCGCCGCAGCCCGTACCGCGGCAGGTGCCGTCGGGGGTTCGGCCGTACGGTCAGGCCGAGCGCTCGCCGGGTGGGCGAGTGCAGCCCGTCGGCCGCCACCAGATAGCGAGCGGTCATCCCGTCCGCGTCCACGTGGCCGTCGTGCTGGGTCACCCGGCGAACGCGGTGCGGCACGACCGGAACCCCGAGCAGGGCGGCCCGGGCGGTCAGCGCCTCGTGCAGCAGCGTGCGCCGCACCCCGAGGCCGTACCCCGTACGGAAGACCGCTTCGGCGTGTCGGCCGTCCGCGGCGTCGACGTACCGGATGCCCCGCAGGGTCTGGCCGGACACGCTCACGTCGAGGCTCCCGAGCGCCCGTACCGCCGCGGGCATCAACCCCTCGCCGCACGCCTTGTCGACGGGGGCGGGCCGCGGCTCGCAGACCACGACGTCGAGACCGGATCGCGCTCCGTGGATCGCGGTGGCGAGTCCCGCCGGGCCGCCGCCGACGACGAGGAGGTCGATCACAGCGCCGCGCCGGGGGAGGCGAGGGAGCGTGACGGCGCCAGTGCCGTGTTCTCGCAGCGGATGCGCACGGTCAGGAGCGCCGCGTTCAGGAGCGAGAAGCCCAGGGCCGTCATCCACGCGCTGTGCACCAGGGGGAGGGCGACGCCCTCGACGGCCACGGCCAGGTAGTTGGGGTGCCGCAGGAACCGGTAGGGACCGGAGGCGACCAGCGGGAGGTCGGGGACGATCAGCACGCGGGTGTGCCAGCGGGGGCCGAGGGTGAGGATGCACCACCACCGCAGCCCCTGGGCGGCGAGGGCGAGGGCGAGCGCGGTCCAGCCGAGGAGCGGCAGGAAGGGCCGGTCGGCGGCCCAGGGCTCGACGAGGCAGCCGAGGAGGAGCGCGGCGTGCAGGAGCACCATGGCCGGGTAGTGCCCGGCGCCGTGTTCGAGGCCGCCCCGGGCCCGGCTCCAGGCGCCGTTGCGGCGGGCCACGGCGAGTTCCGCGCCGCGCTCGGCGACGACCAGAAGGATCAGGACGGTGTACGGCGTCATGTCACTCTCCCCAGGCCAGCAGAACGAGTTCGGAGGCGAAGCCGGGCCCCAGGGCGACCATCAGGCCGGTCGTTCCGGCTGGCGGCCGGTCGCCGAGGGTGTCGTTCAGGATCTGCAGCACCGACGCGGAGGACAGGTTCCCCGTGGCGGCCAGGGCACGGCGGCTCGCGGCCAGGGCCGAGTCCGGCAGTCCGAGCTCCTCCGTGAGCGCGTCCAGGATCCTGGGGCCGCCGGGGTGACAGATCCATGCCGTGACATCCGTGGGCTTGAGGTCGTGCTCGGCGAGGAAGGACTCGATCTCCTCGGTCACGTGCAGTCGCACGAGCTCGGGAAGTTCGGGACCCAGCACCATGCGGAAGCCCCACTCCCCGACGTCCCAGCCCAGCAGGTGCTCGGTCCCCGGGTACAGACGGCTGCGGGTGGCCACCACCGTCGGTCCGGCGGCGGCGGTCCGGCCCGGTGCGGCGGAGGCCCGGCCGCCGCCCGCGGCCACGAGTGCGGCGGCGCCGTCCCCGAACAGACTGCCCGCCACCAGGTTCGCCGCCGAAAGGTCCGTGCGCTGCAGGGTCAGTGAGCACAGCTCGGTCGAGACCAGGAGGGCGGTGGCATCGGGCCGGACGCCGAGGTAGTCGTGGACGCGGGCCAGCCCGGCGGCCCCTCCGGAACACCCGAGACCGAACAGGGGCATCCGCTTGACGTCGGGCCGCAGGCCGATCCGTGCGGCGACGCGGGCCTCCAGGGAGGGGGCCGCGATCCCCGTCACGGTCGTCGACACGACCAGGTCGATCTCCTCCGGGCGCACGCCCGCCTCGACCAGCGCGCGCTCGACCGCTTCGGCGGCCAGGTCCGTCGCCAGGTCGACGAAGAGCCGGTTGGTCTCGCCGAAACCGCCCAGCTCACGGTAGCGGTCGAGGGGCAGGGCGAGGTGCCGGGTCTCCACGCGGGCCCTTGCGTGCAGCCGGCGCAGGAGTCCGCTGTCGGCCCCGGGCGGCAGGTGGGAGACCAGGTCGTCGGTGATCTCCTGCTGCATGTAGCGGTGCGGCGGGAAGGCCGTGCTCACCGCGAGGACGCGCGTCATTGCTCCAACATAGGGACCGTGGGGCGCCGAGAGGCTGAACCGGGCCGTCACGGGCGCGCCGTCGCCTAGCGTGGTGCGGTGCCCGCGACCACCGATGACGTAGCCGACGGCCCCGCCGCCTGGACCGGACGGCGATCCGTCGAACGCTCACCTCTCGTCAGCCTTCTGAAGGCCAGTCACCCCGTCCCGGCGGCGGCGGTCACGGTCCTCACCGCGCTCCTCGCGGGCGCCGTCGGGCTCGGCCCCGCCGCCGGGGCCGGGGCGGTGGCCGCGGTCGCCGCCGGCCAGCTCTCGATCGGCTGGTGCAACGACCGGCTCGACCTGCGGCGCGACCGGGCCGCCGGACGCCGGGACAAGCCCCTGGCCGTGGGGGCGCTCCGGCCGGGGACGGTGGGTACGGCGGCGGTCGTGAGCCTGCTGCTCTGCGTCCCGCTGTCCCTGTCCTGCGGCCTGAGACCCGGCGTCGTCCACCTCGGCTGCGTCGCGGCCGCGTGGTCCTACAACGGGTGGCTGAAGCACACGGTCTTCTCGTGGCTGCCGTACACCACGGCCTTCGGGCTGCTGCCCGCCTTCCTGACCCTGGCCCTTCCCGGCCATCCGTGGCCGCCCCTGTGGCTGACCGCCGCGGCGGCCCTCCTCGCCACCGGCGCGCACTTCGCCAACGTCCTCCCGGACATCGAGGAGGATCTCGCGGGCGGTGTGCTCGGCCTGCCCCAGCGACTGGGGCGGCGTGCTTCGACGGTGTGGGCCGCCGTCCTGGCGTTCGCCTCCTGTGTGGCGCTGACGGTCGGGCCCACGGGGAGCCTGAGCCCCGGTGGGGGAGTGCTGGTCGCGGTGACCCTGACGCTGTGCCTGGTGGCGGTGTGCGGACCACCCGGTCTCGCCGCCGGCCGCCTGCCGTTCCTGGCCGTCCTGGCCATGGCCGGCGTCGACGCCGTACTCCTCGTGCTCGCCACCCGCCCCCAGGCCGTCGGCGGGAGCTGACCGCCCCCGGTGCCAGGGCTCGCGCGTGTGCGGGACCGATGTCCTCACCCCGGGGCTTCTCCCGCCCCGCCGCTTCCTGAATTCCGAGGCTCTTCTATCGGCAGGTGTGTGAAGGAGGGATCGGGGCAGACGGATCATCGGAGGTTGATAAACATGGTCCCCCTGATTCTTGTTCTTCTGCTGATACTTCTTCTTTTCGGTGCGGGTTTCGCACTGAAGGCTCTCTGGTGGGTCGCGGTCGTCCTGCTGGTCCTCTGGCTGCTCGGCTTCGTCGCGCGTCCGAAGTCCAGCAGGGGCCGCTGGTACCGCTGGTAGGAAACCCCGCTCCCCGGCGAAGAGGCGGCATGAATGAGCCGTTCGAAGCGGGGTAGGCGGATTCCGGCGGAACACGAGAAAAGCGCGCGGAGTACGCACCACAATCGCTCTGCGCGTCGTACGGAAAGGTAAAGGCGGCGGGAAGTTCCGCGTCGCCCGCGGTTTACCGAAGGAGTTGTTTTCGCGTGACTGAACATACGTGGAGTTACACGTCGACCTCGGGCCACCTGGCCGGTGCCGACCTCACCGGATACAAGGTGGAGGCGACCGACGGGAGCATCGGCAAGGTCGACAAGCACTCCGACGAGGTCGGTGACGCCTACCTGGTCGTCGACACCGGTGTGTGGATCTTCGGCAAGGAGGTTCTCCTCCCGGCCAGCACGGTGACCCGGATCGACCCGGAGGACCGGAAGATATTCGTCGACCGGACGAAGGATCAGATCAAGGACGCCCCCGAGTTCCACCGCGAGAAGCACCTCGGTGACCCGGGGTACCGCGAGGAACTGGGCATCTACTACGGCCTGCCGTTCGGCGGCCGCCCGTTCTGACCACCGGCACGACGGCACAGGGGTGTGGGGGGGCGCCGCGGCGGGGGGGGGCCCCCCCC
>NZ_JBEOXR010000044.1:0-74619 GCF_040296665.1 Streptomyces sp. NPDC002057
CGCGGCCATCGGCTGACCGCGGCCCCCCGTCCCGCGGCCCCGGCCCACCGCCACCCGGGCCACCTCCCGTGCCTCGGTGGTCTCGACGACGGAGACAGTGTCGGAAGCGACCGCCCCCTTCCCCTGCCCTGCCCGTGTCTAGTTCCAGGCGTTGTTCTGGTTCTGCGCGTGGGAGCCGTGCTGGCCCGCGCCGAACTGGGCGGCGATGCCCTGGCCGATGGCCGCGTTCTGCGGGGGCATGACCTCGCTGGGCTGGACGAGCGCGAAGCCCTGGCCCAGGAAGCTGAGCTCCCAGCCCTCGCCGGTGCTGCCGCGCCGGCTGCGGATGCTGGAGTTGTGCGTCTGCGCCTGCATCTGGACGCGCAGCCCGGTGGACCAGGCGACGATCGCGTCCGCGTCGACGCTCACGTACTTGTCGGGCGTGACCTGCATCATCAGCGGCTGGCCCGAGGTCATGAGGGCGACCTTGCCGCGGCCGGAGATGTTGAGCTGGTACTTGCCGGAGCCGGAGATGCCGTACTGGCTGTCGACGGCGATGACCTCGGTGTGGAGGGACGAGTCGAGCGCCAGGACGTAGGCGCTGTCGACGGTGAGGCCCTCCTGCTCGACCTCCACGACGTGGACGTACTGGGCGAGGTTGGCGAAGTAGACCGTGCCCTGGCCGGAGCAGCGCATCAGGTCGAGGCCCTCGCCGGTGCGGGCCTGGGCCCGCCGCTGGCTCGGGGTCTTGTACTCGCCGTCGAAGTCGACGAGCCCCTGGTACGCGACCATGGCGCCCTTGCGGGCGAGGATGTCGTCCTGCCCGGTGAGGCTGACCCGCAGGAGCTGCGGGTTCTGGAGGACGTACCGCTCCTGGCTCTGCTGTTCCGCGTGGTTGAAAAGCGGGCTCTGCATGGTGTTCTCGCTCCCCCTCAGCCCCGGACCCGCAGGCGGTCGGTGCTGTCCTCACTCGGCTGTACGACGACGATGCCCTGGCCCGAGAAGGCCATCTGGTAGGCCTCGCCGCTGCCCCGCCCGATGAGCGAGGACGCCTTGAAGCTGCGCTTGCCCTTGACCTTGAGCGCCGGCGACCAGGCGACGAGCGCGTCGGGGTCGACGTAGGTCTCGTCGTCGCCGCGGCCGCAGTCGACGACGATCGGCGTGCCGCGCGAGGTCAGGGCGACCCAGCCGGTGCCGGAGATCTCCACGTTGAACAGGCCCTGGCCGGCGAACTTGGCGAGTCCCTTGACCCGCTCGACGCCCCACTGGAGGTGGGCGTCGAAGGCGAGCAGGTTGGTGCCGTTGACCGAGAGGGAGTCGTTCTGGAGGTTGATCACGACGACGTCGGCGCCGTAGTCGGCGAGGTAGAGCAGTCCGTCGCCGGAGCACTTCATGATCGGCGCGCCCTCGCCGGTCGCCCACTGCTGGGCGACCTGGCGGACGGCGGGCGGGTTGGGCTCGTAGGTGATGTACCCCTCGTAGGAGACCATCGAGCCGGTCCGGGCGTAGAGGTCCTGGCCGGATGCCATGGCCACCTTGAGCATGGTGCGGCCGTGGTTCTCCATCCGGGCCGCGACGGGGGTCGGGGCGTAGCCCGCGAGTTGCTGGTTCATGACTTCGGGCTCCCTCAGACCTCGTAGGGCTGGACGACGATGAAGTTGCCGGGGGCTCCCCGGAACTGGAGGTTCACGGTCTCCCCGCTGTGGCCCGGGTAGGCGTTGCGGCGGAGCCTCACCTGGCTGGAGAGGATGACCTGGGACGCGGCCGACCAGGCGACGACGGCGTTGCAGTCGGCGAAGGTCGTCGGCGTGACGGGCAGCACCACGGGGACGCCGTGGGTCTTCACGATGACGGTGCCGGTGCCCTGGAACTGCATGGTGAACAGGGCTCCGCCGGGGATGCCGTGGCCCTCGATGCGCCGCACCTCGTACTGGAGGGACTCGTCGAAGGCGAGGACGCTCTCGGCGGAGACGCAGATCCCGTCGCCCTGGAGCTCGATCGGGTGCAGGTGGGCACCCTCCTCGGCGAGGAAGACCTGGCCGCGGCCGGAGCAGCGCATCAGCTGCATCTCCTGGCCGGTGGCGTTGCCGACGATCCGGCCGGTGAAGCCGGCGCCCTTGTGGGAGAAGTCGACCTTGCCCTGGTACATGACCATGGAGCCCTGGCGGGCCAGGACGGGGGTGCCGCCCATGGCGAGGTCGACCCGCATGAGCTGCTGGTTCTGCGGGGTCCAGCGGGCGCCGGTCGCGGTCTCCTTGTACGGCGCGAGCGCGGCGGCGAGCCCCGCTCCGGCGGCCGGGACGCCCTGCGGGACGCCGGGCTGCTGGCCGTACGGAGGCTGCTGCCCGTACGGGGCGGGGGCGGCCTGCCCGTAGGGCGGTGCCTGCGGGGGCTGACCCTGGCCGTACTGGCCGGGGACCTGCCCGGGGTACTGGCCCGGAGGCTGCCCCGGGACCTGGCCGTACGGGGGCTGCTGCGGCGGCTGCCCGTAGGGGGCGGGGGCCGGAGCGGGCGGCGGTACGGGGGCGGGCGCCAGCGGCGCCACCATCGTGGGCGCCGTGTGCACGGGGGCCGGCGGCGCGGGCGCGGCCGGCGGAGCGCCGAACGCGGGCGCCGGGGCCGGTGCGGGCGCCGGGGGCGCGCCGAAGGCCGGCGCGGGAGCCGGGGCCGCGGGGGCGCCGAAGGCCGGGGGCGCCGACGCCTGCTGCGGCGGGGCGAAGCCGGGAGCGGCCTGCGGCGCGGCGGGCTCCTCCTCGGCGACCTCGCCGCCGAAGTTGCGCAGGAGCGCGTCCAGTCCACCGTCGAAGCCCTGGCCGACGGCGGCGAACCGCCACACGTCCTTCAGGTAGAAGTCGCCGAGCATCACGGCGCGCTCGGTGGTGAACTCCGCGCCCGTGAAGGCGTACCGGGCGACCTCCTCGCCGCCCGCGACGATCCGCAGGTGACCGGGGCCGACCTGGGACATCTGGCCGGCGCCGTCGATGGTCGCGGTGAACGACAGCTTGTGGATGTTCGCCGGGATGCGGTCGAGAGTGACGCGGAAGGACTCGGTGTCACCGGACTGCGCCCCGAGCAGCTGGACGGACTCCTCCGGCGTCTTCGGCTGGTTGAAGAAGACGAAGTAGCGGTCGTCGGAGAGCCGCTCCTCCGCGTCGAGCCCGAAGCAGCTGATGTCGAAGCTCAGTCCGGGCGCCGCGATGTGCACACCGACGTAGAGATCGGTACCCGCGGTGAGATCACTGATCTTGGCCTTGTGGCCGCGTTGGAATTCCCTGGCCATGCGTTACGACCGTCCCCCATCCCGAATGGCGATTTGCTCGCGCCAGGCTAACCGCTGAGTGCGACATTGAGACAGGGCAGGTCGTTTTCGGTACGGAATCGGGAAACCCGCTCACGCGCGGGTACCCGCGACGTCACTCCTCGCGAGCGGTGGGCAGGTGCGGAAGCCGCGCCGCGGCGACCACGCCCTCCAGATAACCGCGGGCCCGCTCGGTGCGCGGATACGCCTCCAGGAGCCGCCAGAACCGGGGACCGTGCCCGGGGACGAGCAGATGGGCCAGCTCGTGCAGGAGGACGTAGTCGACGACGTACTCGGGCATGCCCTGGAGCCGGTGGGAGAGGCGGATGCTGCCCTCGGAGGGGGTGCAGGAGCCCCAGCGGGTGTTCTGGTTGGTGACCCAGCGGACGGAGCCGGGTCGGGCCCGGCCGCCGAAGTACTGCTCGGAGAGACGCAGCGCCCGCTCGGTCAGCTCGCGGTCGCCGAGGACGCTCCGGCTCTCCTGGGCGGCGAGTTTGTCCAGCATCACGCCGACCCAGCGGCGCTCCTCCGCCTCGGACATCCGGGCCGGGATGAGCACCACGGTCCGGTCGCCCTCGCGGTAGGCCGAGACCGTTCTGCTCCGCCGTGGGCTTCTGCGGACCTCGACCGCACTCGTCCCCGCACCGCGGTGCGGGGTGTCGGTCACGCTGCGCTGTGGGTCGGCGGGCACGGCCCCGACGTTACCCGCTGTCAGCGGGGGAAGTCCCGCCTCCGGGGTGGTTTCGACAACGATCCGAGTACACCCCGCACCATTCGAATGACTAATCCCCTCGCCTGTGGACAACTTTCGGCGACCGTCACGGCGGCGGGGCATTCTCACCTCGTGACGGCGAAAGCGCCGTTGTCGATCATGAATGTGGTGAGGGCGGGGCGGGGAAATGCATCCGATGGTGAAACCGGCGCTGCGACGCGCCTGGCGGAGTCTCCAGTGCGTCCAGTTCGGGATCACTCCCGCGCACGCGGTGGTGATGAGCCCGGTCGACGCGGCCACCGGGACCCTGCTCGGGCTGCTCGACGGCACGCGGGGGACGGAGCTGCTGCGGGCCGAGGCCCGGGCGCTCGGCCTGCCGGACGGACGCCTGGAGGCGTTCCTCGGCCGGCTGGCGGCGGCCGGACTCCTCGCGGACGCCTCCGCGGGACGGCCGGGGAAGGCGGGGCCGTCCGCCGGGGCGGTGGACACCGCGCTCGATCCGCTCCGCGCCGACCTGTCCTCCCTCTCCGTCGTTCACCCCGAACCGGACGGCGCGACCCGGACCCTGGACGCCCGGCGCGCCCTGCGCGTCCAGGTCCGGGGCGCGGGACGGGTGGGGGCGACGGTGGCGGCCCTGCTCTCCGCGGCGGGCGTGGGCACGGTCGAGGTCCTCGACTCCGGCCGGGTCGAGCCGTGGGAGACCGCCCCGGGCGGCCTGCCGTCCGAGGCGGTCGGCGAGCGCCGGGCGACGGCCGCCCGCCGCCTGGTCCGCCGCTGGGCCCGGGGCGCCGGACACGCCGCCCCGACGGGCGGGACGACGGGGGAAGCGGGCGGAACGACCGGAGCGGCGGAACGGACGGGCAGGACGGGAAGGACGGACAGGACGGGAAGGACGGACAGAACGGGGTACGCACGGGCGTCGGGGACTTCCGGGGTCCCGGGAGGATCCAGGTCGGGTGACGGCCACGGTCCGCCGGGACTGTCACTCGTCGTGGTGACTCCGAGGGACGGTCTCGGCGCGTACGTCCCGGACCCGGTGCCGGCCGAACCGTGGATCGCCACCGGCACCCCCCACCTGTACGCGGGGGTCCTCGAAGCGACGGGAACGGTCGGGCCGCTCGTGCTGCCGGGCGGCACGGCCTGCGCGCGGTGCCTCCAGGAGACGCGGACGGACCGGGAGCCGGACCGGCCCCGGCTGCTCGCCCAGTGGCGCTCCGGCGCCCCGCACCCGCTGCCCGCGTGCGACCTGGGCCTCGCGACCGCGGTGGCGGGCCTCGCCGCCGCGCACGCGCTGGCCTTCCTCGACGGTGATCTCCCGGCGAGCACGGGCACCCGCTGGGAGGTGTCGCTGCCGCTCTCGGAGTGGCGGGCGGAGCGGCTGAGACCCCATCCGGCCTGCCCCTGCGGGGCGGCCCGCAGGGAAGAGGGGGAGCGCGTCTCGGCAGCCGGAGGCACGCAGGACACAATGGCGGGGTAACGGCCCTGCGCGGCACGGCAGTCTGGGTTTTGGAGGGGCGTATGTCTGATCTTCCCCGGAAGGCGGTCACCCGGACCGCCAAGTTGGCCGCGTTGCCGCTCGGCTTCGCGGGCCGGGCCACCTGGGGCCTGGGCAAGCGGATCGGCGGCAGATCGGCGGAGCTGGTCGCCCGCGAGCTCCAGCAGCGCACGGCCGAGCAGCTGTTCAAGGTGCTCGGCGAGCTCAAGGGCGGGGCCATGAAGTTCGGGCAGGCGCTGTCCGTCTTCGAGTCGGCCCTCCCCGAGGAGATCGCCGGACCGTACCGGGCGGCGCTCACCAAGCTCCAGGACGCGGCGCCGCCGATGCCGACGCGGACCGTGCACGCGGTGCTGGAGGAGCGGCTGGGCGCGGAGTGGCGCGAGCTGTTCCTGGAGTTCGAGGACAAGCCGGCGGCGGCGGCCTCGATCGGGCAGGTGCACCGGGCGGTGTGGCACGACGGCCGCGAGGTCGCGGTCAAGGTGCAGTACCCCGGCGCCGGGGAGGCGCTGCTCTCCGACCTGACGCAGCTGAGCCGCTTCGCCCGGCTGCTCGGCCCGCTGATCCCGGGCATGGACATCAAGCCGCTGATCGCCGAGATGCGGGACCGGGTCTCCGAGGAGCTGGACTACGCCCTGGAGGCGGCGGCCCAGCAGAAGCACGCGGAGGAGTTCGCGGACGATCCCGATGTGCTGGTTCCCGCGGTGGTCCACCGGGCCGAGCAGGTCCTGGTGAGCGAGTGGCTGGACGGCATTCCGCTCGCGGAGGTGATCGCGGACGGCACGGAGGCGCAACGGGACCGCGCGGGTCAGTTGCTGGCCCGGTTCCTCTTCTCGGGCCCGGCGCGGACCGGTCTGCTGCACGCCGATCCGCACCCGGGGAACTTCCGGCTGATGCCGGGCGCCGACGAGGACGCGGGGCCGGAGGCCTGGCGGCTCGGGGTGCTGGACTTCGGCACCGTGGACCGGCTGCCGGGAGGGCTGCCGGAGACGATCGGCACCTGTCTGCGGATGGCGCTCGACGGTGAGGCCGAGACGGTCTACGAACTGCTGCGCGCGGACGGCTTCGTCAAGGAGTCCGTCGTGCTCGACCCGGACACGGTCCTGGAGTACCTGCAGCCGATCATCGAACCGGCCGAGGCGGAGTCCTTCCTCTTCACCCGCGGCTGGATGCGCACCCAGGCGGCCCGCATCGCCGACCCCCGCTCCCCCGCGCACCAGTTGGGCAAGCAGCTCAACCTGCCGCCCTCGTACCTGCTGATACACCGGGTGACGCTGAGCACCATCGGGGTCCTCTGTCAGCTCAACGCGACGGTGAGCCTGCGGGCCGAACTGGAGGAGTGGCTACCGGGCTTCGTGACGCCCCCGGCCGACTAGACCGAAGAACGGGGGACGGAGGGGAGGGGAGGGGGTGGGGAGGGGCGGGGGGGGGAGGGGCGGGGGGGAGGCCCCCCGGTGCCGGGAATCACCACCACGCCGAGTCGAGGCGGCCCTCGATCGCGCGGAGGTTGGCGCGGGCGCACTCCTCGCAGAAGTAGGTGCGCCGGCCGTTCTCCACCGAACAGGTCCAGGTCAGCGGCAGGGTGTCGGCGGTCTTGCCGCAGCGCGCGCAGGCGAGGGGCCCCTCGGGGGTACGGGCGTCGTTCACCCTCGTGACGATAACCCGGCGAACGGCCGGTGGCCCCGCCAACGCACCGCGGGGGCCGGTCCGTCGCGGACCGGCCCCCGTGGGGGCGCCCCTGGGGGCGCGGGATCGACTAGTGCATGACGGCCATGGCCAGCGCGCGGCGGGCGCGCAGCGAGGCACGCTCGGCGCGCCGCTGCATGCGGCGGGCGGCGACCAGGCGCAGGGCCTGGCGTTCCGCGTCGGCCTCACGCTGTCGCTCGTGCATATGGGCACGGGCCAGGGCTTCTGGGATGAGTTGCATTTCACGGGTCCTGTTCTGACGCGCGGTGGGCGCGGCGGAGGGGAAGAAGACTGGGGTCGCGGAGCCGGCGGGCTCGGCTGCGGAAGAGGTCATCGGGGCCTGCTTCTGGGGATCGTGCGTGAGGGGGCGGTCGATGGTTCCGGTGGCGCTCATGCCGCGACCGGGTTCTTGCGCGGACGGCCACGGGGCCGCTTGCGGGCGACGACCACGCCCTGGACGAAGAGCTCGCCGCCCCAGACGCCCCACGGCTCGCGCCGCTCCTGGGCGCCGGCGAGGCAGGCGGCCACGAGCGGGCAGGTCCGGCAGAGGGACTTCGCGTACTCGACATCGGCCGGGGACTCCGCGAAGAAGACCTCGGGGTCGTAGGCGCGACAGGGGACGGGGACGCCGAGGTTCTCGATGGCGTCGTCGAGCGCGGTGAGCGACGTGAGGGGAGCGAGGGGGGTCAAAGCGGGGTCCTCCGTGAGGCCGGGCTGGGGGATCGATTCGGAAGGCGGTACGGACGGGGCGTGCGCTTCGAGTTGCACGGTGGTCTTTCCTCGTCTGGTCGTTCCGGCCTGTTGACCGGGTTTTCGGCTGGTACCGGGTGTGTCTGTCCCGAGGCGCCTTCGGGCCGTCGTCCCCGTTCGGGGACAAACAGAAGGGCCGCGGATCCCGGGTGGGGTTCCGCGGCCCTGAAGGCGCCGGTCCGATCATCGGATCAGACTGGATCACTCCAGGGTTCGAGCCCACGGAAGGCCCACATCATGTGGTGGTGCGTCGTCGTCTGCTGCTGGGTGCCGGCACCGGTCGCCGCAAAGGCATAGGCCTTGGCCTTGCCGGCTGCTCCTGCTTCCAGTGCCTTGGTCGGTCGCTCATTGCGCAGCTCCACGGGCCGCGCGCCGAGACCGGAAAGACCGGAGACGGGCAGACCGGTGCCAACGAACACCGAGGCGGAGAGGCCGAGGGTGCAGGCGGAGACGGCCGAGCGATCGGTCATTTTGGCGGTGCTGACGAAGCTGGCGGTGGTGACGGAGCTGGCCTGAATGATGTTGCTGATCACTGGAATCGCCTCCTCTCGGCGTCTCGGAGGGCTCGGGTGCGAGCCGGACCCTCGTGTTTATTTGGACAAGTACAGCACGAAGACAGGGCTTCGAAGAAGCCGCTGTTGTCGTGGTTAAGAACCTATGGGGCTTGACGGGGCAGGCGCAAACTATTTTTCCGACGAGTTTTCCTCAGCTCTCGCCGTCTCCTGCCCCGCCCTCCCCACCTGCGCAGATGGCCAGGACGTCGTCCCCGAAGCGGTCCAGCTTGCGGGTGCCGACGCCGGAGATCGAGGAGAGTTCCCCGCCGGTCGTGGGGACGCGCTCGGCGATGGCCATGAGCGTCTTGTCGGTGAACACGCAATAGGCGGGCTGGCCGAGCTCCGCGGCCTGTTCCGAGCGCCAGTCCCGGAGCCGCTCGTAGAGGGCCTCGTCCATGTCCGAGGGGCAGTCCTCACAGCGCATGAGCTTCATGGCGCCCGCCTCGGTGAGGGTCGCTCCGCAGACCCGGCAGAGGACGGGGCCGCGCGGCTTGCGCCGGCCGGCCGCTCCGGCGGGCCGCTCGAAGGAGCCGAAGCCGCCGCCGCTCACCGCGCCGAGGCCGCCGGAACCGGGGCGCAGCCCCTTGAGGAACCGGCTGGGCCGTCGGGAGGCGCGGCCGCCCGGGGAGCGGGAGAGCGCCCAGGAGAGGGTGAGGTGGAGCCGGGCGCGGGTGACGCCGACGTACAGCAGGCGCCGCTCCTCCTCCACCTGTTCGTCGGTCTTGGCGTAGGTGATCGGCATCATGCCCTCGGTGAGGCCGACCAGGAAGACGGCGTCCCATTCGAGGCCCTTGGCCGCGTGGAGCGAGGCGAGGGTGACGCCCTGGACGGTCGGGGCGTGCTGGGCGGCGGCCCGCTCGTCGAGTTCGGCGACCAGGTCGGAGAGGGTGGCGCCGGCCTTGGCCCGGGCGAAGTCCTCGGCGAGCCGGACGAGGGCCGCGAGGGACTCCCAGCGGTCGCGGACGGCGCCGGAGCCGGCCGGCGGTGTGCTGGTCCAGCCCTTGGTGGAGAGGACGGCCCTGACCTGTGAGGGGAGGTCGTCGGCGTCGTCGAGGAGGGAGTCGTTGCCCCCGGCGCGTGCGGCGCCGCGCAGGGCGATGCCCGCCTCCCGTACCTCCTGGCGCTCGAAGAAGCGCTCGGCGCCGCGGAGCTGGTAGGGGACTCCGGCGTCGGCGAGGGCCTGCTCGTACACCTCGGACTGGGCGTTGATGCGGTAGAGGACGGCGATCTCGCCGGCCGGGACCCCGGCGGCGATGAGGTCGCGGATGCGGCGGGCGGTGCCCTCGGCCTCGGTCGGCTCGTCCGCGTACTCCGTGTAGACGGGATCGGGGCCGGGGTCGCGCTGGGAGATCAGCTCCAGGCGGTGCTCGGCGGCCCGGCCGCGGGCCTGGCTGAGCAGTCCGTTGGCGAGGTGGACGACCTGGGGGGTCGAGCGGTAGTCGCGGACCAGCTTGACCACCGTGCCCCCGGGGTGGCGGGTGCGGAAGTTCAGCAGGTGGTCGGGTGTGGCCCCGGTGAAGGAGTAGATGGTCTGGCTGGCGTCGCCGACGACGCACAGGTTGTCGCGGTCGCCGAGCCACAGGTCGAGCAGCCGCTGCTGGAGCGGGGAGACGTCCTGGTACTCGTCCACCACGAAGTGCTGGTACTGGCTGCGGATCTGGTCGGCGATGTCGTGCCGGTCCTGGAGGATGCCGACGGTGAGCAGCAGCACGTCCTCGAAGTCGATCACCGAGCGGTCGCGCTTCAGCTGCTCGTACATCGCGTAGATCTGGCTGATCTCCGCCGGGTCGCGGGGGGCGTCCCGGTGGGCCTTGGCGACGATGGCCGGGTAGTCGGCGGGGACGGTCTGGGTGACCTTGGCCCACTCGATCTCGCCGGTGACGTCTCTCAGCTCGTTCCGGTCGAGCCGGATCCGGCAGCGGGCTGCGGCGTCGGCGACCAGCTGGATCTTCCGCTCCAGGAGCCGGGGCAGATCGCCACCGACGGCTTTCGGCCAGAAGAACTGGAGCTGGCGGAGGGCCGCGGAGTGGAACGTGCGCGCCTGGACCCCGCCCGCGCCGAGCTGCCGGAGCCGGCCGCGCATCTCGCCCGCGGCGCGGTTGGTGAACGTGACGGCCAGCACACTGGCGGGCTGGAGTCTGCCGGACCGCACCCCGTACGCGATGCGGTGGGTGATCGCCCGCGTCTTGCCCGTGCCGGCGCCCGCCAGGACGCACACCGGGCCGGTCAGGGCCAGGGCGACCTCGCGCTGCTCCGGGTCGAGCCCGTCGAGCACCGCGTCGGCCGTCTCCGGTACCCGCGGGAAGAGAGTGGAGTGCGTTGCTGCTGTCACCCCCCAATGCTGCCAGGTCCGCCGAGCTCGCCGCGGAGGCTTGTCCACAGGCGGCGACCGCGGTCATACGAATTCCGGGAATGGCCGGGACACGGCATACGTTCTTCTTCTCGGCACCCGTCAGCGAACCAAAGAGGAGCGCCTCGCCATGCAGGGCACTGTGACGATGTACAGCACCACGTGGTGCGGCTACTGCCGTCGGCTGAAGAGCCAGATGGACCGCGAGGGCATCGCGTACACGGAGATCAACATCGAGCAGGACCCGGATTCGGCGGCGTTCGTGGAGAAGGCGAACGGCGGAAACCAGACCGTGCCGACCGTCCTCTTCCCGGACGGTTCGACGCTGACGAACCCGAGCCTCGCGCAGGTGAAGCAGGCGCTCGGCGTCTGAGCCACCCGGCCTCCGCACGCACGGAGCCCCCGACCGGTGACACGACCGGTCGGGGGCTCCGTGCGTGCGGGGGGGCGCGTCCGGGGCGGCGAGGAGATCCCGAGGGGTTCGGGTGAAGATCGCGAAACGCCCCTGCGGAGACCGCGAGGAGCGGAGGTGACGCGGACCGGCCAGGAGGTGCCGTACGACCGGGATTTCGCCTGCGCGAACCCCAAGAACGCCCTCCCGACGTGAAGAGCGTCACACACCACCCCGACTTTGTGAGGCTTCCACCCGCCCCCCTATGCTCTCGTCCCGACCGAGATTTGCGACTGCATATCCAGGTGGGATGCCTAGTGCTCAACCAGACAGCCCCTGCCCCTCTCGCCGCGCCCGTGTCCTGGAGCCGCGTGCCGGGCACCGGGCCGGACGCCGCGGGCCGAGGCCGCGGACGTCTCCACGTCCTCGACGGCCTGCGTCTCGTCGCCGCCCTCATGGTGGTCGGCTACCACTACCTCGCCTTCGGTGAGGGCTGGCCCGCGCCGGTCGAGCGGCTCTTCCCCGACACCTACTCCGTGGCCTCGTACGGCTACCTCGGTGTGGAGTTCTTCTTCCTCATCAGCGGCTTCGTCATCTGCATGAGCGGCTGGGGCAGGCCGGTGAAGGACTTCTTCGTCTCCCGCGTGGCGCGTCTCTACCCGGCGTACTGGTTCGCCGTCGTCGCCACGTCCGTCACCGTCGCGGTGATCCCCGGCGGGCGCGAGCACCTGCCCTGGAACGACATCCTCACCAATCTGACGATGCTCCAGGAGCCGCTGGGGGTCGAACCGGTCGACGCGGTCTACTGGACCCTCTTCGCCGAGCTCCGCTTCTACCTGCTCTTCACGGTGCTCGCCTGGCGGGGCCTGACCTACCGCAGGGTGCTGCTGTTCTGCTGCGCGTGGGGGGCGGCGAGTGCCCTGGTCGCCCCGGCCGCGCCCGGCCCCCTGCGGCTGCTGCTGATGCCCGAGCACAGCTGGTTCTTCATCGCGGGCATGGCCTTCTACCTGATGTACCGGTTCCGCCCGAACCTGATGCTCTTCGGCGTCGTCGGCGTCTGCTACTGCGCCTCGCTCGCGCCCTCCATCGACAAGTTCAAGGGGCTCACCTTCCTCGGCGACCGGCCGGCGTGGCCCGTCCTCGTCGTGCTCGCCGCCTTCTTCGGGGTGATGGCGCTCGTCGCGACCGGCAGGCTCTCCGGCATCCGGTGGCGGTGGCTGCCGGTGGCCGGGACGCTGACCTATCCCCTGTACCTGCTGCACGAGGTCATCGGCTGGGAGTTCTTCTCCCGCTTCGGGGCGCGGGTCTCCCCCTGGGTGCTGCTCACCGCCGTGCTGCTCGGGATGCTCGTGCTGTCGTACCTGGTCCACCGTCTCGTCGAGCGGCCGCTCGGCCGGAGCCTCAGGCGTCACCTGCTCCGTCGGTGAGCGCCGCGGAGCCGTCCCCGTCCGGCCGTGCGGGCGGGGACGTCCTCAGGTGCGGGACCGGCTCAGACCACGTCGCCGGGCTGACCGGGTCAGATCACGTCGCCGGGCTTCGGCAGCGGCTTGCCGTACCAGCGCTCGATCAGGCGGGAGGCGATCGAGATGCCGTACGGGGGCAGTACCTCGCCGGACTCGAAGGCGGCGGCGAGGTCCTCGCGCGAGAACCAGCGGGCCTCGTGGATCTCCTCGCCGTCGACGGTGATCTCCGAGGAGGTGGCGCGGGCGAAGAAGCCCAGCATCAGGCTGGACGGGAACGGCCAGGGCTGGCTGGCGATGTACTCGACCTCGCCGACCGTCACTCCGGCCTCCTCGAAGACCTCGCGGGCCACCGACTGCTCGATGGACTCGCCGGGCTCGACGAAGCCGGCGAGGGTCGAGAAGCGGCCCTCGGGCCAGTGGACCTGCCGGCCGAGGAGCGCCCGGTCCTTCTCGTCCGTGACCAGCATGATCACCGCGGGGTCGGTACGGGGGTAGTGCTCGGCGCCGCAGGCCTGGCAGCGGCGGATGTGGCCGGCGGCGGCGATGACCGTGCGCTCGCCGCAGCGCGAGCAGAAGCGGTGGAGGCGCTGCCAGTTCTCCAGGGCCACCGCGTGCACCATGAGGCCGGCGTCGCGGTCGGAGAGCAGCAGACCCGCCTCGCGGAGTCCGGCGGGCCGCGCGGACTGGTCCATGCGGCCGGGCAGGGAGTCCTTCTGGAGCGCGAAGTAGGAGACGCCCTCGGCGTCCGTGCCCAGGAAGTAGCGGTGGGTCTCGGTGACCGGGGCCTCGAACGCCGGGGTCATGACGAGCGCGGTGGTGCCGTCGGCCAGGTCGTCGATGAGCACCTGGCCGCCGGAGACCACGAAGACCCGGGTCGTGGGGTGGCTCCAGGCGGCCGCCAGCCAGGCCTCGTCGAGGCGGTGGTGAGCGGCCCGGTCGATGCCGCTCGGCGCGGTGAGCGAGATCGGGCGGTCCGCTGACGCGTTCTTCAAGGTGCTCACAGGTGCTTCCAACTCCCCCGGTTCGGTGTGTGGGTTCAACGCTCGGCGACGGGGACCTGTCCGAGGGCGGCGGACAGGTCACCCCACAGATGAGCGGTCGTCTCGACGCCCTTCATGAGGAGATCGAGTTCGATCTTCTCGTCGGGGGCGTGCCAGCCGTCGGACGGGACGGAGATGCCGAGGAACAGGACGGGCGCCTCCAGGACGTCCTGGAGGTCGGCGGCCGGTCCCGAGCCGCCCTCGCGGGTGTAGCGGACCTTGGCGCCGTCGAAGGCCCGGCTCATGGCCCCGGCGACCGCCTTGAGGGCGGGGTGGTCGAGGGGGGTGAGGCAGGGGCGGGTCGGGGCGCCGAAGACGATCTCGTACCGGACGCCGGCGGGGACGAGGCCGGCGAGCCACTCCCGTACGGCGCGTTCGATCGTGGCCGGGTCCTGGCCGGCGACCAGTCGGAAGGACAGCTTGAGCTGGGCGGAGGCGGGGACGATCGTCTTGCCGCCGGGGCCCTGGTAGCCGCCGCCGATGCCGTTGACCTCGGCGGTGGGGCGGGCCCAGACCCGCTCGAGGGTGGAGAAGCCGGCCTCGCCGAGGGTGCCGTGGGACTTCGCCGTACGCAGCCAGGCCGCCTCGTCGAAGGGCAGTTCGGCGACGAGGGCGCGCTCGGCGTCGGTCAGCTCGGTCACCCCCTCGTAGAAGCCGGGGATGGCGACGCGCTCCCGCTCGTCGTGGAGGGCGGCGACGATCCGGCCGGCGACGGTGGCCGGGTTCGGCACGGCGCCTCCGAAGGAGCCGGAGTGGATGTCCTGGTCGGGGCCGTACAGCTCGATCTCGCAGTCGGCGACCCCGCGCATGCCGGTGCAGACGGTGGGGGTGGTCTCGGACCACATGCCGGTGTCGGAGACGATCACGGCGTCGGCGGCGAGGCGGGCGGCGTGGGTCTCGACGAGGTCGCGGAAGTGCGGGGAGCCGGACTCCTCCTCGCCCTCGACGATCAGCTTGAGGTTCACGGCGGGCGCGGTGCGGCCGGTGGCGGCGAGGTGGGCCCGGACGCCGAGGGTGTGGAAGAACACCTGGCCCTTGTCGTCCGCCGCCCCGCGCGCGTACATCCGGCCGTCGATCACGGTCGGCTCGAACGGGTCCGTGCGCCAGCCGTCCTCGCGGGCGGCGGGCTGCACGTCGTGGTGGCCGTAGACGAGGACCGTCGGGGCGTCCGGGTCGTCGGAGGGCCACTCGGCGAAGACGGCGGGGGCGCCGTCGGTCTCCCAGACCTCGACCGTGGTGAAGCCGGTCGCGGTGAGCTTGGCGGCGAGCCACTCGGCGCTGCGCCGTACGTCCCCGGCCCGCTCCGGCTGGGCCGAGACGGACGGGATGCGCAGCCACTCGGAGAGGTCGCCGAGGAAGGCGGCACGGTGCTGCTCGATGTACGTACGCACGGCGTGGACGACGCTGTCCGGGGTCTCGCTCATGCCCCCGAGCCTATCCGGCGTCCGGGGGTGCCCCTCCCAGCAGGAGGGCCTCCAGCTCGGCACGGCCGGGCAGGCGGGCGGGGCGGGCGACCTCACCCGTTCGGACGTACACGAAGGCGGCTGCCACGTCCTCGGGCGCGAGGCCGTGCCGCTCGGCCCAGGCGAGCCGGTAGATCGCGAGCTGGAGGGGGTCGGCGGTGCGCACCCGGCTGGTCTTCCAGTCGACGATCTCGTACGCGCCGGACTCGGGGTCCCGGTAGACGGCGTCGATCCGGCCCCGGACGACCCGGCCCGCGAGCGAGAGGTGTACGGGGACCTCGACGCGGTGGGGGGTGCGGTGGGCGTACGGGGTGCGGGCGAAGGCCTCCTTGAGCTCGTCGAGGTCCCGCTCGTCGAGGATCTCCGGCTCGCCCGCGAACTCCTCTCCGCCGGGCAGTTCGTCCGGGCCGAGGAGGGGCAGCGGCAGTTCCTCGAAGCGGGACTCCACCCACGCGTGGAAGCGGGTGCCGCGGCGCGCGGCGGGCTGCGGCGCCTTGGGCATGGGCCGGGCCAGCTCCTGTGCGAAGCCGTCGGGGTCGGCGGCGAGCCGCAGGACCTGGGAGGCGGAGAGGTACGCGGGGAGCAGGACGTCGCGGGTGGTGGCGCGGGCGCGGCGGAGTTCGGTGGTGAGGGCGGTGAGGTCGCGGTCCCAGGAGGCGATGGTTCTGGTGTCCTCGGGGGCGAGGTCCTCGTCCGGCTCCGGGGGCGGGGGCTCGGACTCCTGGCGGGGTGCCGGGACGGCGTCCGCGTGGGTGTCCTCGGGGAGGGCCTCTTCGTCCTCGTCCCAGACGGGTTCCTCCTCGTCCGGCCAGGAGTCCTGGCCGTGCGCCTCCTGGGCGTGCGGGTCCTGGGGGGCGGGCGCCGTGGTGGCGGGGTGGTGTCCGCCCTCCTGCGGGGCGAGGGCCCACAGCCGGGTCATCACCTGTTCCGCCGCCTTCCGGCGGCGCTCGAACGACTCCGCGTCCAGGGGCAGGGGCCAGGCCCGGTCGTGGTCCGCCTCGGCCAGCGTCGGGTTCCGGGCGTCCTCCTCCGGTTCCTCCGCCCAGGTCTCGATGTCGCCGTGGCCCGCCGCGCAGTGGTCGTACAGGGCCTGGAGGAAGTCCGACGGGCCGCGGGGCTTCTTCTGGGACGGGCCCCACCAGTGGGCGGAGCCGAGCAGCAGGGAGCGGGGGCGGGTGAAGGTGACGTAGCCGAGGCGGAGTTCCTCGGTGTGCTGGTGGTCCCGCATCTCGTTCTTGAAGGAGGCGAGGGACTTGGCGTTCCAGGTGTCGATCCCCGGCAGCGTGTCCGCGTCGCCGCGCAGGGCGTGCGGGAGGACCTGCGGCTGGGAGGTCCACGACTCGCGGGCGCGGGCGCTGGGGAACTGGCCGGTGACCAGGCCGGGGACGGCGACGACGTCCCATTCCAGGCCCTTGGACTTGTGGGCGGTGAGGACCTTGACGGTGTTCTCGCCGCCCGGCAGGGCGTTGTCGAGGCCCTTCTCGAACTGGACGGCCGTGCGCAGGAAGCCGAGGAAGGCGAGCAGGCTCGCCTCGCCGTCGAGGGAGGCGAAGCCGGCGGCGATGTCGAGGAAGTGGCCGAGGGTCTCGCGGCGGCGGGCGGCGAGCGCGTGCGGGGAGGCCGACAGCTCGACTTCGAGGCCGGTGGCGGAGAGCACCCGGTGCAGGACGTCCATGAGGGGGTCGGCGAGCGAGCCGCGCAGGGAGCGCAGCTCGGCGGCGAGGCGGGCGAAGCGGACCCGGGCCTCGGCGGAGAAGGCGAGGCCGTCGTCGGCGGCGCCGCCGGAGTCGAGGAAGGTGTCGAGCGCGTCGGCGAGGGAGACGACCTCGGCCGGGTCGACGCCCTCCACGGCGGCGGCGAGCCGCTGCTCGGGGTCGGGGTCGTCGCCGCCCCGGTGGACCAGGAGGCGGGCGCGGCGCCCGAGGAGGGCGAGGTCGCGCGGGCCGATCCGCCAGCGGGGGCCGGTGAGGAGGCGGACCAGGGCGGCGTTGGCCCCGGGGTCCTGGAGGACTTCGCAGACGGCGACGAGGTCGGCGATCTCGGGCAGGTGGAGGAGGCCGGAGAGGCCGACGACCTCGACGGGCACGTCCCGGGCGACGAGGGCGGCGTGGAGGGCGGGGAAGTCGGTGGCCGTGCGGCACAGGACGGCGATCTCGCCGGGTTCGCGGCCGGTGCGGACGAGGTGGGCGAGGGAGTCGGCGAGCCAGTCGATCTCCTCGGCGTGGGTGGGGAGGAGCGCGATGCGGACGCTGCCGTCGGCCTCGGCGCCCGGTGCGGGGCGCAGCGCCTCCACGCCCGCGTGCATGGCGCGCAGGGGGGCGGCGAGGCCGTTGGCGAGGTCGAGGAGGCGGCCGCCGCTGCGCCGGTTCTCGGAGAGCGAGTAGCGGTCGGCGGGGCTGCCGTCCCGGTGCGGGAAGTGCTCGGGGAAGTCGTCCAGGTTGGCGACGGAGGCGCCGCGCCAGCCGTAGATGGCCTGGCAGGGGTCGCCGACGGCGGTCACCGCGTGTCCGGTGGCGCGGCCGCCGGTGGCCTGGCCGAAGAGGCCGGAGAGCAGCAGTCGCTGGGCGACGGAGGTGTCCTGGTACTCGTCGAGGAGGACGACGCGGAACTCCTCGCGGAGGATCTCGCCGACCTCGGGGCGGGTGGTGGCCAGCTCGGCGGAGCGGGCGATCTGGTCGCCGAAGTCGAGGAGGTCGCGGGAGCGCTTGGCGGCGCGGTAGCGGACGACGAGGTCGAGGAGTTCGCGGCGGGCGGTGGCGGCCTCGGGGATCTTGCGCAGCTCGGCGTTGCTGAGCCTGGCGTCGGCGAGGGCGGTGAGCAGCTCGGAGTCGTACGCGTGGAGCCGCTCGGGCGGTACCAGGTGTTCGGCGAGCTCGGCGTCGAGGGCGAGCAGGTCGGTGACGAGGGTCGGGAAGGACCGGGTGAGGGCCGGGTACGGGCCGGGGGCCTCGCGCAGGACGCGGGCGGCGAGCTGGTAGCGGGTGGCGTCGGCGAGGAGCCGGGAGGTGGGTTCGAGGCCGATGCGGAGGCCGTGGTCGGTGAGGAGCTGGCCGGCGAAGGCGTGGTAGGTGGAGATGCGGGGTTCGCCCGGGGGGTTGTCCGGGTCGATGACGTCGGGGTCGGTGACCCCGGCGCGGACGAGGGCGGTGCGGACGCGCTCGGCGAGCTCGCCGGCGGCCTTGTTGGTGAAGGTGAGACCGAGGACCTGCTCGGGGGCGACCTGGCCGGTGCCGACCAGCCAGACCACGCGGGCGGCCATCACCGTGGTCTTGCCGGAGCCGGCTCCGGCCACGACGACCTGCGGGGCGAGCGGCGCGGTGATGCAGGCCGTCTGCTCCGGGGTGAAGGGGATGCCGAGGAGCTCCTTGAGCTGCTCGGGGTCGGTGATTCGTGCGGTCACCTCAAAGAGGCTAACGCGGACCGCCGACAGTCCGGTCCGGCCGGACGCCGACGGGCCCCGCACCGGGACCGGCCGGACGCCGGCGGGCCCCCGTACCGGGACCTCGTACCGAGAGCTCGTACCGGAACCCCGTACCGGGAGGCGCGGACTCTGCCCCGTACCGCGAGGCGGGTGCCCTACACGCGCATGCCCGGCTGGAGTCGGGCGAGGTCGATCGTCTCGGCGGCGGGCGGGGCGGTGACCCGGACGGGCTTGTCGTAGTCGGAGAGCCTGACGGTGCCGGGCTCTCCGCCGCCCGCCCTGGCCATCCTCAGGATGTACGGCTTGCCCTTCTGGGCGACGGAGACGGTGGTGGTCTCGCCGTCGTCCCTCTTCACCAGGGTGGCGACGGGGGTGCCGTCGACCTCGGCGCCCGGGCCCCTGGTCAGTCCGGTGCGGTCCTCCTCGTCCCCGCCGAGGTCGTCGAGGAGCGATCCGAGGTCGCAGACGCTCTCGAGGTCACCGCTGCCGGGCTGCCCGGGGTCGATCTTCAGCCAGCGGCCCTTGATCAGCTCGATCGTGACGGCGATCTGCTCGTCGGGCATGCCCTGGGAGGTCATGGAGACGCGCCAGAAGGCCTCGTCGCCCTTGATGTACGTGACCTCGTCGACCTTGCGGAGTTCGGCGGTGCCGCCCCTGATCTTCATCAGGCCGGTGCACTCGTCGCGGTCGTTGACGGCGAAGTCGACGTCGAGGGGCTGTCCGTCCGTGACGACCCGGCCGGTCATCCGGAGCGAGGTCGCCGACCGGGTGGCGGTGACGGCACGGTCGGCGATCTCGTCGGCGGTGAGGTCAGCGAACGGGTCCGGTGACGGGGAGGGAGCGGCGGACACGGCGGCCGGCCGGGCGGCCGTGCCGGCCGCCCAGGCCGCCACCGGAGCGGGGCCGGCGACGACGGCGACGGTGCAGGCGACGGCCGCGGCGCGGAGCGTGCGGTGGGACGTCATGCGGGCCTCCTCGCGGATTCCCGGACCGTTCCCGGGCTCCGGGTCCCTGTCCACCAGAGTCGCCCCGCGCGCGCGTGCCCGCTACTCCGCGCGGGTCAGGAGCCGGAGAGCTCCGCGAGCTGCGCCATGTCGACGACCTGGTCGGCCGGCGGCGCGGCGACGGTGAGGGCCTTGTCGAACTCGCTGAACGTGACCGTGCCCGGCTCCTTGCCGCCGGTGGCGACGACCCGGAGGAGGTACGGCTTGCCCTCCTTGGCGACGTAGAACGTGGTGGTCTCGGCGCCCTTCTTCTTGGTGAGGGCGACCGCGGGGGTGCCGTCGACGTCGGCGTCCTCGCCGCGGGTCAGGCCCGTGCGGTCGCTCTTCTTCTCGTCGTCCATCTCCTTGATCATGGTCTTGAGGTCGCAGAGCGAGCCGAGGTCGTTGTCGTCGCCCTGGGACGGCATCTTCATCCAGCGGCCCTTGAGGAGCGTGGCCATGGCCCCGGCCTCGTCGGCGGAGGCGCCCTCCTCGCCGCCGGTGGAACGCCAGAAGGCGTCGTCGCCCTTCATGTAGGTGAAGCCGCCGGTCCGCAGGATCTCGGCCTTGCCGTCCTTGCCCGCGCTCGCGGCCATGGTGCCCTTGCAGGAGCCCTTGGCGTCGAGGGTGAAGTCGGTGGTCATCTCCTTGCCCTCGGTCTTGCCGGTGCCGGACATGCGCAGGGCGGTCGCCGCCTTGGTGGTCTGGACGCCCTTCTCGGCGATGGCGTCGGCCGTGAGCCCGGCGAAGGGGTCGGCGGCCTTGTCGTCGCCCTGGGAGCAGCCCGTGGCGCCCGCGACCACGGCCGCGCAGACCGTCGCCGCCACCCAGAAGCTCTTGTTCGCCCTCATGCCCGTACTCCTCAACAACGATCGTTCACAGCGTTTCCTCACGCCGCCCTTGCCGGGCGGTGCGAGGAGAGTGACCCGCGAGGGAGCGCGAGGGATGTACGGGCGGGGACGTGACGCGCCGCACAGTCGGCGCCGGGGTGCTCAGTCGACGACCTGGCGGCCCTCCGCCTGGGCGCTGCACGAGGCCCGGAAGAAGCAGGTCGTGCAGTGCTGGCCGGTGGAGGGGGTGAAGCGTTCGTCGAGGACCCGGCCGGCGGCGTTGGCGAGCAGCTCGCCGACCCACTCCCCGGCGAGCGGCTGCTGGGCCTGGACCTTCGGGAGGGCGTCGCCGCCCTCCTTCTGGGGGGCGGCCTGCCGCAGCTGGACGAGTTCGGCGCCGCCCGGTTCGGGCCGCCGTCCGTCGAAGACCTCGTCGAGGGCGCCTTCCCGGACGGCGAGCTGGTAGACGGCGAGCTGTGGGTGCTGGGCGACCTCGTCCTTGGTGGGGGCGGACTTGCCGGTCTTGAAGTCGACGACGTACGCGCGGCCCTGCTCGTCGGTCTCGACGCGGTCCATGGAGCCGCGGATGCGGACCTCGTACGCGCCGGCCTCCAGGGTCACGTCGAAGCCGTGCTCGGAGGCGGCGGGGGTACGGCCGCCGCGGTCCATGACGTGCCAGCTCAGGAAGCGTTCCAGGGCCACGCGCGCGTGGGCCTTCTCCTGGGCCGACTTCCAGGGCGCGTCGAAGGCGAGGGCGTCCCACACGGAGTCCAGGCGGGCCATGAGGACGTCGAGGTCGGCGGGGGTGCGGCCGGAGGCGACCTCGTCGGCGAGGACGTGGACGACGTTGCCGAAGCCCTGGGCGGCGGTGGCCGGGGCCGCGGCCTTGACCTCGCGGCCCAGGAACCACTGGAGGGAGCAGGTGCCGACGAGGTTCTCCAGGGAGCTGGGCGAGAGGGCGACGGGCCGGTCGCGCTCGCGCAGCGGCACCGTGCTGTGCGTCGGTTCGAACAGGCCCCACCAGCGGTCCGGGTGGGCGGCCGGGACGAGCGGCTGGCCGTCCTCGTCGGTGAGCGCGGCGAGCCGGGCGAGGCGGTGGGCGGCCGCGTCGCGGAGCGCGGGCGAGGCGTCGGGGTCGACGGTGGTGGCGCGCAGTTCGGCGACGAGCGCGGAGACGGCGAGGGGGCGGCGGGGGCGGCCGGGGACGTCCCTGGGCTCGACGCCGAGTTCGGTGAGGAAACGGGAGGGCTGGTCGCCGTCCCCGGCGGGGGCCTTGACGGCGGTGACGACGAGCCGTTCCCGCGCGCGCGTGGCGGCCACGTAGAACAGCCGCCGTTCCTCGGCGAGGAGGGCGCCGGGGGTGAGGGGCTCGGCGAGGCCGTCGCGGCCGATGCGGTCGGCCTCCAGGAGGGAGCCGCGGCGGCGCAGGTCGGGCCAGAGGCCCTCCTGGACGCCCGCGACGACGACGAGGTCCCATTCGAGGCCCTTGGACCGGTGGGCGGTCATGAGGCGGACGGCGTCGGGGCGGGTGTGGCGGCGGGTGAGGGTGTCGGCGGCGATGTCCTGGGCGTCGACCTCTTCGAGGAAGTTGAGGGCGCCGCGGCCGCCGACGCGCTCCTCGGCGCGGGCGGCGGTCTCGAAGAGGGCGCAGACGGCGTCGAGGTCGCGGTCGGCGTTCCGTCCGGCGGGGCCGCCGCGGAGGGCGGCGCGCTCCAGGCGGCCGGGCCAGGGGGTGCCGTTCCAGAGCACCCAGAGGGCCTCCTCGGCGGTGCCGCCGTCGGCGAGGAGGGTGCGGGTGTCGCGGAGCAGGTCGCCGAGCCGTTTCGCGCCGCGCGCGTGGGCGGGGTCGTGCGCGACGAGCCGCTCGGGCTCGGCGAGCGCGCGGGCGAGGAGGACGTCGGAGGGGGGCGGGACCTTGTTCCCGGCGGCCCGCTCCTCGTCGCGGAGGGCGCGGCCGAGGCGGCGGAGGTCGGCGGGGTCGACTCCGGCGAGGGGGGAGGCGAGCAGTTCCAGGGCGGTCTCGGTGGGGAGCCAGTCGGGGGTGGCGTCGGGCTCGTCGGTGACGGGGCCCGCGGTCGACACCGCGCGCAGCGCGAGGAGCAGCGGCGCGACCGCCGGTTCGTGGCGCAGGGGGGTGTCCGCCGCGTCCGTCTCCACCGGGACGCCGGCGGACGTGAGGGCGCGGCGGAGGGACGGGAGGGCGGCGGCGGCGCGGGTGAGGACGGCCATGTCCTGCCAGGGGACGCCGTCCTCCAGGTGGGCGCGGCGCAGCAGGTCGGCGATGTTCTCGGCCTCCGCCGAGGCGGTGGGGTAGGTGTACGCCTCCGCCCCGCCGCCGTCGCGGGCGGCCGTGAGGTCGCGGTGGGCGCGGACCTTGTCGGCGGGGAGCCGGGGCATCGGCATCCGGCGGGCGAGGAACCGGGTCGCCCCGAGCAGTTCCGCGCCGGAGCGGCGTGCGGTGCGCAGGACCCGTACGCCGGCGCCGCCGAAGGAGGCGGGGAAGTCGAGGATGCCGTTCACGTCGGCGCCGCGGAAGGCGTAGATGGACTGGTCCGGGTCGCCGAAGGCGATCACCGTGCGGGGTCCGGTGCCGGCGAGCGCGTGGAGCAGCCGGACCTGTGCCGGGTCGGTGTCCTGGTACTCGTCGACGTAGACGGCGTCGTACGCGGGCAGGCCGGGGTTCCCGGCGAGCGGTACGGCCCGGTGGACGAGTTCGGTGTAGTCGAGGACGCCCTGGAGGTCGAGGACGTCGAGGTACTCGGCGAGGAAGCCGGCCGCCGCCTTCCAGTCGGGGCGGCCGACCCGTTCGGCGAAGCGGGCGAGCGCGTCGGGTCCGAGGCCCAGTTCGCGGGAGCGGGCGAGGACGGCGCGTACCTCGTCGGCGAAGCCGCGGGTGGTGAGGCAGGCGCGGAGTTCGTCGGGCCAGCGGATGCTCCCGAGGCCGGCCTTCTCCAGGTCGATGTGGCCGGCGAGCAGCTCGCGCACGGCGAGGTCCTGCTCGGGTCCGGAGAGCAGCCGCAGGGGTTCGGCGAAGAGTTCGGCGTCCTGGTGGGCGCGGATCAGGGCGTAGCAGTACGAGTGGAAGGTGGTGGCCTGGGGCGGGCGGCGGCCGCCGAGCCGGGCGGCCATGCGGTCGCGGAGTTCGACGGCGGCCTTGCGGCTGAAGGTGAGGACGAGGAGGCGTTCGGGGTCGGCGCCGTTCTCCATGCGGGCGGCAACGGCCTCGACGAGGGTGGTCGTCTTGCCGGTGCCGGGTCCGGCGAGGACGAGAAGCGGTCCGGCGGTGTGGTCAACCACTTCCCGCTGGGCTGCGTCCAGCTGAGGGGGATCCATCGGGGCCGGCGTGGTACGCACCAGTCGGTACGCGCCCGGGGTCCGCTGCCGTCCCGGACCCGGGTACGGCTGTCCCTGGTGCGGCGGCGTACGCCGGGTGGTCGAGGAGGTACTCACGTGGGTCGCCGGTCCTGGTGGGAGTGGTGGTGCGGGTGAGGCGGCCGTCCGCGGCGGACGGCCGGCGGGCTCGTCGGCCCGCCGTCGCCTCGGGAGACGCGAACGTCGACGTTACGCGAAACGGACCGTCGCCGAGCCGTACTCCGTACCCCGTTCCGTCGCCCGGGTGCCCCGCCGGGCGCCGCTCGCGCCCCGCCCGGCCCGTGGCCTCCCGGCCGGAGCCGTCAGGTGTGAGTTCCGTCCCAGCGGGCCCGCCGCATGTCGATCCTCGGTACGTGTCCCTCGGCCGCCCGGCCCGCCTCGCGCAGCGGGGTGCCCTCCTCGCGGTAGTGGCCGAGGGCCCTCAGCTCGTGCCCGGGGAGCAGCGTGCCGTCCGCCCGGACCACCCGCCACCAGGGTGCCGTCCCGCCGTACAGGGCCATGACGCGGCCGACCTGGCGCGGCCCGCCCTCACCCAGCCATTCGGCGACGTCGCCGTAGGTCATCACCCGGCCGGGCGGGATCCCGTCGGCGACGTCGAGCACCCGCTCCGCGTACTCGGGCAGTTCTCCGGTCTCCCCCACGGGCTCCTCCACGCTCATCCGCCCCATCCTGCCTCACCCCACCGACATGGCCCTGATGCCTCCGCGCGGTGGCTCTTCGTGCCACCATCGTGCGGGCGGTGACTGGTGATACGAGATCAAGAGCGACAAGTACAAGAACCGGAACAAGAACAAGAGCACGTTCCAGACGGCGTACGAGCAGACGTACCGGCACGGGAACGACACGACGCGCATGCAGAGACGGACATGGTGATGGGGCAGGACACGCAGCCTCCGGAGGAGGCCCAGCCCGACGTGCCCGAGCGGGTCTCCGGCGACGAGCCGCTGCTCGCCGCCCGCGTCCACCGGCCCTCCGACCTGATGCGGCTGCTCGCCGGTCTGCTCGCCATCGGGCTCGTCATCGCCGTCGCCGCGTTCGCCCACGCGACGACCTCGGGCCTGGAGGAGGACATCAACAAGGGTGCCGTCGGCGCACCCGATGTCTTCGTCAAGATCGCCGGTCTCGTCTCCTCCATCGCCGTCCTGCTCGTCCCCGTCGCCTTCGCCATCGAACGCCTGATCAAACGGGACGGGCTGCGGATCGCGGACGGCGTCCTCGCCGCCGTCCTCGCCCACGGCGTCACCCTCGCCACCGACCTCTGGGTCGCCCAGGCCGCGCCCGGCACGATCCAGGACGCGCTGACCCAGCCGCAGTCCGGCGGCGGGCTGACCGACCCGGTGCACAACTACCTCGCCCCGGTCATCGCGTACATGACCGCCGTCGGCATGGCCCGCAGACCGCGCTGGCGGGTGTCGCTCTGGGTGGTGCTGCTGCTCGACGCCTTCACCATGCTGGTGGCGGGCTACACCACCGCGCTCTCGATCATCCTGACCGTCCTCATCGGCTGGACGGTGGCGTACGGCACGCTCTACGCGGTGGGCTCCCCCAACGTGCGGCCCACCGGCCAGACCCTCCTCGCCGGGCTGCGCCGGGTCGGCTTCCGGCCGGTGACGGCGCTGCGCGCCGAGGGCGTCCCCGACTCCGCGGACAGCGGGGACCGGGGCCGCCGGTACATCGTGACCCTGGAGGACGGGCCACCGCTCGACGTCACCGTCGTCGACCGGGAGCAGCAGGCGCACGGCTTCTTCTACCGCGCGTGGCGGCGGATCACCCTGCGGACGATCACCACCCGCCGCTCGATCGTCTCGCTGCGCCAAGCCCTGGAACAGGAGGCGCTCCTCGCGTACGCGGCGATCGCCGCCGGGGCGAACGCGCCGAAGCTGATCGCCACCTCGGAGCTCGGCCCGGACGCCGTGATGCTCGTGTACGAGCACATCGGCGGCCGGAGCCTGGACTCGCTGGACGACGACGACATCACCGACGAGCTGGTCCGCAGCGCCTTCCGGCAGGTGCGGGCGCTCCAGTCGCGCCGGATCGCGCACCGCAGGCTCACGGGCGACGCGATTCTGGTGGATCGTTCCGGCAGGGTGATCCTCACCGATCTGCGGGGCGGCGAGATCGCCGCCGGCGACCTGATCCTGCGGATGGACATCGCCCAGCTGCTCACCACCTTGGGTCTGCGGGTCGGGGCCGAGCGGGCGGTCGCCGCGGCCGTCGAGGTGCTCGGCCCGGACACGGTCGCCGACTGTCTGCCGCTGCTCCAGCCGATCGCGCTGAGCCGCTCCACGCGCGCGACGCTGCGAAGACTGGCCCGCGAGCGGTCGGCTCGCGAGCGGGAGGCGGTGCTCGCCGCGTCGGAGGCGGCCAAGCACGAGCGGGAGCTGGCGAAGGCCGAGGCCGCGGAGGCCGCCGCGGACCCGACCGTCGTCCGGGCGGAGACGAAGGCCGAGAAGAAGGCGGACAAGAAGGCCGAGAAACGGGCCCTCGACACGGCGCTCGACGAGGCCCGCGAGGAGGACCTGCTGGCCCAGATCCGCCAGCAGGTGCTGCTGATCCGTCCGCAGGCCCCCGTGGAGCCGGTCCGGCTTGAGCGGATCAAGCCGCGGACCCTGGTCAGCCTGATCGCGGGCGCGGTCGCCGCGTACTTCCTGCTGTCGCAGATCGCCCGGACGCCGCTGTCGACGATCAGCCAGGCGGACTGGCGGTGGGTGGCGGCCGCGGTGCTGTTCTCCGCGGTCAGCTATCTGGCGGCGGCGATGAGCCTGCTGGGCTTCGTGCCGGAGCGGGTCGGGTTCTGGCGGACGGTGGTGGCGCAGGTCGCCGGCTCGTTCGTGAAGATCGTCGCCCCGGCGGCGGTCGGCGGCGTCGCCCTCAACACCCGCTTCCTCCAGCGCGCGGGGGTCCGGCCGGGGCTCGCGGTGGCGAGCGTCGGCGCCTCCCAGCTCTTCGGCCTCGGCGCGCACATCCTGCTGCTGCTCGCCTTCGGCTACCTGACGGGCACGGAGAAGTCGCAGTCCTTCACACCGTCGAGGACGGTGATCGCCGGTCTGCTCACGGTCGCGGTGCTCGTGCTCGTGGTGACGGCGATCCCGTTCATGCGCAAGTTCGTGTCGACCCGGCTGCGCTCGCTCTTCGCGGGCGTGGTCCCGCGCATGCTGGACGTGCTCCAGCGGCCGATGAAGCTGCTGACCGGCATCGGCGGGATGCTGCTGCTCACCGGCGCGTTCGTGCTCTGTCTGGACGCCTCGATCCGGGCCTTCGGCCACGGCCACCAGTCGATCAGCTACGCGAGCGTGGCGGTGGTCTTCCTCGCGGGCAACGCCCTCGGCTCGGCGGCGCCGACGCCGGGCGGTGTCGGCGCGGTCGAGGGCGCGCTCACCTTCGGCCTGGTCGCGGTGGGCCTCCCCCTGGAGGTCGCGACCCCGGCGGTGCTCCTCTACCGCCTGCTGACGCTGTGGATCCCGGTGCTGCCGGGGTGGATCTGCTTCAACTGGCTGACGAAACGCGAAGCGCTGTAGGACGGGGCCGTGGGGCGGGGCGCCGGTGCCGGGCCCACCCACTTGGACCTCCGTCCCGCGCGGCGGCCGGGCCCGCGACCCACCATGGGCGTATGCCGATCTCCGCCGCCCAGCGCGCCGCTCTGCTGACCGCCACGACCGTGCTGCTCGCCGCCGGGTGCTCGGACGGGGGAGACGAGGCGGCGGCTCCGGCGACGCCGAGCGGTTCGGCCGCGCTCTCCACCCTGACGTCGCAGAAGCTGTCCTGGGCGCCGTGCCCGCCGCCGTCCGCCGCCGAGGGCGGCGGGGCCGCGCCCTCGCCGCTGCCCGGCGGCGCCGCCTGGGAGTGCTCCTTCCTCCAGGCCCCGCTGAACTGGGCGGTTCCGGAGGGCGAGACGATCGAGCTCGCGCTCATCCGGGCCCGCGCCCGCGACCGGGAGCGGCGGATCGGTTCGCTCGTCTTCAACTTCGGCGGGCCCGGCGGTTCCGGCGTCACCGGGCTGCCCGCCTTCGCCAACGAGTACGAGGGGCTGCGCGGCCGCTACGACCTGGTCTCCTTCGACCCGCGCGGGGTGGGCCGCAGCGACCCCGTCGAGTGCCTCGGCGACGAGGAGCTCGACGCCTACTACGCCCTGGACTTCACGCCCGACGACGAGGCGGAGGAACGGACCCTCTCGGACGCGCAGAAGAGGTACGCGGCCGGCTGCGAGAAGAACGCGGGTCCGTCGCTCCCGCACGTCGGCACCGAGAACGCGGCCCGGGACCTGGACCTGATGCGCCAGGTCCTCGGCGACGACAAGCTCCACTACTTCGGCATCTCGTACGGCACCGAACTCGGCGGCGTCTACGCCCACCAGTTCCCCTCGAACGTCGGCCGGGCCGTCTTCGACGCCGTCGTCGACCCGGACGCGGGCGTCGAGGAGGGCGCGCTCGGCCAGGCGAAGGGCTTCCAGCTCGCCCTCGACAACTTCGCCCAGGACTGTGTGGACCGGGGCGACGAGTGCACCCTGCCCGGGACGAGCGTCGCCGAGATCGAGTCCTTCATCACCGACCTCCTCGCCGCCCTCGACAAGAAGCCGATCGCGGGCATCGGCGAGCGCAAGCTCACCCAGACGCAGGCCACCAACGGCATCGCGCAGGCCCTGTACTCCAAGGAGTACTGGACCTATCTGGAGCAGGGGCTCGACGACGCCGACGGCGGCGACGGGGCGCTGCTCCTCAACCTCTCCGACTCGATGAACGGCCGCGGCCCGAACGGCTCCTACAGCAACATCCAGGCCGCCAACGCCGCCATCAACTGCGTGGACTTCAAGGAGCGCTACACCCTCGGCCAGGCGAAGGAGCGCCTCGGCCAGTTCCGCGAGGCCTCCCCCGTCTTCGGCGACTTCATGGGCTGGGCCCTCTCCAGCTGCTCGCAGTGGCCGGTGCCCGGCACCTGGGAGAACCCGGACGTCTCCGCGCCCGGCTCGGCGCCGATCCTGGTCGTCGGCAACACCGGCGACCCGGCCACCCCGTACGAGGGAGCGCGGTCGATGGTGGAGGCGCTCGGCCCGGGTGTCGGCGTGGAGCTGACGTACGAGGGCGAGGGCCACGGTGCCTACACCAGCGGCAGCGCGTGCGTGAAGAAGGCGGTCGACGGGTACCTCCTGGACGGCAGGGTCCCGGCCTCCGGCACGGTCTGCAAGTAGCCCCGTCCCGAGGCCCCTTTAGGATGGGCCGCCTTGCAGGCTCCTGGGGGGAACACATGTCCATACGTATCCGCGCGGCCGTCCTGGCCGTCACCGGCCTGCTCGTCGCGGGCTGTACGAGCGCCGGCGGCGGGGCGCCGTCCGCCACCCCCACCACGGCCCCGCCGCGCACCACCGACGCGAAGCCGTCGGACGGCGCGCCCGCCGCTCCCCCGCTGCCCGCCTCCCTGACGGGCCAGCGCCCCGACTGGAAGCGGTGCGCGGCCCCCGAGGGCGGCGAGAGGCCCGGTGCGGAGTGGCGCTGCGCCACCGTCAAGGTGCCGCTCGACCACGCGAAGCCCGAGGGCGCGACGATCCCGATCGCGCTGATCCGCAAGGAGGCCGGCCGGAAGGGCGACCGCATCGGCTCGCTGCTCTTCAACTTCGGCGGCCCCGGCGGCTCCGGCGTCGACATCCTGCCGCAGGTGGCGCAGGACTACGACACGCTCGGCACCCGCTACGACCTGGTGGGCTTCGACCCGCGCGGGGTGAGCCGCAGCTCCGGCGTGGTCTGCCGGAGCGACGCCGAACACGCCGCCGCCGAGGCGACCGTCGACCTCACCCCGGACTCGGCAGCCGAGGAGGCCACGTACCTCAAGGACAACGCCGACTTCGCCGCCGGCTGCGCCCGCCGCTCCGCCGCGCTCCTCCCGCACACCACGACCACCGCCACCGCCCGCGACCTGGACCTGATCCGGCAGGTCCTGGGGGACGCGAAGCTCCACTACTTCGGCATCTCGTACGGGACGCAGCTCGGCGGCACCTACGCCCACCTCTTCCCGAAGAACGTGGGCCGCCTCGTCCTCGACGCGGTCGTCGACCCGACCGCCGACACCGTCGGGCACGCCCGCCACCAGACGATCGGTTTCCAGCGGGCCCTGGACAACTACCTGAAGAGCAACGGCGAGGCGCCGAAGGCCGGCAGCGAGCGGATCGCGCGCCTGCTGCGGAAGCTCGACCGCGCGCCGCTGACCGTCGGCGAGCGGAAGCTCACCGAGGGCCTGGCGCTCACGGGCATCGCGGTGACGCTGTACGGCCAGTCCAACTGGCCCCTCCTGACCGAGGCCCTGGCGGACGCCGAGAAGGGTCGCGGCGGCGCCCTGCTCGAACTCGCCGACTACTACAACGACCGTGACGCCGAGGGCCACTACTCCACCCAGTCGCACTCCCAGCGGGCGATCTCCTGCGCCGACTCGAGCACGCGGGCGACCGCCGCGGAGGCGAAGGCGCTGATCCCGGAGTTCCGCCGGCTCTCCCCCGTGTTCGGCGCGTTCCTCGCCTGGGACACGGCCGGCTGGTGCGCCGAGTGGCCGGTGAAGGGCGAGCGGGCGACGCCGGAGGCGAGCGCCCCGGGCGCGGCGCCGATCCTGGTCGTCGGGACGACGGGCGACCCGGCGACCCCGTACGAGGGCGCGGAGAAGATGGCGAAGGAGCTCGGCGGGGGCGTCGGCGTGCTGGTCACCAACGAGGGCGAGGGCCACGGCGCGTACGGCACGTCGTCGTGCGTGACGGCGACGGTCGACGCGTACCTCCTGTCCGGCAAGGTCCCCGCGTACGGCAAGACCTGCTCCAGCGGGGCGGCCCGCAGCGGGGCATGAGAGGCGGCGGGGCATGAGAAGGGGCCCGGATCTCGTGTCGAGATCCGGGCCCCTTCGTTCGGCCGACTAGTAGACCGGCTTCTCGGGCTCGATCTGGTGGACCCAGCCGATCACGCCGCCGCCGACGTGGACCGCGTCCGCGAAGCCCGCGGACTTGAGCACCGCGAGGACCTCCGCACTGCGGACACCCGTCTTGCAGTGCAGGACGATCCGCTTGTCCTGCGGGAGGTCCTGGAGGGCGGTGCCCATCAGGAACTCGTTCTTCGGGATCAGACGCGCGCCCGGGATCGAGACGATCTCGTACTCGTTCGGCTCGCGGACGTCGATGATGTCGATGTTCTCGCCGTCGTCGATCCACTCCTTGAGCTGCTTCGGAGTGATCGTGGAGCCGAGCGCCGCCTCCTGGGCCTCCTCGGACACGACGCCGCAGAAGGCCTCGTAGTCGATGAGCTCGGTGACGGTGGGGTTCTCGCCGCAGACCGCGCAGCCGGGGTCCTTGCGGACCTTGACCTGGCGGTACTGCATCTCCAGGGCGTCGTAGATCATCAGGCGGCCGACCAGCGGGTCGCCCACGCCGGCGAGCACCTTGATGGCCTCGGTGACCTGGATGGAGCCGATGGACGCGCACAGCACGCCCAGGACGCCGCCCTCGGCGCAGGACGGGACCATGCCCGGCGGCGGGGGCTCCGGGTAGAGGCAGCGGTAGCAGGGGCCGTACTCGGACCAGAAGACGGACGCCTGGCCGTCGAAGCGGTAGATCGAGCCCCAGACGTACGGCTTGTTCAGCAGCACGCAGGCGTCGTTCACCAGGTAACGGGTGGCGAAGTTGTCCGTGCCGTCGACGATCAGGTCGTACTGACCGAAGATCTCCATCACGTTCTCGGCTTCGAGCCGCTCCTCGTGAAGGACCACGTTCACGTACGGGTTGATGCCGAGCACGCTGTCGCGCGCCGACGCCGCCTTGGAGCGGCCGATGTCGGCCTGGCTGTGGATGATCTGGCGCTGGAGGTTCGACTCGTCGACCTCGTCGAACTCCACGATGCCGAGCGTGCCCACGCCGGCGGCGGCCAGGTACATCAGCGCCGGCGAGCCGAGGCCACCGGCGCCGACACACAGCACCTTGGCGTTCTTCAGCCGCTTCTGCCCGTCCATCCCGACGTCCGGGATGATCAGGTGGCGGGAGTACCTGCGGACCTCGTCTACGGTGAGCTCGGCAGCCGGCTCGACCAGGGGTGGCAGCGACACGGGGACTCCGGTTGTCGGTATGTCAGTACGGTTGTTCTCCCCGTAACACTGCCACGCTCCTCCTCATTCCGAGACACCCGGTCCGATCCGCGAGACAATTTCGTCCCAGTAGCCGGGCAGCGAGTGGAATGCGGCGGTTTGTCCCGAGGCCCCCGTCCGGTCGGTGAAGAAGATCGTCCCGGCCCCCTGCCAGCGGGCGATCCGCAGCGCCTCC
This sequence comes from Streptomyces sp. NPDC002057, assembly GCF_040296665.1. Lineage (NCBI taxonomy): Bacteria > Bacillati > Actinomycetota > Actinomycetes > Kitasatosporales > Streptomycetaceae > Streptomyces > Streptomyces sp. NPDC002057. The sequence continues at coordinate 32,066 of NZ_JBEOXR010000044.1, forward strand.
TCCAGGTGGGTGCGCGGCACTCCGTGCACGAGGTGGACGAACTTCGTCTCCGTGTACTCGGCGGTCCACTCCGCCACCTGCGACCAGCGGTAGTCCACCCAGGAGCCGGAGAACGTGACCAGCTGGTCGGCGGTCTCGGCGTACCCCGGGTGGGGGTGGGTGCCGTGGCCGAGGACGAGATGGGCCTCGCCGCCGAGGATCGCCTCCAGGGTCGCCGTGACCCGCCGCACCCCGGCCAGGTCCGCCCGGTCCGCGGGGCAGCGGTCCAGGTAGTAGCCGTCCACCTTGTACCAGTCGAGGAAGCGGTGGGCGTCCGTGACGAGCTCCCCGAACGGCCGGGAGCCGTGGGCCGCGTCCAGGTGCCCGAGGACCCGGACCCCGGCGCTGCGGAGCCTGCCCGCCGCCTCCAGGCAGTGCGGGTCGGGACGGCTGCCCGGCCCCTCCGCCACGTTGAGCACCGCCCAGTGCAGCGGGGTCCCGGGGCGGGTCAGCTCGCCCCACTCGACCGGGGCGAGCAGCGGGTGGGCGTAGCCGGGCACGCCCACCCCGAGCGCCTGGACCGCCCCGGTCGCCGTCAGATGCGACACGCCGCCTCCATCCAGATGTCGGCGAGGGACTCCTCCAGGTTGATCCGGGGCCGCCAGCCGAGCCGGTCGCGGGCGGTCCGGACGTCGGCCTGCTGCCAGGGTCCGCAGCCGTCGGGGTACGGGTAGGGGGCGGAGGCCAGCTGGTCGGCGATGGTCCCCTCGGTGCGGGGGGCGCCGATCATCGGGCGCTGCGGCATGCCGTGCGGGGCGTCCAGCTCGTGCAGGTTGCCGGAGTATCCGGCGACCCTGGCCAGGACGGCGGCGGCGTCGCGGAGCCGGACCGCGCGGCCGGTGCCGATGTTGACGACGCCCTGGGCGGCGGAGAGCGAGGCCGCGTGGACGGCCCGCGCGACGTCCCGGACGTCGACGAAGTCCCGCTGCACGCCGAGGCCGCTGAGCTTGAGCTCCCCGTCCCCGGCCTGCATGGCCCGGCGCATCGCCTCGGCGAGGCGGCCGAGCGGCGAGCCGGCGGGGGTGCCGGGGCCCACGGGCGAGAACACCCGGAGGACGACGGCGTCGAGCCCCGAGCCGAGGACCAGTTCGGTCGCCGCCAGCTTCGACACCCCGTACGGGCCGCCGGGGCGGGGGACGGCGTCCTCGGCGGTGGAGGAGCCGGGCTGGCTCGGCCCGTACTCCGAGGCGCAGCCGACCTGGACGAGCCGGGCGCCGCAGCCGCTGCGCCGCAGGGCCTCGCAGACCGTGGCGACGGCCACGGTGTTGTGCCGGGTCAGGTCGCGGGCGCCGCCGCGGGTGGCGCCCGCGCAGTTGACGACGACCCCGGGGTGGACGGCGTCGAGGAAGCGGGTCAGCGCTCCCGGGCTGCCGGAGGCGAGGTCGAAGCGCACGTCGGCGTCGTCGCCCCGGCCGAGCGCGGTGAGGTGGACGGCCGGGTCGGCGAGCAGCCGGTCGGCGACGAATCGGCCGATGAAGCCGTTGGCTCCGAGCAGTAGCACCCTCATCGCGCGGCCCCTTCGTGCCGACCGGCCGTTCCTTGGGGTTGCGGGGTCATGGTCTTCGAACTCCTTGCGGGGTGGTGGGAGAGGTGACGGGGCGCGCCCGCGGCGTCGGCTCCGCGGGTGCGAAGAGGTTTCCTGACGGGAGGCTCGGCGGGATGGGGGACGCTGCGGCCGCCCGGCCTCCGGCGGGGGTCGCGGCGGGTTCTCACGGGGTGGCGTGGGCCGAGGCCCGGGCGAGGGAGCCGGTCGCGTGGGCCAGCAGGCCGAGCGCGGCGGCGCCGCAGACGAGGGTGGGTACGGCTCCGGGGCCCCCGGCGTCGACGACGGCCCGCACGGGCACGGCGAGCGCGTCGAAGCCGGGGAGGGGGACTCGGGCGGCGAGGACGCTCGCGAGGGCGAGCGCCTCGGCGGCGCTGGCGGCGGCGAGGGCGGCGGCGGCCGTCTCGGGGAAGCCGTGGACGGTGAGGAGCCGGGCGAACAGCAGGAGGGCGCCGAGGGCCAGGGCCCCGGGGCTGAACCCGGTGAGCCCGAGCAGGGCGGTCAGGGCGAGGAGTTGGAGGGTCACGGTGCCGAGGAGCAGCGGCCGGGCGGCGGCGGCGAAGTCGGCGAGGCCCCGGCTGTCGGCGATCCGGCGGCGTGCCCGGTCGGCGAAGAGCCGGGCGCACCAGGCGGCGGGGGCGACGGCGAGGGCGAGGCCCAGGAGGGGGCCGGGGGTCAGCTCCCAGAGGCCGTCGGGGCCGCCGCCGAGCACCTGGGTCAGGAGTCCGTCGCCGCCGACCGCGTACGCCAGGAGCCAGAGGGTCCAGAGGCGGGCGGCGGGCACGCCCCGGCCTTCGGGGGCGCGGAAGGGGCCGCGCCGGACGGCGAACAGGAGCGCCCCGGCGAGCAGCAGGGCCCCGGTCGCGCCGACGGCGAGGCGCACGGGCCCGTGGGTGACGGCGAGCCCGATGCCGGTGAGGGCGGCGGCGGCGCCGGGGGTGAGGGCGGCGAGCAGCCACGCGTCGGTACGGAGTGCCGTGGACGCCGGTGCCGTGGCGGTGTCGGTGCCGCGGGGCACGCGGACGTACAGCTCCTCGGCCAGCGAGAAGACGTCCCGGTGCCGGAACCGTGCGGCGGTCCGGTCGGTGAATCCCTGGGCTTCGAGGCCGGCGGCGATCTCCAGCGGGTCGACGGCCCGTTCGCAGAGCTCCCGGTGACGGTGCATGAGGACTTTCACGGGGTCGGCGTTCCCGCGCCGGGCGCGGGGGGCGGGGGCGATCCGCTCCCGGTCGGCCGGGGGCCCGGCCGGGGCCGGTGCGGGTGCGACGGGGGCGGCGGTGGGGACCGGGGCGGTCGGCTCCCCCGCCGTCTCCGGTCGTGGGGGCATCGCGGCGGCCTCCCCCGGGGCCGGGGCTATCCCGGACGGTGGGGGGTCGGCGGTGTCGTCGGGGGTGCGGGGGTCGAGGCCCGTCACGGCGCGGGGGGCCGGTGCGGGGGCGCCGAGGAGGGCCTCGGAGCGGGCGTCCCAGGCGCCGGGGCTCGTCGGGGCGGCGGAGCCGGGCATGGGGGTGTCTCCTTCAGGCATCGGGGCCTCCTGTCCCGGCGGTCACGGCCTTCTGCGCCCAGCTGCCCGGCACGTGCGCCTCGGCGGGGTGGGCGAAGGGCACGCCGTCGCCGGGGCGGTGGCGCACCGGCGCGTGGGAGAGGAGTTCGAGGTAGATGCCGCGGAACGCGGCGAGGTTCTGTTCGACGGTGAAGAGTTCGAGCGCGCGGGCGCGGGCGGCGGCGCCCAGGCGGTGGCGGCGCTCGGGGTCGCACAGCAGCGCGAGGCAGGCGTCGGCGAGTGCCCGGGGGTTGCGCGGGGGGACGACGAGGCCGGTGCCGCCGATGATCTCGACGACCGCGCCGACGTCGGTGGAGACGGTGGCCCGGGCGCAGAGCATGGCTTCGACGAGACCGGCGGGGAAGCCCTCGACGACGCTGGAGAGGACGACGACCGCGCCGGAGGCGTAGGTGTCCTCCAGGGTGGGTGCCTCGGGGCCGCCGAGTTCCTCGAAGGTGACGGGGTTCTCGCCGACGGCGTGCGCCCCGGCGGCCTCGTCGGGGAAGAGCTGGGCGGCGAGGCCCTTGCAGTGGGCGAGGTAGGCGCCGGCTCCGGGTTCCCGTACGGGTACGGCGACGATCCTGAGCCGGGCGTCGGGCCGGCGGGCCCGGATCTCGGCGAAGGCGTGGAGCAGGGCGATGAGGTCCTTGGCGGGTTCGACGCGGCCGACCCAGACCAGGGTGGCGGGGTCGCCGCTCTCCTCGTCCTCGCCGACCTCGGCGAAGCGGTCGGCCGCCATGCCGGGGTGGACGGTCCGGATGCGGGCCCGGTCGGCGCCGCACTTCTCCTGCCAGCGGCGGGTGTGGGCGTTGCCGGGGGTGAGGAGCGCGGCCTGCCGGTAGACCTCGGCGGCGAGTCCGCCGTGCAGGGCGGCGAGCAGGGTGCGCAGGGGTGCGGAGCGGTCGGCGCCGGCGGCGGAGAGGTAGTGGGAGCGGAGCTGGACGCCGTACTCGGTGACGAGGAGAGGGGTACCGAAGAAGCGTTTGGCCAGCAGGCCGGGGAGCGCGGTGGTGCCTCCGGCGGCGGCGTGGCAGAGGTCGGCCGCGCCGAGGGCGTCCTCCGCGTACCAGTCGAGGGAGAGGGGGCGCAGGGCCCGCTCCAGGTGGTCGACGAAGGCGAGGTGGTCGGGGAGTCCGGCGGCGGCCGCGCCCCGGCGTGCGCCGGGCGCGCGGCAGGCGGATTCGAGGGTGCGGACGGCGTCGTCGGAGCGGAGCGCGCCGGGCAGTCCGCCGCGCTCGCGGGCGAGTTCGGCGAGGGCGTAGAGCCCGGTGGCGAAGGAGGGGCCGGAGGCGGGGGAGGGATCGGCGGCGGAGAGAGCCGAGGAGGAGGCGACGTCACCGGCGGCCGGCTCCGCGCACAGTCCCACGGCCAGCTGGTGGAGGGCCTCGGTGAAGCGGCGGCGCTCGCGGCGGCCGTAGGCGCGGCGGGCGGCGCGGTCGCCGAAGGCGCTCCGCTCGAGGAGGCTTCTGCCCGCCGGGGCGGCGTCGGGGCTCCACGGGTCCGCGGCGCGCGCGACGCGGGTGTTCGGGGGGAGCGGGCGCGGGGTGCCGGACCCGCCGAGGGCGTACAGGTCGAACTGGTGCTGCCCGAGTCCGCGTACGAGCCGGTCGCACCAGAGTCCGGACTCGCCGGTGGCGTACGGGTAGCCGCCCTCCGTGAGCAGTCCGATCCGCACGAGCGCACCCCCGTTCTCCCTTGACGCCGGTCACCGTCGGTCCGGCGACTCGCAGCGGGAAGAACGTAAGCGGAGATACCGGTGGAGCGACGGACGGTTGTCCGTCGCACCACCGGAAGGGGTGAATGCACGTAACTTTCCCACCCCGGTCGCGTTCTGTCGCGCTAAGCGGCAGAACGGTCACGGAGGGTCAAGCGGCGGCCAGCTCCTGGCGTCGCTCCCGGCGTTCGGCCGCGCGCACCGGATCGAGCGAGGGGACGGCGGCGAGCAGTTGCCGGGTGTACGCGTGCCGGGGCGCGCCGTACACCTCCTCGACCGTGCCCTGTTCGACGATCCGGCCGGCGCGCATGACGGCGACCCGGTCGCTGACCTGCCGGACGACCGCGAGGTCGTGGGCGATGAAGACGAGCCCGAGGCCCAGTTCGGCCTGGAGTTCGGCGAGCAGCGCGGTCACCTGGGCCTGGGTGGTGACGTCGAGCGCGGAGACGGGCTCGTCGCAGACGATCAGCCGGGGCTCGGCGGCGAGCGCGCGGGCGATGCCGACGCGCTGGCGCTGCCCGCCGCTGAACTCGTGCGGGTACGCCCCGTACCGGTCGGGGTCGAGCCCCACCCGGTCGAGCAGCTCCCGCACCCGGCCCCGTATCCGGGTCTCGTCGCGCTCCCCGGCCACGCGCAGGGGGTCGGCGATCGACTCGCCGACGGAGCGGCGCGGGTTGAGGGAGGCGACCGGGTCCTGGAAGACCATCTGGAGCTCGTGGCGGTAGGGGCGCAGTTCCCGCTCCGGGAGGGCGCCGATCTCCGTACCCCCGTAACGGAGTTCGCCGCCGGTCGGGTCGAGGAGCCGCACCAGCATGCGGCCGAGAGTGGTCTTGCCGCTGCCGGACTCGCCGACGACGCCGAGGGTCTCCCCCGCGTGGACGGTGAGGGAGGCTCCCTCGACGGCGGTCACGGCCCTCCCGCCGCGCCCGAACTCCCTGCGCAGCTCGCGCGCTTCGAGCAGCGGCTCGCCCTTGGCCAGGGGGGCGCGCACCGGGCCGTCGAGCCGGGGCACGGCGGCGAGCAGCCGGCGCGTGTACGGCTCCGACGGCGCGCCCAGCACCCCTTCCACGGGGCCGCGTTCGACCTCCCGGCCGCCTCGCATGACGAGTACCTCGTCGACGCTCTCGGCGGCGACGCCCACGTCGTGGGTGACGAGGAGCAGCGCGGTGCCCGTCTCGCGCCGCAGCTCGTGCAGCAGGTCGAGGATCTGGGCCTGCACGGTGACGTCGAGGGCGGTGGTGGGCTCGTCGGCGACGAGGAGCCGGGGGGCGCAGGCGAGGGCCATCGCGAGCAGGGCCCGCTGCCGCATGCCGCCGCTGAACTCGTGCGGGCGGGAGCGGGAGCGGCGGGCCGCGTCCGGGATGCCGACCCGGTCGAGGACCTCCACGGCGCGGGCGCGGGCGGCGCGCCGGGAGCCTCCGGCGTGGATGCGGTACACCTCGGCGATCTGGTCGCCGACGGCGTAGTACGGATCGAGGGCGGAGAGCGGGTCCTGGAAGACCATGGCGGCGACTCCGCCGCGCAGTCTCCGCAGCTCACCGGCCCCGGCGGCGGCGACGTCGACGCCGCCGACGCGTACGGTGCCGCCGACCTTCGCGCCGGTCCCCCGGTGGAGTCCGAGGAGGGCCGCGGCGACGGTGGACTTGCCGCTGCCGGACTCGCCGACGAGGGCGAGGGCGCGGCCCTCGTCGAGGGTGAAGGAGAGGCCGTCGACGGCGCGCACGGGCTCGCCCTCGCGGCTGAACTCGACGGTCAGGTCCCGTACTTCGACGATCGGGGTCACGTCAGGACCACCCTTCGGTCGGCGGCGGCGTAGAGCAGGTCCGCGAGGACGTTGGCGAGGACGACGAAGGTGCCCGTCACCATGACCACGCCCACCACGACGGGCAGGTCGATCGCGCGCACCCCGTCGATGAGGGTCTTGCCGAGCCCGGGGATGCCGAAGAGGGACTCGGTGAGGACGGCCCCGCCGAACATCGAGCCGAGGTCGACGGCGCTGATCGCGATGACCGGCGGGACGGCGCCGCGCAGCGCGTGGCGGGTGACGACGGACCGCTCCCCCACCCCGTAGGCGCGGAAGGTGCGGATGTGGTCCTCGGCGAGCGTCTCCAGGGTGGCGCTCCGGGTGAGCCGGGCGTACTTGGCGGATTCGAAGAGGCCGAGGGTGAGCCAGGGAAGGAGCAGGTTCCAGCCCCACTGCTCGGGGTTCTCGCCGAACGGCACGTAGCTGGGGAAGGGCAGCCACTGGAGGTAGGCGCAGACGGCCATGAGGAGCAGCAGGCCGAGGATGAAGACGGGGGTGCCGCTCCCGGCGAGGGTGAGCAGGGTCAGGATCCGCTCGGTGGGGCCGCCCCGGCGGAGCGCGGAGAGCACTCCGGTGCCGACGCCGACGACCAGCCAGACGGCCAGGGCACCCACGACGAGGGAGGCGGTGGCGGGGAGCCGTTCCAGGACGAGCTGGGTGACCTGCTGGTCGCTCTGGTAGGAGAGGCCGAGGCAGGGCGCGTCGCAGTGGACGAGGGAGGTGCCGGTGGAGTAGTCGCGGCCGGTGAACACGCCCTGGAGGAAGTGCAGGTACTGGGTGACCATGCTGTCGTTCAGGCCGAGCTGTTCGCGGACCTGGGCGATCTGCTGGGGGTTGCAGCGCTCTCCGCAGGCGAGCCGGGCGGGGTCGCCGGGGGCCAGGTAGAAGAGCGAGTACACGAGGACCGAGAGCGCCAGGAGGACGAGCACGGCACCCGCGAGCCGCTTGAGGACGAAGCGGGTCATCGGGAGGTCTCCTTACGGGTGCCCACGGCGAGCCGGCTCGCCTCGCGCGGGTCGAGGGCCGTGCGGACCGCGTCGCCGAGGACGGTGAAGGCGAGCACGGTGACGAAGAGCAGTCCGGCGGGCAGCAGGACGTACGCGGGGTCGGCCCGGAACCAGGTCTGGGCGCTCGACAGCATCTGTCCCCAGGACGGGGTGGGCGGGGTGACGCCCACGCCGAGGAAGGAGAGGGACGCCTCGACGACGATGTTGGTGGGGACGAGGATCGCCGCGTACGTGATGACGGGGGCGGCGAGGGAGGGCAGGAGTTCGCGCCGTGCGGTCCGCCACGGCCCCGAGCCCGCCAGGCGGGAGGCCGCGACGAAGTCGAGGCTTCTGAGGGTGAGGGTCTGGGCGCGGACGATCCGGGAGGTCCCGGCCCAGCCGAGGAAGCCGATGACGAGGATCAGCAGCAGGGGCCGGGGGAAGTCGCGCGGGACGACGGCGGTCAGCGCGACGGCGAGGACCAGCATCGGCAGGGCGACGAGCACGTCGGTGATCCGGCCGAGGACGCCGTCGATCCAGCGGCCGCCGAGCCCGGCGACGAGTCCGACGAGGACGCCGATGAGGATCTGGACGGCGGTGGCGCCGACGGCGACGAGGAGGGAGATCCGGGCGCCGTACAGGAGCCGGACGAACAGGTCGCGGCCGGTGCCGGGTTCGACGCCCAGCCAGTGGTCGGCGCTCGCGCCGCCGAAGGCGCCGTACGGGACGCCGCCGCGGGCCGAGTCGACGAGGTCGTCGTGGTACGTGTTCGGGTCCTGCCCCTCCAGGGCGGCGAGCAGCGGCGCGGCGAGGGCGAGGAGGACGAGCAGGAGGAGGACGGCGGCGGAGACGAGGGCGGCGGGGCGGGTGCGGAGCCGTCGCCACACCTGCCGGGCGGCGCCCGTGGCGGGGATGCCCGCCACGGGCGCCGTCGTGTCGATCGACGCGGTCACTTGACGGCGACCTGCGAGATGTCGAGGACGCCGGTCCAGTCGCTGATGACGACGTTCTTGATGTCCTTGCCGACGAGCCGCTTGTAGACCGGGTGGAAGAGGGGCACGTCGAGCGCCTGCTCGCCGATCTTCTTGTCGAGGGCGCCCCAGCGGGCGGCGGCGGCCTTGAGGTCGGTCAGCTTGTTGATCTCGTCGATCTCCTTGTTGACCGCGGGGTCGTTCAGCTGCGCGTGGTTGTAGTTGGAGCCGTTGGCGACGATCTGGCGTCCGTCGAAGATCGGCGCGAGGAACGGGCCGCCGGCCGGCCAGTCGGCGCCCCAGCGGGAGAGGAAGAAGCCGGGGGCGTCCTTGACGCTCCAGCGCTTCTCGTTGAAGGAGTTGGGCTCCTGCCCGTCGAGCTCGACGGTGATGCCGGCCTTGCCGAGGGCCTCCTGGACGGCGGTGGCGATCTCGGGGCTGGTGGCGCGGTTCTGGGCGGTGGAGTGCAGCAGGGTGATCTTGAGGCCGTTGGGGTGTCCGGCCTCCTTCAGGAGCTGCCTGGCCTTCTCCGGGTCGCCCGTCTTCCCGGCCGGGAAGTGGTCGTACGGCGTGAAGCCGAAGGCCTTCTGCTCGGGCAGGAAGGTGGTGGCGGGCTCGGCGAGCGAGGAGCCGCCGGCCGCGTTGACGACGCTGGTGCGGTTGATGGCGTACGAGATCGCCTGGCGCACCTTCGGGTTGTCGAAGGGCTTCACCTTGGGGTTGAAGGCGATGTAGTTGGTGAAGCCGAAGTGGCCGGTGCCGACGCGGGCGGCGAGGGCCTTGTCGGAGCCGACCTGCGCGAGTTCGGCCGGTCCGAGGTTGGTGTCGGTGGTGACGGCGGCGGAGTCGGCGCCGGAGGAGGTGGCGAGGCGCTGGTTGATGACGGCCTCGTCGAGCCCGGACCTGACGTCGATCCTGTCCGGGTAGGCCTTGCGCTCCTCGTCGGTCTTGGGGTCCCAGTGCTCGTTGCGCTCCAGGGTGAGGCGCTCGCCGTCGTTCTCGTTCTTGACGACCTTGTACGGGCCGGAGGAGACGGGGTGCTCCTCGTACTTCGCGCCGGTGTCCTTGGCCTTCGGGACGGGGGTGAACTGGGTCTGGGTGGCGACGAAGGGGAACTCGCCCTCGGGCTTCCTCAGCTTGAAGACGATCGTCCGGGCGTCGGGGGTGACGATGGAGGCGAGGCCCTTCTTGTCCTTGTAAGGGCCCTGGTAGGTGTCGCCGCCGACCAGCCAGTCACGCAGGTACGGGGCTCCGCCGGAGAGCTCGGCGGCGAAGGAGCGCTCGATGCCGTACTTGACGTCGGCGCTGGTGATGGGCGTGCCGTCCTCGAACTTCAGGCCCTCCTTCAGCGTGTACGTCCACTCCGTGGCGTCCTTGTTGGGACGGCCGATGTCGGTGGCGAGGTCGGGGACGACCTGGGTGCCGGGGGCGCCCGCCTCGCGGTTGCGGGTGGTGAGCGTGCGGAAGACGAGGGAGGGGACGTTGCCGCCGCCGGAGGTGTAGAGGCGGGCGGGGTCGAAGTCGGTCTGGGCCTCGGCGTTGAGGACGGTGAGCGTGCCGCCCTTCTGCGGGGTGCCCGCGGCCTTGCCGGAGGTGCCGCTCTTGGCGCCGGTGTCCTCGGGTCCGGCGCAGGCGACGGCGCCGGAGGCCAGGACGAGACTGACGGCGGCCGCTGCCACGCGGCGGGAAATGACGGACGATTGACGCATCGGAAAGAACCTCTCGAAGAACTGCGGGCACGGAAAGGGGAATTCCGCGCAGGCAGCGGCGATCGGCGCCGTCGATGAGGAATGGCCGAGATCGGGGATTCACAGAGAAAAGCCGCGCCTGCGGGAGGGAACACCCGGGCGCGGAAGATCGTCGGCGAAAGAGGGAAAGCGGGGCCGACGGGCGCACTCGGGCCGGGGGTACCGCCCGGGCCGCTGGGCCCGGGGCTGGTCAGCTACAGAGAACGTCGGCGACGGAATGTCCGGCCACGCCGATGAGCGCCAGCTCAAAGGCGGCGCGATCGGAGACGACGTGACGGTTCGACATGCCGAGAAATATGGACGAACACGCGAACGATGTCAACGCGATTCGGGGATTCGGTGAGACACCCGTCTCACGATGTGACCGAATCGCGTCGCGAGGGAACATCAACTGCCCGGGTACACCCAGGGGTTGGGACGGCACTTGATTCCGCCGATGTTCAGGGACTTCGTCTGCTGCTGCATCACGGGGGCGAGCGCACCGGGAGTGCCGCAGTTCACATGGTCGTGTCCGAGCCGGTGGCCGACCTCGTGGTTGATGAGCATCTGGCGGTACGCGAGCATCGCCTTGGGTCCGTAGGTCGCCGAGCCCTGCGCCCAGCGGTACGCGTTGATCATCACGCGGTCCGTGGAGGCCGAGTCGCAGGAGACGTTCTCGACCGTGGTGTCGAGGCCGGACTTGTCGCACCAGACGCCCGTGGTGCCGGGGCTGGCGAGCGTGATGACGAACTCGGCCTCACCGCTGGAGACGCGCTCGAAGGTCATCGCACCCCGGCCGGCCCAGCTGCGCGGGTCGTTGAGGGTCTTGAACACGGTCGAGCTGAAGAGGTCCTGGTCGAGACCGAGTCCCTCCTCGACGTCGATCCGGTAGCGGACCAGGCGGCCCTTGCCGGGCGCCTTCTGGAAGCCCGGAACGGCCTTGAAGGCGCCCGGGCCCTTCAGCTTCGGGTCGATCGGGTACTGCCGGGCGATCAGCTGCGCGTACGTGGGCGGCGGCGGGGTGGTGACGGGCGCCGGGCTCGCCGGGGTGACCCGCTCGTCGGAACGGGAGGCGGAGGAGTCGTCCACGGACCGGTCGGCCGGCTGCTCGGCGGCGCTGGTGGTGGCCGGCGCCCCCTCCCGGTCGGCGACCTGCCCGGTGACGACCACGGCGAGGACGGTGGCGACGGCGGCGGCCGCGACACCGGTGAGGGTGCGGCCGAGCCCGCCCCGGCCGGCCGGTTCCTCGTCCCCGGCCCCGTCCTCGTGACGCGGACCGGGGATGAACGGGCCCTGGGGAGAGGCCTGTTCGGCCTCGTCGGCGGTGGGGGCGGCGCGCCGGTCCGCACGCCGGGGACCGTGGCCCCCGGGGCGGGGCGCCGTGCCCTCCTCGTGCTGCGGGTGGCCGCCCCGGACGGCGGTGCCGCCGTAGACGGGGATGCCGTGGGCGGGCGTGCCGGGGGTGCCGTGCGCCGGAGTGTCGTGGGCCCCGCCGCCGTTCCCGGAGGCGCCGTAGGAGGGGACGCCGCGCGCGGGGGTCCCGTGGGCCGGAGTGCCGTACCCCGGAGTGCCGTGCGCGGGGGTGCCGTACACGGGGGTCCCGCGTGCCGGGGTGCCGTACGCCGGAGCGCCGGCCTCGTCCTGGCCGGTGCCGGCGGTCCTGCGGCGGCGTCCGGTGCCGGGCGCGCGCCCGGCGGCCGTACCCGGCGCCCCCGGTCCCGCCCCGGTCGGCTGTCCGGCCGACGCCGTCTGTTGTTGTTGCCGCTGTTGACCGGTGTCGGCCACCGAGGGCGCGGAGCCCTTGCGACTGTGACGTCCCACGCCCCGGATCAGCTCCCGCCGTGATCGGCGATCAGGTCCCGAGCGGCCTGGGCGACCGTCTCGGGGTACTCCATCATCGCCACGTGCCCCGCCTCGGGGAGGGTCAGCAGGCGCGAACCGCGGAAGGTGGCGGCCGCCCGCCGGGCCATCCGGTACGAGACGAGTTGGTCGCGCCCACCGTAGACGAGCAGCGTCGGCGCGAGAACCCGTTCGGCCTGCCGCCACAGTCCGTGCTGGCCGCCGAGGGTGTACGCGTCGACGATGCCGCGCGAGGAACGGGCCATCGCGTCCCAGAAGTAGGGGAGCTCCAGGCGCCGCTCCATCTCCTCGACCGCGTACCGGAGACCCTCGTCGGTGACCCGTCCGGGGTCCCCGTAACAGAGCGAGAGGACGCCCCGGACCCGCTGCTCGGGCGTCCAGTCCCTGCTGAGCCGCGCGAAGGCGGCGGCGACGCCGGGCACCGCGAGCAGCACCGTGGGCCAGGCCGTGCGCTGGGCGCGCAGCTCGGGCAGGGCGGGCGAGACGAGGGTGAGGGTGCGGACCAGGTCGGGCCGGGCCGCGGCGACGCGGGTGGCGACGGCGCCGCCCAGCGAGTTGCCGAAGAGGTGGACCGGACCGCGCCCCGTGGAGTCCAGGAGCCGGATGACGGCGCGGGCGTGCCCGCTGACCGAGTAGTTGCCGTCGTCGGGCGGCGGCGAGTCGCCGAAGCCGGGCAGGTCGACGGCCTCGCCGTCGACCAGGTCGGCGAGGAGCGGCATCAGGGCGGACCAGTTCTGCGAGGAACCGCCGAGGCCGTGGACGTACAGCGCGGGCGGCAGTCCGGGGGTCTCCCCCGGCCGGGCACGCACGGTGAGGGTGAGTCCGGGCAGCGAGACGGAGCGGAGCTCCTCGCCGTCGGCGACCCGCACGGCGCGGGTCGTGCGCGACGCGGGTGGTGCGGCGGCGGTCCGGGTTTCCGGCAGCTCGGTCGACGACATGGCCGCAATATTACGAGACGATCACGCGCCCGGACGTGTGGGTGCGGTCACAGGTGCGTGTGCGGCGAGCCGCGTGTGCTCCTAGGCTCGAAGAGAGGGCCATCGGAGAGGACCGCGACCCCGCATGCTCCGGAAGGAACCTCATGACCGTCGATCCGACCGAACCGGACACATTCGCCGAGGAAGAGGACGTCGTGCTGGACGAGGAAATCCCGGAGGCCGACGCCGCGGAGCAGCACACCGAACTGCGGCAGCGCGAGGACGATCCGCTGACCCACGTCGAACGCGACTCGGCGAACGAGGCGGATTCGTCGGAACAGGCCCGTGTGGTCGCCCTGGACGAAGACGACTACCGCTGATTTGTTCGGTTTAATCTTGAATCGACTGTCGACCCGGGCGTCCGGTCCGTGAAATTCTGCGTTCGCACCGCGCACAGCCGGGTTACCCAAAAGTACGATGGCGGCGCGTGCGACAGCGCGCATGGATCGATTTTTGGGAGGCCGCGTGAGCGCCATCGAGCAGACAGAGGCAGCACGCCCTCGGGGCACGCGCCTGCCGCGACGTGCCCGACGGAACCAGCTCCTCGGCGCGGCCCAGGAGGTCTTCGTCGCCCAGGGGTACCACTCCGCCGCGATGGACGACATCGCCGAGCGCGCGGGCGTCAGCAAGCCGGTGCTCTACCAGCACTTCCCCGGGAAGCTGGAGCTCTACCTGGCGCTGCTCGACCAGCACTGCGAGTCCCTCCTCCTGGCGGTGCGCACGGCCCTGGCCTCCACCACGGACAACAAACTGCGGGTCGCGGCCACCATGGACGCGTACTTCGCCTACGTAGAGGACGAGGGCGGCGCCTTCCGGCTGGTCTTCGAGTCCGACCTCACCAACGAGCCGGCCGTGCGCGAGCGCGTGGACCGCGTCAGCCTGCAGTGCGCCGAGGCGATCTCCGACGTGATCGCCGAGGACACGGGCCTGTCCAAGGACGAGTCCATGCTGCTCGCCGTCGGCCTCGGCGGCGTCTCCCAGGTCGTCGCCCGCTACTGGCTGTCGAGCGGCTCCGCCATCCCCCGCGACAAGGCGGTCGGTCTGCTGACCTCGCTCGCCTGGCGCGGCATCGCCGGCTTCCCGCTGCACGCGGTGGAGGGCCAGCTGAGCGCCGAGGGCCACTGAGCGTCCCCGCGGAACATTCCCGCGGGCTGTTCGCTCCTGGCGTGCGGCGGCTGAGCCGTACGCGTCCCCTCACCGGGCTAATGTGTGCAGCGTACGGCGCGGGTATTCGCGCAACGCTGACCGTTCGGAGGGACATAGCCGTGGAGGTCAAGATCGGCGTGCAGCACGCACCCCGGGAGATCGTTCTGGAGAGCGGGCAGTCCGCCGAGGAGGTGGAGCGCGCCGTCGCCGACGCCCTGGCCGGCAAGGCGCAGCTGCTCAGCCTCTCGGACGAGAAGGGCCGCAAGATCCTGATCCCGGCCGAGAAGATCGCGTACGTGGAGCTCGGCGAGCCCGCCGTGCGCCGCGTGGGTTTCGGCGCGCTCTGAGCCCAGGATCTGCGCGAGAGGCCCGGTGGACCGTCTTCGGTCCACCGGGCCTCTCGTCTGTGCGGAACGGGCCCGCCGGGGCGGAGCCGACGGCCCCGCGGGGCGTACGGGAGGATTGCGTTCCGGAGGCCTTGGGTAGGAGGGTTCTCGACCGCACAACCCGCCCCGCACCCCTCGCGAGGTGATTCTCCGTGTTCCTGGAAGCCCTCGGTTCCGCCCTGCTCGGCTTCGCCCTGGCCTGGGCCGCCGCGCACCGGCTGTCCGACCGCCTCCCCGTCCGGGTGCTCGTCCTCGCCACCGGCACGCTCGGTGGGGTCTTCGGCGCACTCGTCACCCACGGGGCCCTCGGCCCCGGCCACTTCCTCGCCACCCTGATCGGTGCGGTGGCGGTGGCGGCGGTGCTGCTCTCGCTGCTGATCCGGCCGGCCTCGCGTCGCCGGCTGCGCCGATCAGCCGCGGCGTGACGACACCGCCCGCCCCCCACCCGCTCCGGTAGCCCTCAGGCGGCCAGACCGAGCGCCGCCATGCGCTTGGTGTGCGCCTCGGTGATCCGGGAGAACATCCGGCCGACCTCCGCGAGGTCGAAGCCGTCGGCGACGCCGCCGACCAGCATGGTCGAGAGCGCGTCGCGCTCGGCGACCACGCGCTGGGCCTGCGAGAGCGCCTCGCCCATCAGACGGCGGGCCCAGAGCGCGAGCCGGCCGCCGACCCGCGGGTCGGCGTCGATCGCCGCGCGGACCTTCTCCACGGCGAAGTTGCCGTGGCCGGTGTCGTCGAGCACGGCGAGGACGAGGTCCCGCGTGTCCGAGTCGAGGCGGGCCGCGACCTCGCGGTAGAAGTCACTGGCGATCGAGTCGCCGACGTACGCCTTGACCAGGCCCTCCAGCCAGTCCGAGGGCGCGGTCTGGCGGTGGAAGTCGTCGAGCGCCTTGGCGAAGGGCTCCATGGCCGCGGTCGGCTCGGCGTCCACGGCGGTGAGGCGGTTCCGCAGCCGCTCGAAGTGGTGGAACTCGGCGGAGGCCATCTTCGCCAGCTCCGCCTTGTCCGCGAGGGTCGGCGCCAGCTTGGCGTCCTCGGCGAGCCGCTCGAAGGCCGCGAGCTCTCCGTAGGCGAGGGCGCCGAGGAGGTCGATCACGGCGGCGCGGTACTGCGGCTCCTCGGAAGCCGTCGCCCAGTCCTTGGCGGCGATCCCGGTGGGTGTGGCGTTGTCAGGCGTCTCCATGGAGCGCACAATAGCCCGCTCGCGCACCCGGGTAAGGCGCTGGTCAGTCAGTGTGACGGTGCCCTCATCACCATTTCCCCCAACACACATGCACGATTCCGGGGTACAGTGGTAAGGCGCCTGCTGAGTATGCGGACATGCTTTCGCACGTTCGGACGTATCCGGTGGGCCGACTCATGAATGAGGATGCCCGGTCGGTGGCCCGATCGGCTCCGGCCCGACAGCCCTTCCGGCGGACCCGCGGAAGGGTCACCCTCAGCGGTACGACGCTCGAGCGACGGCAGTGGTCCCGCGCCACCCGGCAGCGATCTTCCCGATCGCGCCGGCAGTTCCCGGCACGGTACGACCCCCTTCGTTCGCCTCGCACCGCGTCTCACAGAAGAGGCAGCACCCTGACTACGACTTTCCGAGACCTCGGAATCCTTCCCGAGACGGCCGAAGCCCTTGAGGCGGTCGGCATCGTCACCCCCTTCCCCATCCAGGAGATGACCCTTCCGGTCGCCCTCACCGGCACCGACGTCATCGGCCAGGCCAAGACCGGCACCGGCAAGACCCTCGGTTTCGGTCTGCCCATCCTGGAGCGCGTCACCGTCCCGCTGGACGTCGAGGCGGGCCGGGCCGAGCCCGAGCAGCTGACCGACGCCCCGCAGGCGCTCGTCGTCGTCCCGACCCGCGAGCTGTGCCAGCAGGTCACCAACGACCTCCTGACCGCCGGCAAGGTGCGCAACGTCCGCGTGCTCGCCATCTACGGCGGCCGCGCGTACGAGCCCCAGGTCGAGGCGCTGAAGAAGGGCGTCGACGTCATCGTCGGCACCCCCGGCCGCCTGCTCGACCTGGCCGGGCAGCGCAAGCTCGACCTCTCGCACGTCAAGGTCCTCGTCCTGGACGAGGCCGACGAGATGCTCGACCTGGGCTTCCTGCCCGACGTCGAGAAGATCATCAACATGCTGCCGCCGAAGCGTCAGACCATGCTGTTCTCGGCGACCATGCCGGGCGCGGTCATCGGCCTGGCCCGCCGCTACATGTCGCAGCCGACGCACATCCGCGCCACCTCGCCCGACGGCGAGGGCGTGACCGTCGCCAACATCAAGCAGCACGTCTACCGCGCGCACAACATGGACAAGCCGGAGATGGTCTCCCGCATCCTGCAGGCCAACGGCCGCGGGCTCGCGATGATCTTCTGCCGCACCAAGCGCACGGCGGCCGACATCGCCGAGCAGCTGGAGCGTCGCGGCTTCGCCTCCGGCGCGGTCCACGGCGACCTCGGCCAGGGCGCCCGCGAGCAGGCGCTGCGCGCCTTCCGCAACGGCAAGGTGGACGTGCTCGTCTGCACCGACGTCGCCGCCCGCGGCATCGACGTCGAGGGCGTCACGCACGTCATCAACTACCAGTCCCCGGAGGACGAGAAGACCTTCCTCCACCGCGTGGGCCGCACCGGCCGCGCGGGCAACAAGGGCACGGCCGTGACGCTGGTCGACTGGGACGACATCCCGCGCTGGCAGCTCATCAACAAGGCCCTGGAGCTGGACTTCCACGAGCCGGTCGAGACGTACTCCTCGTCCCCGCACCTCTTCGAGGAGCTGGACATCCCGGCGGGCACCAAGGGCGTCCTGCCCCGCGCCGAGCGGACCCGGGCGGGTCTGGGCGCGGAGGAGCTGGAGGACCTGGGCGAGCCCGGCGGACGCCGTGCGCGCGGTCCGAAGGCCGACAGGCCGGAGCGGACCGAGGAGCGCCCGGAGCGGACGCGGACCCCTCGTCAGCGCCGGCGCACCCGTGGCGGCGGCGACCTCGACGGCGCCCCGGCGTCGGCGGCCCCGGCCGTCGAGACGGTGGCGGACGAGGCGAAGGCCGAGTCCGGCCCGCGCACCCCGCGCCGTCGTCGCCGCACCCGCGTCGGCGCCCCCGGCTTCGCGCCGGCGACCCAGGCCGCCGCGCCGGTGGCCCAGGCGGCCCCCGTCGCCCAGGCCGCTCCGGTCGCCGCCCCGGTCCTGGTCGAGGAGGCTCCGGCGCCCGTCGCCGAGGCCCCGGCGGCCGAGCCGAAGGCGCCCCGCCGTCGCAGCCGCACCGCCGCCCGCCCGGAGGCCGTGAAGCCCGCGACCCCGGCCCCCGTGGCACAGGAGCTCGCTCCGGCGCCGCGCCGCCGCCGTGCCCGGGTGGCCCGGCCGGTCGAGGACACCGGTTCGTTCCAGACGGTCGAGACGGCCGCGGCCGCCCTGCGCGCCGCGTCGGCCGCCCCGGTCGTGGAGGCCGCTCCGGCCGCTCCCGTCGCCGAGGCCCCGGTCGAGGAGCCGAAGAAGGCTCCCCGTCGCCGTACGGCCAAGAAGGCCGTCGCGGAGCCGGTCGCCGAGCCCGTCGTCACCGCCCCGGTGGTGGCCGAGCCCGTCGTCGCCGCCCCGGTGGTCGCCGAGCCCGTCGCGCCCGTCGTCGAGGCCGCACCCGCGGTCACGGTCACGGCCGAGGTTCCCGCGCCGCGTCGTCGCCGTGTGGTGCGCAAGGCCGCCGGTTCGCCGGTGACCTCCACCCCGGTCGTCGAGGCCGTCGTCGAGCCGGCGCCCGCGCCGGTCGTCGAGGAGGAGCCGAAGAAGCCCGCGCGTCGCCGTGTGGTCCGCAAGGCCGCCGGTTCGCCGGCGTCGTCCGCCCCGGCCGAGACCGTGATCGTCGCGGCGGCCCCGGTCGTCGAGGCCGCCCCGGTCGTGGAGGCCGCTCCGGCCCCCGTCGCCGAGGCCCCGGCCGAGGAGCCGAAGAAGGCTCCCCGTCGCCGTACGGCCAAGAAGGCCGTCGCCGAGCCGGTCGCCGAGACCGTCGAGGCGCCCGCCGCCGAGGCCCCGGCCGAGGAGCCGAAGAAGGCCCCGCGTCGCCGGACGACCAAGAAGGCCGTCGCCGCCGAGGCGCCCGACGCCTCGGAGCCGAAGACGCCGACGCGTCGCCGTACGACGAAGAAGGCCGTCGCGGAGCCGGTCGCCGAGGTCGCCGAGGCCGAGGCCCCGAAGGCACCGCGCCGTCGCACCACCAAGAAGGCGGCGGCTCAGCCGGAGAGCTGATCCCGTCCGACCCTCACGACCGCGGCCCGGCCCCTCCCCAGGGGCCGGGCCGCGGTCGTCCTCCCACGGCGCGGGCCCGCACCCCGCGCGGTTACAGTCCAGACATGAGCAAGCCCCGGTCCCTCGTCCTGCCGCCCGGCACCCGCGCCCGCCACCTCACGACGGCGCGGGGCGACTTCGCCGTCCTCGACACGGAACCGCTGGGCGCGCGGCGCGGAACGGTGCTGCTGCTGCCCGGGTACACCGGCAGCAAGGAGGACTTCCTGGCCCTGCTCGGGCCGCTGAGCGAGGCCGGGTACCGGGCCGTGGCGGTCGACGGGCGCGGGCAGTACCAGTCCCCCGGCTCCCGGGGCCGGGCCGGCTACCGGCGCAGGGCGCTGGCGCTCGACGCCGTGGCGCAGGCCGCCGCCCTCGGCGACGGCCCCGTCCATCTGCTCGGTCACTCGTTCGGCGGCCTGGTGGCCCGTGCGGCGGTGGCGCTCGCCCCGACCGCCTTCCGGTCCCTCACCCTGCTCTCCTCGGGCCCCGGCCGGGTCGCCCGGCCGCAGCGGATCCGGATCAGGGTGCTGCGCGGCGCGCTCGCGCTGCTGCCGAAGGAGCGGGTGTGGCAGGCGATGTGCTGGCTGGACAGCCGCGGCGAGGAGCCGGACACGGACGACGCCCCGGAGCTCGCGGGCTTCCTGCGGCGGCGCTGGATGCGCACCAGGATCGCCCAACTGGCGGGTGCGGGACGGCTGTTGCTCAGCCGTCGGGACGGTACGGCGGAGTTGGCCGCGCTGCGGACGCCGCTGCACATCGCGTACGGGGCGGAGGAGATGGTCTGGCCCGTCGCGGACCTCGCCGCGGCGGCGGCCCGCACCGGCGCCCACCACACGGTGGTGGCGGGCGCGGGCCACTCCCCCAACGTGTCGCACCCGCGCGAGCTGACGGACCGGCTCACCGGCTTCTGGGAGCAGACGGCCGCACCCGCCGGAGCCGGCACGGCGCGATAGGGGCCGGAGCGGGAACCGCCGGGACAGCGCCGCGGGACCTGGGGCCGAAGGCCGTCAGAACTGCGCCTTGAGGTGCTGCCAGAAGCCGTCCCGCAGGGCACGCCGGAGCGAGGCGTGGCCGCGCAGCGAGCGGCTGAGCAGGCGCTCCGCCTCGACGAGGAGGTCCTGGTCGACGGGCCCCGGCAGATAGGGCGCGCCCGGCAGCAGCTCGGCAAGCCGGTCCCGGCCGCGCTCGCCGAGCCAGGTCGCCGCGATCTGCGCGCCGACGAACCGCACCTCCTCGCGGGAGGGCGGCGGCTCGCCCTCGTTCTCGTACGTGGTGACGGGGCGGCGGGTGACGTACGGGCGGCAGAAGTCGAGCTCGAAGGTGCGCTGGCTGTCGACCTCCCAGAGGAGCGCCTCGGCCTGGTTGCGTCCTTCGGCGGCCTCGATGCCCCAGAGGTGGACACGGGCCCCGTAGCCCTGGGCGGCCTCGACGGCCGAGACGAGGTCCTCGTCGCCGCCGACGAGGGCGGCGTCGCTGATGGCGCGGTGGCGGGCGAGGGACTCCAGGTCCGTGCGGATCAGGGAGTCGACGCCCTTCTGCTGGTTGTTGGCGTTGAGGTTGCCGAGGCGCACCTTGACGTCGGGCAGCTCGGCGATGGCCTGCTGCTCGGGGGTGTGGATGCGGCGTCTGGCCCCGTCGTACCAGTAGACGCGGAGGAGCCGGCTGTCGGCGAAGATCGTGCGGGCCTTGTCGATGAAGGCCTCGATGAGGCCCTCCGCGTCGAGGTCGAAGGAGCGCCGGTCCTCGGTGCCCGCCACCAGCAACCCGGCCGCAGCATGGACGTAACCTGCGTCGACGAAGATGGCGTGGGTGGAGGGAGTCTTGGCGACCTCGGCCAGCATCCGCTGGAGGAGCTCATTGGTGCGCTCCAGGCGCGTGTCCAGTGCGCGAAGGCGGGCGTCGGTCTCGGTCACCTGTGGGGTGTCTGCGTCGTTCATACGGGGCTCATTGTCCGCCGTGGGAGGCCCGGCCGCCACACCCTCCTACCAGCTAGTAGTTAGTCATCCGAAAATTTTCCTTAGCGTAAGGAATGTTTGCAGGATGCATGTCGTTGAACCCATACGTAACGCAGTTCTCCACCAGGAGGATCAACTCAGACGAAGGGAGAAGCCTGTGCGCTTCGAAATCCTGCGACTCGACGACATCGACGGCACGCCCGTCGACCGGACCGTCGTGGACGCCGCCTCCGTCAACCGGATCGTGCAGCAGGCCGCCTCGATCGGCCAGCGCATCTGGATCCGCCCCGCCGAGACCTCGGCCTCGTAACAGGCCAGGTCCACACCACGCACCGCGCCCCCGCACGGACTTCGCAAGAGCGGAATCCGTACGGGGGCGCAGTGGTGTCCGGGGGTCTCCCGCGGCGGGTCAGGAGTTCTGGATCACCTGCGTGACGCCGTTGATGATCTGCTGGACCGCGATCGCGGAGAGCATCATGCCGGCGAGACGGGTCACCAGGACCACACCGCCGTCCTTGATGACCCGGATGATCAGCAGCGAGTACCGCATGGTCAGCCAGAGCACGACGTGCATGGCGACGATGGCGGCCCAGACGGAGACCTGCGCGGCGGCGCCGTCGGCGTTCTGCACGGCGAGGATGACCGAGACGATCGCGCCGGGCCCGGCGAGCAGCGGCATGCCGAGCGGGACGAGGGCGACGTTCACGTCCTTGGTCTGCTGGGGCTCGTCGGTCTTGCCGGTGAGCAGGTCGAGCGCGATGAGCAGCAGCAGGAGACCGCCCGCGATCATCAGCGCGGGGACGGAGACGTGCAGATACGCGAGGATCTGCTGCCCCATGATGCCGAAGACGGTGATGACACCGAAGGCCACGGCGACGGCCTGCCAGGCCATCCGGCGCTGCACCTTGGCCGCGCGGCCGGAGGTGAGGGCGAGGAAGATCGGGGTGATCCCGGGGGGATCCATGATCACGAAGAGGGTCAGGAACAGCGAGCCGAAGACGGCGACGTCGAACACGGTGGAGTGCCTTGCGGGAGAGGTCGAACGGTGGGGTGTGGCCCGGCACGACGGAATGCGGGATTCCGCGGGCGGGGCAGGAGGAGCGCCGCCCCGCGCACGGCACGGAGCCGTACGGGGGCGGACCAGGAGGCGGAAGAAGCCCTGAGGAGGCCCGGGCGCGTCCGGCAGGAGCCCGGAGCACGCGCGGACGTCACCGCGGGAGCGGCGACGGACGGGACGCGGTACGGGCGGGCGGGTCGGACGGGGGCCGGAGCCGACCGGACGGAACCCGCCCGACGGAACGGGTCCCGACGGGGCGCGCCCGACGGGCCGGGCCGGCGGAACCGCGTCCCGGACGCGGTCCGGGACGGACCGACGACCGGCCCGAGGCGGACCTGACCTGACCGGCTGCCTGAGACGACCCGACCGAAGCGGGCCCAGGCGGACCGGACCCGACCCGCTCCCCGGGACGGCCGGGAGGAGCCGGGTCCCGAAGCGGACCGTCACCCCCGAGCCGGGCCCGGACAGGGCCTAGGCGGTGGGTCCCCCCGCGCCGGGGACCGGGAAGGCCCCCGCGGCACGGCGGGTGATCTCGCCGTAGATCTCGGGGTCGGTCGTGTACTCGCCGAGGCGGCAGGTCTTGCGGCTGCCGTGGTAGTCGCTGGAGCCCGTGGTCAGCAGACCGAGCTCCTTCGCGAGCCCGCGCAGCCGCGCGCGCGTCGCCTCGTCGTGGTCCATGTGGTCGACCTCGACGCCGTCGAGCCCGGCCTCGGCGAGCCGGGCTATCGAGGCCTCGGACAGCACCTGGCCGCGCTTGACGGCGAGCGGGTGCGCGAAGACGGTGACGCCGCCGGCCGCCTTGACGAGGCGGATCGCGTCGACCGGGTCCAGCTCGTGCTTCCCGACGTACGCGCGTCCGCCGTCGGCGAGCCACTCGGGCGTGAACGCGCCCGACACGTCCGGTACGACGCCGAGTTCGACGAGCGCCTCGGCGACGTGCGGCCGGCCCACGGAGCCGTCGCCGGCGATCCGGGCGACCTGCTCCCAGGTGACGGGGACGCCCAGCTCCTGGAGCTTGCCGACCATGGCCCGCGCGCGCGGCACCCGGTCGTCCCGGACGAGCTCGCGCTCGGCGAGGAGCGCGGGCTCCTCGGGGTCGAAGAGGTACGCCAGCAGGTGCAGGCCGATGCCGTCGACCCGGCAGGACAGCTCCGCGCCGGTGACGAGGGTCAGTCCCTCGGGGAGCGCGGCGATCGCCTCGGCGTGGCCGCGGGTGGTGTCGTGGTCCGTGAGCGCGACGACGTCGAGTCCGGCGGCTGCCGCGTTGCGGACGAGTTCGGCCGGGGAGTCCGTACCGTCGGAGGCCGTGGAGTGGGTGTGCAGGTCGATGCGCACGACGCGGTACTCCAGGAACTCGGCACGGACGAGGGACGCTCCAGCATAACGGGCGAATCGAACACGCCCGTACGGAAGCGACGGCGCCGCCGGGGCCGCGAGCGCTCCGGTCGACGGGAGCGGCCGGGGGTGGTCCGGCTAGTTCAGCAGCCTCGGTGTCAGCGCGCCGCAGGGCAGCAGTTCGACCTCGGCCCCCGCGTCCCGCAGGTCCGTCAGGACGAGTTCGTCGTACATCAGCAGGCCGGACTGCTCGGGCCAGACGATCGCCCACAGCCAGAGGCCGCGCGCCTCACCGGCGAAGACCGCGCGGTCGTGCGGGGCTCCGTTGACGTGCCAGAGCGCGGTGGGCCGTCCGGCGGCGAGGACCTTGGTCTGCGGGGGCTTGTCGATGGCCATGCCGGCGCCGGGATCGGGGCCGTCGATGCCGGCGTACCGGGCGCCGAGGCCGACTCCGAGTTCCTCCGCGATCAGGAGCAGCTCGCCGATCCCGCCGAGCGGTCCGGGACCCGAGCAGGCGACGGCGGTCGCGCGTCCGCCGCTGCGGTCGTCACCGGCGTAGGCGACGCCGGTGAACAGCCAGCCGACGGGCAGGGGCCACGGCATCCACACCGGCACCTGGGACCGGTGCACCACGACGCCGAGTGCCTCGACACTGGGTGGGATCACGGGTTGGAGCGGGTGCACCGAGCCGTGCACGTCGCACTGCCAGGAGTCGGCGAAGAGCCCGGGCGCCCTGACCCGGCCACCGCACTTCGGACAACTGGGTTCGCCCCTCATAGGGCTCAACGGTCCTACCACCGGGGCCCCGCGTCAAGGACGATCACCGACGATCACCCGTCCGGCCCGTGGCGTTCACCCGCGGTGGGCGCCGCGACCGGAATCCGGCGGGCGGCGGGGTCCTGGACCGCCGTGGCCGGTTTGCTTCGGCGGGCTCGGGCTAGACGGAACCCATGAGAGGCATCGACTCCGTCATAAGAACCGTGGCCCACGTCCTCGCCGGCATCCTGATCGTCTGGATCGCCCTGGACCTGCTGGACGCCAACAGGGGCAACACCGTGGTCGGCTGGTTCCACAGCGCCGCGGACTGGCTCGCCGGCTGGTCGATCGGACTGTTCAGCGTCTCCCAGCACACCTTCCAGGTCCTGCTCGACTACGGCATCCCCGCCGTCGTCTACGTACTGATCGCCAACCTCGTCGCCGGCCGGGTCGCCACCACCCGGTGACCCGAACCGGAGCCCGCAGGCGGGGCGCCGGTGGGCCGGACGCCCGCCGTCCCCGCCCGGTGGAGCCCTCCGGGGTCCGCGGCGCGCCCCGGCCGTCGGGGTGCGTCAGTCCAGGTTCGCGGAGCGGCGCAGCGGGTCGCGCAGGTCCGTGCCCCGCGCGAGCCAGCGCTCCTCCAGGGCCTGCGCCCCGTGCACCCGCTTCCACGCGGCCTCGTTCGAGGTCATCGGGAGCAGCGGCAGGAAGCGCACCGGGTCCATCGGCTCGTCGAGTTCCAGGTCCGCCACGAGCCCGCCCGACTCCGCGACCAGGACGGAGCTGAAGGCGGCGCCCGGCCAGAGCGGGTCGCCGACGTCGAGCGAGGCGCCCGCGGCCACGATCACGCCCTCGACCTGCGGGGTCGCGGCGAGGACGGCGAGCGGGCGCAGCACCTTGTCGGTGTCGGCGAGTCCGGCCCGCACGGTCAGGACGAGCTCCGCGCGGGGCCCCTTGACGGGGTCGGCGAGCGCGGCGGTCGGGTCGGCCATCGGCTGGGCGGACATGCCGAGGGTGGCGTACCGCACGAGATCGCCGTCGATGAAACGGAGTACCTCGATCCGGTCCGTGCCGAGGAACGTCACCGCGGCCCGCGCGTCCGGTTCTCCGAGCGCCGTCCGCAGCCGGGCCTCGACCAGAGCAAGAACTTCTCCCATGGGTTGAGCATAAAGCGCGTATGGAACGGGCAAAGTAAGGGATTGACCCTCAGTCGGCTGATAGTCTTGGCCGCTGGTCGGGACTCCCGACTACTCGTCACACGTCATCCCTCACGAGGGACCGGCCGGAGGAGGTGGGGCTGCGATGGACCGAAGTCGATCGGGCAGTACCAGCCGCTCTTCCGACCCGCACCCGAGCCCGGTGCGTACGTACCTCCGGTGATCCCCGGCCCGTGACCGTACGGGCCCGCTCCCCGGCATCTCGCACGACGGAAGAGCATCTCGCCTTTGCCTGTCTGTAGCGAACGCCGTCACCGCGATCCCTCGGTGCCGCCCGCTTTGTGGACGACGTAGCTCCACGTCCCCATTCCGGGCTGTGCCACGCTCGCCGACGGCCTCTCCGTGAAGGAGCATGCCCATGTCGATGATCCGTGACCTGCGCGCCGCCGTCCGCCCGAGCCTGCGGCACCCCCTGCGCAAGACACCCACCACCTACACCTCGTACGACCCGACCCGCGACCACACGGCCTCCAGCGCCGTGGTCGACTGCGCCGTCTACCGCGACGGAAGCCGCGTCGACGACCGCGAGTGCCTCACGCCGCGCGGCGCCATGAGCCAGGTGCGGGAGAGCGGCGGCTTCGCCTGGATCGGCCTGCACGAGCCGACCGAGGCCGAATTCGCCGGTATCGCCGCCGAGTTCGGGCTGCACCCGCTCGCCGTGGAGGACGCCGTCCACGCCCACCAGCGGCCCAAGCTGGAGCGGTACGACGACACCCTCTTCACCGTCTTCAAGACCATCCACTACGTCGAGCACACCGAACTCACCGCGACCAGCGAGGTCGTCGAGACCGGTGAGGTCATGTGCTTCACCGGCCCGGACTTCGTCATCACGGTCCGGCACGGCGGCCAGGGCTCCCTGCGCAACCTCCGGCACCGCCTCCAGGGCGAGCCGGAACTGCTCGCCAAAGGCCCCTCGGCCGTGCTGCACGCCCTCTCCGACCATGTCGTCGACGGCTACATCGCGGTGGCCGACGCCGTCGAACTCGACATCGACCAGCTGGAGATCGACGTCTTCTCGCCGGCGACGAAGGGCTCCTCGCGCGGTACGGACACCGGCCGGATCTACCAGCTGAAGCGTGAGGTGCTGGAGTTCAAGCGGGCCGTCACGCCGCTGCTCCGCCCGATGCAGCTGCTGAGCGAGCGGCCGATGCGGCTCGTCGACCCCGACATCCAGAAGTACTTCCGGGACGTCGCCGACCACCTCGCCCGCGTCCAGGAGCAGGTCGTCGGGTTCGACGAACTCCTCAACTCGATCCTCCAGGCCAACCTGGCGCAGGCGACCGTCGCGCAGAACGAGGACATGCGCAAGATCACCTCGTGGGCGGCGATCGTCGCCGTCCCCACGGCGGTCTGCGGCGTCTACGGCATGAACTTCGACCACATGCCCGAGCTGCACTGGAAGTACGGCTACCCGATGGTGCTGACCGGCATCATCGCGGTCTGCTTCACCATCCACCGCACGCTCAAGCGCAACGGCTGGCTCTGACCGGCATCCCCTAGGCTTCGGGCCATGACTGAAGAGCTGCTCGGGCCCGCCCTCGTCGAGGAGGCCACCAAGAAGTCCGGCCTGGTGTGGGTCCGCGGCACCGGGCCGGCCCGCGCGCTCTGGCACGTCTGGCACGACGGGGCCGCGTTCGTCGTGGGCGACGGCCCCGGCGAGCAGCCGCTGCCGGGACTCGCCGACGGCGGGACGGCCGAGGTGACGGTCCGCAGCAAGGACAAGGGCGGCCGGCTGGTCGTCTGGACGGCCGCCGTGCGCGAGCTGGTCCACGGCACCGAGGAGTGGGACGCGGCGGTCGCCGAGCTCAAGGGCAAGCGGCTCAACGCGCCCGACGGCGAGGCGATGACGGGCCGCTGGGCGCGCGAGTGCCGGGTCCTGCGACTCGATCCCCGTTCCTCGACCACGGAGCTGCCTGACGGCTCCCTGGCCGCCGTACCGCTGCCCTCGGGGGCCACGACCCTCGACCGCGTCCCGTCCGGTCTCCCGAAGCTGCTGTTCAAGCGCCGCAGGCGGCGCTGACCCCGGGACCGGACCCGGGGCGGACCTCACCCCCGGGATCGGACCACGGTCGGGACCTCACCCCCGGGATCAGGTCCGCGGCAGCTGCTTGCCGTAGTCGAGGGTCTCCTCCTTGGACGGCGCGGCGAGCGGGAAGTCCGTGTTCCACTCGGAGAGCACCACGACACCCGCTCCCCCGCCCCGCGCGAACCGCAGCGGGTACGGAGAGCCGTCCAGGGCCACGTCGAGGGTGCCGCCCTCGCCCGCGGGGCCGCCCTTGACCTTGATCGTGCGGACCCCGCCGATCTGGTCCCGGTCGCCCTTGACCTGCTCGCCGTGCAACCCGATCAGCCCCTTCAGGAGCAGATCCATGTCGGTGAAGCCGCGCAGCTGCTTGTACGCGGGGTCGCCCTGCGGCACCTTCACGTACATGTCGTCGAGCTTGTCGGCGGCCTCGGCGTCCGCGTCCGTCGGACTGTCGCCGCCCTGGCTGTCGTGGGTCCAGAAGTCCGCGTCGGCCTTCAGGTAGAGCGCCTCGCCGACCCGCAGCAGCTCGAAGGTGCTGTTCTTCGTCGTCACGGAGCCGGTGGCGCCGTCCTGCTTGAGCTGCATGTTCAGCTTGAAGGTGTCGCCCTTGCTGACCAGCGTCCCGGCGAGCCGTACCGCCTTCGCCGTGTCCGCGACGGAGCGCGCCTTGCCCTCGATCTCGGGGGCGGAGAGCCGCCCGACCCCGTTGGTCCCCTCGTCCGGGTCCGCGGCGCAGGCCGCGAGTCCCACCGTGAGGCCGGCGCAGAGCGCGAACGGCACGGCGGCTCTGCGGAGGCGCCCGGCCGGGACGACTCGTACCGCTGCTGACGGGGTACGCGATGACGGGGTGCGAACGGTCACCTGCGCTGCCTCTCGGGATCGTGGGGGGCTGCCGGGCCACGCCCGTACCGGATGCCGGGGCGGCGGCCCTCTGTTCTGCCGGGCGGGAGGGCCGGCGTGCCGGTGGGGACGGCAAGACCGCAGCGTACCCGGCACGGTCGGCGGACCCGGCGGCAGCCGTACGGAGGCGCTGCCGGGGCGGGTCGGAACGGCACGGGCTAGCCTGAACCCGGCAAAGCACCGCATGGACTCGAATCGTCCGGCACCGAGGAGGCGCGTGGCATGGCGGCAGGCGCCCCCCGGATCTTCGTCTCCCACCTCGCGGGGGTCCCGGTCTTCGACCCCGTCGGCGACCAGGTCGGCCGGGTCAGCGACCTGGTGGCCATGTTGCGGGTCGGCCGCAGGCCGCCGCGGCTGCTCGGCATGGTCGTGGAGGTCCTCAGCCGCCGCCGCGTCTTCGTCCCCATGACCCGCATCACGGGCGTCGCGTCCGGCCAGGTCATCACCACCGGCGTGGTCAACATGCGCCGCTTCGAACGGCGTCCCACCGAGCGGCTCGTCCTCGGCGAGCTCCTCGACCGGCGCGTCCGCCTCGTCGGGCCCGGCGGGCAGGAGGGCGAGGAGGTCACCGTCCTCGACGTCGCCATCCAGCAGCTGCCCGCCCGCCGCGACTGGGAGATCGACAAGGTCTTCGTCCGCAAGGGGAAGGGCGGGGTGCTGAGCCGCAAGGGCGAGACGCTGACCGTCGAGTGGTCGGCGGTCACCGGCTTCTCCCTGGAGGAGCACGGGCAGGGCGCCGAGAGCCTGCTCGCCACCTTCGAGAAGCTGCGCCCCGCCGACCTCGCCAACGCGCTGCACCACCTCTCCCCCAAGCGGCGCGCCGAGGTGGCCGCGGCGCTCGACGACGACCGGCTCGCCGACGTCCTGGAGGAGCTGCCGGAGGACGACCAGATCGAGATCCTCGGCAAGCTGAAGGAGGAGCGGGCGGCCGACGTCCTGGAGGCGATGGACCCGGACGACGCGGCCGACCTGCTGTCCGAGCTGCCCGAGGAGGACCAGGAGCGGCTGCTGACCCTGATGCAGCCGGACGACGCGGCCGACGTGCGCCGGCTCCTGGCGTACGAGGAGCGCACCGCCGGCGGTCTGATGACGACGGAGCCGATCGTGCTGCGGCCGGACGCCACGGTCGCGGACGCGCTCGCCCGGGTCCGGCAGCAGGACCTCTCCCCGGCGCTCGCCGCGCAGGTGTACGTGTGCCGGCCGCCGGACGAGACGCCGACGGGCAAGTACCTCGGCACGGTGCACTTCCAGCGGCTGCTGCGCGATCCGCCGTTCACCCTCGTCAGCTCGCTCGTGGACAGCGATCTGCCGCCGCTCGGCCCGGACACCCCGCTGCCCGCCGTGACCAGCTATCTCGCCGCGTACAACATGGTCGCGGCGCCCGTGGTGGACGAGAGCGGTTCGCTGCTCGGCGCGGTCACCGTCGACGACGTGCTCGACCACCTGCTGCCGGACGACTGGCGCGAGACCGAGTTCCACGAGGAGGGGGCCGGGCATGGCGGCTGAGCGCACGCAGGACCGGGAGCGGGAGAGGGAGCGGCCGGGTCCCCGCATCCGGCTCGACCTCCCGCGCGAGCGGCGGGCCAGGCTGCTTCCCGAGTACGACCCGGAGGCCTTCGGGCGGCTCTCGGAGCGGATCGCCCGGTTCCTGGGGACGGGCCGGTTCCTCGTCTGGATGACCCTGACGATCATCGTCTGGGTGGTGTGGAACATCTTCGCGCCCGCGTCGCTCAAGTTCGACGAGTACCCGTTCATCTTCCTGACGCTCGCGCTGTCCCTCCAGGCCTCGTACGCGGCGCCGCTGATCCTGCTCGCCCAGAACCGGCAGGACGACCGCGACCGGGTCAACCTCGAACAGGACCGGAAGCAGAACGAGCGGTCGATCGCGGACACCGAGTACCTGACGCGGGAGATCGCGGCGCTGCGGATGGGCCTCGGCGAGGTCGCCACCCGTGACTGGATCCGCTCGGAACTCCAGGACCTGATCAAGGAGCTGGAGGAGCGCCGGGATCTATTCCCGTCGGGCGACACCCGGGGAAGTGACGTAGCCGACCGTTGACAGGCCTTTCATGCGCCGGTGGTCGGCGCCGTACCATCGTCGGTATGGCTATGGAAGACGCGGTGCTCGAAGCACTGGCGACGGTGAACGACCCCGAGATCAACAAACCGATCACTGAGCTCGGCATGGTCAAGTCGGTGGAGATCGAACCGGACGGCAAGGTCGCCGTGACGGTCTACCTGACGGTCTCCGGGTGCCCCATGCGCGACACCATCACGCAGCGCGTGACCGAGGCCGTCTCCCGGGTCGAGGGCGTCACCGGCGTCGACGTCTCGCTGGACGTGATGAGCGACGAGCAGCGCAAGGAGCTGGCGGCGGCGCTGCGCGGCACGAGCGCCGAGCGCGAGGTGCCGTTCGCGAAGCCCGGCTCGCTGACCCGGGTGTACGCGGTGGCGTCCGGCAAGGGTGGCGTCGGCAAGTCCTCCGTCACCGTGAACCTGGCCGCGGCGATGGCCGCCGACGGTCTGAAGGTCGGTGTCGTCGACGCCGACATCTACGGCCACAGCGTGCCGCGGATGCTGGGCGCGGACGGACGTCCGACCCAGGTCGAGAACATGATCATGCCGCCGTCGGCGCACGGCGTGAAGGTCATCTCGATCGGCATGTTCACCCCGGGCAACGCGCCCGTCGTGTGGCGCGGCCCGATGCTGCACCGCGCGCTCCAGCAGTTCCTCGCGGACGTGTACTGGGGCGACCTGGACGTCCTCCTGCTCGACCTGCCCCCGGGCACCGGCGACATCGCGATCTCGGTCGCGCAGCTCGTCCCGAACGCGGAGATCCTGGTCGTCACCACCCCGCAGCAGGCGGCGGCCGAGGTCGCCGAGCGGGCCGGCTCGATCGCCGTCCAGACCCACCAGAAGATCGTCGGTGTCGTGGAGAACATGGCGGGCCTGCCGTGTCCGCACTGCGACGAGATGGTCGACGTGTTCGGCACGGGCGGCGGCCAGCGGGTCGCCGACGGTCTGACGCAGACCACCGGCGCGACCGTTCCGGTCCTCGGCTCGATCCCGATCGACGTACGGCTCCGTGAGGGCGGCGACGAGGGCAGGCCGGTCGTCCTGTCCGACCCGGACTCCCCGGCGGGCGCGGCCCTCCGCGCGATCGCCGGCAAGCTCGGCGGCCGTCAGCGCGGCCTGTCGGGCATGAGCCTGGGCATCACGCCGCGCAACAAGTTCTGAGTGACCCGGCCGCAAAGAACGGCGAAGGGGCACCCCCGCGCGGGGGTGCCCCTTCGCCGTTCTGTGCGCGGAAGTCGCTCCGCGCGGGTGTCCCTCCGCCGGCTGCCCCTACGCGTACGCGTCGAGGTCCTTGATCTGCGAGAACCCCAGCCCGTACGCGCTCATGCCCCGCCCGTACGCCCCGAGGTGCACCCCCGCGGCGGAACCGGCGAGGACCCAGCCGAACTCGGACTCGCGGTAGTGGAACGGCACCGGCACCCCGTCCACGGGGAGCGACAGCGTCGACCACTCCGCTCCGCCGAGGTCGTCGGCGAGTTCGAACGCCGTCTCCGTCTGCTGGTCCAGCCAGTTGTCCCGCGTCGCGTGGTCCAGCGAGGCGGGCCAGGTGTGGACGAGCAGCCCCGAGCCGGCCAGCCAGGCGGCGGAGGAGACCGTGGTGGCGTCGAGGACGCCCGTCCCGTCCCCGGTCCGCCGTACGGGGCTCGCGGCCACGGTCACGACGACCGCGAACCGCTCCTTCTCCGCGGCGGTCGCGTCCGACTTTATGGTCGGCGTGTCACCGTGTCCGGTCGACCCGTGCTGCACGCTTCCGTCCGCCGCCGTGCCGACCTGCATCAGCCAGCGGGGCCCGGTGAACGCCTCGTCGAGGCCGTACCAGGCGAAGGGCGCGCGCAGATAGCCCTCGGCGGTACGCCGGGCCGTGGGTACGCCCTCCACCCGGCTCGTGGTCTCCATCAGGGCCGCCTCCTCGTTCCGTCAACAGAGGGAGGATAGCCACCAGGACGCGTCGGGTCGGTGACAGCCCGTCGTCAGGTCGCGTCGGAGTCGTACGGCGGACGCTCTCCGGTGTCCGGCTTGTCCTGCTTCTTCAGCAGGTCCGGGGTGCCGGTGGAGGAGCCGTTCGCCGGGGCGCCGGAGCCGTTGACCGGGGAGCCGTTGACGGCCGAGGGCTGCGGCTCACGGCCGTGGACCGCGTCGGCGACGTCGTTCATCTCCTTCTTGAGGTCGAAGGTGCCGCGCAGCTCCTTGAGCTCCCTGAGGTCCTCGTTCTGCTCCATCTGCTTGCGCAGGAACGTCTTCGGGTTGAGGTCCTCGAACTCGAAGTCCTTGAAGTCCGGGCCCAGCTCGCTGCGGATGTCCTCCTTCGCGCTGTCCGAGAAGTCACGTACCTTCCGGACGAAACGCGAGACGTCCTGGATGACCTTCGGGAGCTTGTCCGGCCCGAAGACGAGCACGGCGAGGACGACGAGCGTCACCAGCTCGAGTGCGCCTATGTCGCTGAACACCTAGTAGCTCCTTCATGCCGGTCAAGGGCCCGGTCCAAGGTACCCGCCGAAACTGCCGGACGGGTACCTTGCGGTGTCCCCCACATGGCGCTCAGGTGCCCTGGGAGGAGCCGAGCGTCAACGTCTTTGTCAGCTCTTTGCCGTCACGGGTCAGGGTGAGCTCCAGCTTGTCGCCGGGGCGGTGGGCGCGGATCTTCACGATCAGCTCCTCGCCGTTGTGCACCCGCTGTCCGTCGACCTTGGTGATGACGTCCCCGGGGCGGAGACCCGCCTTCGCGGCCGGGCCGTCGGGCGTGACGGAGGCGGCGCCGTCCTTGCCCTTCTCCCCGACGCGGGCGCCGTCGCCGTTGAACTGCATGTCGAGGCTCACCCCGATGACGGGGTGGGTGGCCTTGCCGGTGTTGATGAGCTCCTCGGCGACCCGCTTGCCCTGGTTGATCGGTATGGCGAAGCCGAGGCCGATGGAGCCGGGCTGGGAGGCGTTCTCGCCCTCACCGGAGCCGCCGGCGGCGCGGATCGCGCTGTTGATGCCGATGACCCGGGCCTTGGAGTCGAGGAGCGGACCGCCGGAGTTGCCGGGGTTGATGGGGGCGTCGGTCTGGAGGGCGTCGACGTAGCTGATGTCGGTGCCGTCGCCCTTCTCGCCGCCCGCGGTGATCGGGCGCTCCTTGGCGCTGATGATGCCCGAGGTGACCGTGTTGGAGAGGTCGAAGGGGGCGCCGATGGCGACGACCGGGTCACCGACCCGCACGTTGTCGGAGTTGCCCAGCGGCAGCGGCTTGAGGCCGGAGACGCCGGTGACCTGGACGACGGCCAGGTCGTATCCGGTGTCCTTGCCGACGAGCTTGGCGCGGGCGGTCTCGCCGCTGGAGAAGGTCACCGAGATGTCCTCGGAGGACCGGGCCGCGTCGACGACGTGGTTGTTGGTGAGGATGTGGCCCTTGGTGTCCAGGACGAAGCCGGTGCCGGTGCCGGACGAACCGCCGCCCTTGACGTGCAGGGTGACCACGCCGGGCAGGGCGCTGGCCGCGATCCCGGCCACGCTGTCGGGGGCCCGGTCGGTGTCACCGCCGTCCGCCTGCGGCAGCTCGACGGTGGTGAGTCCGCCGTTCCGCTCGACGTACGCGCCGATCCCGCCGCCGATGACGCCGGTGACGAGCGCGAAGACGAGGGCTCCGGCGACGGCGAGCCCCTTGCGGGACTTCTTCGCGGGTGCGGGCGGGAGTCCGGCCCCGCCGGCTCCCCAGGGGTCGTACTGCACCCAGGGGGCACCGCTCTGTGCCGGCACGGCCCCGCCCTGCGCGTGCACGAGGGGCTGCGGCTGGGGCTGCGGCTGCGCCTGGGGCGGTACGGGGGGCACGTGGGCCTGCTGCGGCGGTACGGGCGCCGGGGGGCGCTGTACGGGCGGCGCGGGCGCCCAGGGACCGGGCTCGCCGTAGGGCGGCGTCCGGTACTCGTCGGGCGCGTGCAGGGGCTGCGGCGCGGTCTGCCCGGGGACCGGTGCGGCCGGGGCCCGGGAGGCGTCCACGACGGGGAGGTCCGCGGTCGGAGCCGCGTCCGCCGGGGCGGGAGCCCCGCTCTTGGTCAGCAGGACGGAGGGCTCGGGAGCGGGCACGGGCGCGGCCTCGGGAAGGGGCCCGGGCGCGGGTGCGGGCGCGGCCTCGGGAAGGGGCCCGGGCGCGGGTGCGGGCGCGGGTGCGAGGACGCCGGGGGGTGCGCCCGCCTCGGACGTCACCGCCGGGTCCGCGCCGTACGTCGCGTGCGCCGCGTCCGCCCCGTCCGCCGCGTGCGCGACGCCCACGGCATCCGTCCTGCCCGTCACGTCGGCGTCGGCCGGGCTCCCGGCCGGAGGCCGGGGCGCGGGCAGCGGGAAGTCACCGTCGCCGTCCTCGACGACGGGGACGGCACCGCTGCCGGCCCCGGTGACGTCGTCGGCCGGGGGCGGCGAGGGTATCCGCGCCGCCTCCGGTGTGCTCGAAGGCCGGCTCCACCAGTTCGGCTTCCCGTTGCTCATGCTCTCCCCGCAGCCCGCTGACCCGTCCGCGCCCCTTGGGTCGGGCGCCCCTGTCCCTGGATTCAACCAGGTCGCGGGTCAGCGGGGGGAGCCGAGCGGTGTGGTCGTCGGGCTCGGCGCCGGGCTGGGCCCGGGGCCGAAGGCCAGGGGAAGCGCCGGAGCCGTCGGTCGTATGAACGGCGAGAGGGCGAAGAGCGACTGGGGGGCCTGGTTCTGGAGGTGCACCGCCACCAGCGGCTCGATCAGGGGACGCGCCGCGCCCGAGGGCACCGCGCCCACCGGGACGACGCCCTGGCCGACCGGGGCCACCGGCCCGTGCGGCACCGCCGACGGGGTCCCGGGGGACAGCGGGGCCCCCGGGGCCACCCGGTTGCCGTCGAAGGACTGGGCGCCCCGCTCGCCGGAGCGCGTGCCCCGGGTGACGGCCGTGCCGCCGCCGGGACCGGTCGCGGTGGCGCGCAGCGGGGTGACCGCGGTGCCCGTGCCCTGGCCGCCGCGCGTGCTCGCGTTCACCGAGGCCTCGATCGGCAGGGCGCCGCCGAGGGCGATGGCCGCGAACGAGACCGCGCTGGCCGCGGCGAAGGCGAAGCGCCGCCCGCGGCCGGAGCCGCCGGACGCGCGGTCGCCGACGTCGTGGATGCGGAAGCCGGTGTGCGGCGGGTGCGGGGTGACGACGG
The DNA here is from genome assembly GCF_040296665.1 of Streptomyces sp. NPDC002057. Lineage (NCBI taxonomy): Bacteria > Bacillati > Actinomycetota > Actinomycetes > Kitasatosporales > Streptomycetaceae > Streptomyces > Streptomyces sp. NPDC002057. Next base: position 67,485 of record NZ_JBEOXR010000044.1, read on the forward strand.
CCGCCGTGGCGAAGCCGTCGGACTTCACTCCGCCCGAGCCGAGGAGTTCCTCCAGGGGGCCTCTCGGTCCGCCGGGGCCTCCCGGCTCACCGGGGCCCCCGGGTAGCCCCTGGAGCCGGGCGAGGAATCCCTCCGAGAGGGGTGGGGGCGCCGCGGAGGCGAAGACGCTCTTGAGGGTGCGCTGGGCGTCCGCCTCCGCCTTGCAGCGGGGGCAGGTCGCGAGATGGGCGAGGACCCGCTCACGGGCGTCGTGGCCGAGTTCGCCGTCGACGAGCGCGGCCAGCCGGTCCCCGAGGTGGTGCTCCGCGGAGGCCGGTGACGTGGGACGTGTGCCGCTCACGCTGTCCCTGCCTCCCATCCGACGGAGGCCAGGGCGCGCTCCGCCCGGGCCTCGGGCGAGCGGTGCTTGAGGGCCTTGCGCAGGTGGGAGCGCCCGCGGTGGATCCGGCTGCGGACGGTGCCGAGCTTCACGCCGAGGGTCGCGGCGATCTCCTCGTACGACAGTCCTTCGATGTCGCAGAGGACGACCGCGGCGCGGAACTCGGGCGCGAGGGTGTCGAGGGCCTGCTGCACGTCGGCGTCGAAGTGGGTGTCGTTGAACACCTGCTGCGGCGAGGGCTCACGGCTGGGCAGCCGCTCGGCGGCGTCGTCGGCGAGCGCGTCGAAACGGATGCGCTGCTTGCGCCGGACCATGTCGAGGAAGAGGTTGGTGGTGATGCGGTGGAGCCAGCCCTCGAAGGTGCCCGGCGTGTACGTCGACAGCGAGCGGAAGACGCGGACGAAGACCTCCTGGGTGAGGTCCTCGGCGTCGTGCTGATTGCCTGTGAGGCGGTAGGCGAGGCGATAGACCCGGCCACTGTGCGTGCTGACGATCTCCTCCCAGGTGGGCGGAGTCCACGCCTGCGATTCCGCATCCGATGCGAAGGTCGCGGTGGTGGGAGCGGAGTCGGTGGAGCGGAATCGGTCAGCGGTGTCGGTCACGGATTTCGGCTCACCCGCCGACCTGAGAAGACGCCGAAGCACTCCTCCCCGATCCACAGGCGCAGCCGCACCTCCCCTGTCGGCTCTGGTGGTGTCCAGTGGAGCCCCTACCATAGCCACCTCGCCCGTTAGCTCCGGATAAGAATCTTTACGCGAATTTGGAACCGGGTCCCCCGGCTTCCTCCTGCCGCGTCCTTCCCCTGGTGAACGCCCGGTCCCATCTGCGGGTTCCCGCTGACAGCGGATACAGTCACCGTTGCGTCAACTACGGGGACAGGAGAGGGCCATTACCGCCAACCGGCAGACGAGCTGGTCGTTCGCCGACGCCTTTGTCGCCGAGAACGACGCTCTGCGCTGGGCCCGGGAGCGGGCCCGGGAGGCAGGGCTGCCCTCGGTGTCCCCGGGCACCGGTGGCGCGCTGCGCCTGCTCGCCGCGACGGCGGACGCGAAGGCGGTGGCGGAGATCGGCACCGGCACGGGCGTGTCGGGCATCTACCTGCTGCTCGGGATGCGCCCCGACGGCGTCCTGACGACGGTGGACCTCCAGCCGGAGCGGCAGCAGTTCGCCAAGACGGCGTTCCGCGAGGCGGGCTTCGCGGGCAACCGGGCCCGTTTCATCCCCGGCCGGGCCCTGGACGTCCTGCCGCGGCTGGCGGACGGCGGATACGACCTGGTGTTCTGCGACGGCGACCGGCTGGAGTACCTGGACTACCTCGCTGAATCGTTGCGCCTGCTGCGGCCCGGCGGTCTCGTCTGCTTCGAGGGCGTCTTCGCGGACGGCCGTACGGTCGACTCGGCGGCCCAGCCGGCCGAGGTCCAGCGGATCCGCGAGCTGCTGCGCACGGTGCGGGAGAGCCAGGAGCTCATCCCCTCCCTGCTGCCGGTGGGCGACGGTCTGCTGTGCGCGGTCCGCCGGGGCTGAAGCCCTGGCGCGGCGGGGCCCGGAGCGGTGACACCGCCGGTCCCGCCACCGTTGTACCGACGGGGCCCGGAGCCCCGGTGTCTCCCCAGGACCGGGAGCCGGTACCGCCGGGCCGGAACCGTGCCGGATGCGGGGCCGGGCCCCGCGCTCCCTCCCGTACACCTCGCGGACACACCACTGCCCCGGTACGGCGAGCCGTACCGGGGCAGTGGTCAGGATGCGAGGGAAGGGGTCAGCCGACGACCTTCTTCAGGGCGTCGCCCAGTGCCTCGGCCTCGTCGGGAGTCAGCTCGACGACAAGCCGACCGCCGCCTTCGAGCGGAACGCGCATGACGATGCCCCGCCCCTCCTTGGTCACCTCGAGCGGGCCGTCACCCGTCCGCGGCTTCATGGCCGCCATGCTTGTTCCCCTTCCTGAAACCAGCTCTTTGTCAGCCGGGCAGCTCCATGGTGTGGAGCACGCGTCACCGGCTTCGAACACATTGCTTCCAGGTCATTATCCCGCATGGCAGGACCCGATGACCAACATCGAATGGCATCGCTTGCGCAACGCGCTCTCTCAAAACCCCACATTTCGGCGATCCGCCTGCGATACTTCGCCGCTCCGCGTCCCGTCGGGCCCCTTCGATCTTTGACGCAGCTCACATGTGCGGGGAGGGTGATCTCCGCCATGCTGTGCTGGTCAACCACGCAATGAGGCGAAGGGAACCCCATGGCCGACACGGTGCTGTACGAGGTGAGCGACGGACTCGCCACCATCACCCTCAACCGGCCCGAGGCCATGAACGCCATGAATGTGGCGACGAAGATCGCCCTCCGGGACGCCGCGGAGACGGCCGCGGCGGACCCCGCCGTACGGGCGGTGCTGCTCACCGCGGCGGGCGACCGGGCGTTCTGCGTAGGCCAGGACCTCAAGGAGCACGTGGGTCTGCTCATGGCGGACCAGGAGAACGGCACCCGCGAGACCATGAACACGGTCCGCGACCACTACAACCCGATCACCAAGGCGCTCGCCGGCATGCGGAAGCCGGTGGTGGCGGGCGTGAACGGCGTCGCGGCCGGGGCCGGTCTCGGCTTCGCGCTCGCGGCGGACTACCGGGTGGTCGCGGAGACGGCCTCGTTCAACACCTCCTTCGCGGGGGTCGCGCTCACCGCCGACTCGGGCGTGTCCTGGACGCTGCCCCGGCTGATCGGCGCGAGCCGCGCGTCCGACCTGCTGCTCTTCCCGCGCTCGATCGGCGCGCGGGAGGCGTACGAACTCGGCATCGCGAACCGTCTGGTCCCGGCCGCCGACCTGGCCGCCGAGGCCGAGAAGGTGGCCCGCACGCTGGCGGAGGGTCCGACGGTCGCGTACGCGGCCCTCAAGGAGTCCCTCGCCTACGGCGCCGACCACTCGCTCGCCGAGGCCCTGGAGAAGGAGGAGGAGCTCCAGAGCCTGGCGGGCTCCTCGGAGGACCACACGATCGCGGTCCGCGCGTTCGTCGCCAAGGAGAAGCCGAAGTACCTGGGCCGCTGAGCCGGGACGGAATCCGTTCGTACGCGTGGTGGGTGGACTATAAGATCCACTCACCACGCGTACGCACATGACTGGGGGGTTTCGTGCGTCCATCTCCTTCCGCGCGCCCTTCTCCTTCCGCGCGCCGTCTTCGCGGTGCCCTCGTCACGGGTCCGGCTCCCGGGCTGCCCGGGACCGCACCGTCCGTGCCCGCCGCGGCGGATCGCGGGCAGGGCCGCGCCCTCAGCGGGCGGCACCGGTCCGGCGTGAGCGCCCGCTCCTCGCGACCGAGCCCCGCCGTCTGATCGCGGACGGCCGGAACGCCGGCCGTGGCCACCGGCGGCTCCGCCGGAGTCCGGTGGACCCGCCCGGACCACGGCGAGGGCGCTCGGCGCCCTCCAGCCCCTCGGCACCGGCGACGGGCGCTCCGCCCCCGCCGCACCTCGCCGCCCACCGCGTGGACCCCTCCGTCTTCTGACACTTCTCGTGAACGGATCCCGCTTGATGAAGCACACCACCGGAGTCCGGCGCGCCCTGGCCGCCTCCGTCACCACCGTGGCCTCCCTGGCCACGCTGCTCGCCACGGCGCCCGCCGCGTCGGCCGACGAGTTCCGCTGCCCCGCGGGCAGCCTCTGCGTCTTCCAGTACCCGGACTTCGGCGGCCAGATGAAGGTGATCTCGGCCAGCCAGCCCACCCTGGGCACCTGGGACAACACGATCTCGTCCTACATCAACCGCAGCGACAAGTGGGCCGTCGCCCACCAGGACGCCCACTACTCGGGGAACAACAGCCTGGGCATGGGCCCCCGCCAGCCCGTCGGTTCCGACCTCAGCTGGGACTCCTGGTCCGAGCTGGACAACACGATCAGCTCGATCCGGCTGGGCAACACCGAGTGGGAGGCCGAGAACGGCCGGGCGTGGATGGACTGGGTCTCCGACGGGAATCCCCGTCCCGGCGGTCTCCCGGCCGAATCCCGCTTCGGCGACCTCGACGGCGACGGCAACGCGGACCTGCTCGAACGCGCCGCGGACGGCCGGCTCTGGTTCCTCTCCGGCGGACGGGACGCGCAGGGGAACGCCAAGGGCGCCCTGGTCGGCGGCGGCTGGAACGCCATGAACGCGCTGGTCCGCCACGGCGACCACGACGGCGACGGCAACGAGGACGCCTACGCCCGTGACAAGGCCGGCGTGCTCTGGCTCTACCCCGGGAACGGCAAGGGCTGGTTCAAGCCCCGCGTCAAGGTCGGCGGCGGGTGGAACACCATGAAGGAGATCGAGGCGGTCGGGGACATCACCGGCGACGGCCGTCGTGACCTGGTCGCCCGCGACACGGCGGGCGTGCTCTGGACCTACCCGGGCAACGGCCGCGGCTGGTTCGGCACCCGTCAGAAGGTCGGCGGCGGCTGGAACGCCATGAACGCGCTCGCGGCGCCCGGCGACCTGAACCGGGACGGCAGGTCCGACCTGGTCGCCCGCGACGGCGCGGGAAGCCTCTGGCTCTACCCGGGCAACGGCGGGGGCGCCTTCGGCGCCCGCGTCAAGCTCTCGCACACCTGGCCGTCGAACACGGCCCTCATCGCCGTCGGCGACGTGACCGGCGACGGCCTCGGCGACATCCTGCGCACCGTCGAGTCCTGGTCGCTGCGCGTCTACGCGAACAACGGCTCCGGCGACCTCCACGCGACGGCGTCCGAGATCGAGTGGGACCGCGGCGGCGCCGTCCACGTCTTCTGATCCACCGGGATCACCGGCCCGGGGCCGCTCCGCCGCCCCGGGCCAGGCACCCCTCCACGTGGTCGTCGACCAGCCCGCACGCCTGCATCAGGGCGTAGGCGGTCGTGGGGCCGATGAAGCGGAGGCCGCGCTTCTTGAGGGCCTTCGAGAGGGCCGTGGACTCGTCCGTGACCGCCGGGACGTCCGCGACCGTACGCGGCACGGGGCGGTCCGCCGGATCGGGGGCGTACGACCAGATCAGGGTGTCGAGCTCGCCCGGGGACCAGGTGGCGAGCAGTTTCGCGTTGGCGAGGGTCGCGTCGACCTTGGCGCGGTTGCGGATGATGCCCTCGTCCAGGAGGAGCCGCTCGCGGTCTGCCTCGCCGAAACCGGCCACGGAGGCGATCTCGAAGCCGGCGAAGGCGGTCCGGAAGGTCTCGCGGCGGCGCAGGATCGTGATCCAGGACAGGCCCGACTGGAAGGCCTCCAGGCAGAGCCGCTCGAAGAGCGCGTCGTCGCCGTGGACCGGGCGGCCCCACTCCTCGTCGTGGTACGCCACGTAGTCCTCGGTCGACAGGCCCCAGGGGCAGCGCGGCAGCCCGTCGGGGCCCGGTACCGCCCCGCCGGCCGTCATGCCCGGCCGTCCTCTCCGTCACCGGCGACGTCCTTGGTGATGTCGACGGAGCCGGGTCCGTGGACGGGACCTCCGCCGAGGCCGGGGCCCGGGGCCGCCGCTCCCGCGAGCGCGTCCTCCAGCTCGGCGATCCGCGCGTCCCGCTCGGCGAGTTCGGCGCCGAGGCGGACCAGGACGTCGTCCACGTCCTCCATGCGGTAGCCGCGGACCGCGACGGGGAGGCGGAGCGCCTCGACGTCGGCGCGGTCGACCGGGCGGGCGACCGGGAGGGGGTCGACGAGCTGCTCGGGCGCCACGTCGGGCAGCACCTCGCTGTCGCCGCCGCCGACCACGGCGAGCGTCACCGCGGCCACGACCACGACCATCGTGATGAGCAGAAACCAGAACACCTGCGCGCCTCTCCCCGGAGTGGAATACGTCCCGTGCCGATCGTGCCATGCGTCACCGACAGCTAGGGTCGCAGGCGAACGGACGCGAGGGAGGACAAAAGGGATGCTGCGCTTGGGACGGCGTGAATTCGGGCCGCACGAGCCGGTGATCATGGCGATCGTGAACCGGACGCCGGACTCCTTCTACGACCAGGGCGCCACCTTCCGGGACGAGCCCGCGCTCGCCCGGGTCGAGCGGGCCGTGGCCGAGGGGGCGGCGATCGTCGACATCGGCGGGGTGAAGGCGGGCCCGGGCGAGGAGGTGACGGCCGAGGAGGAGGCGCGGCGCACGGTCGGCTTCGTCGCCGAGGTCCGCAGGCGCCACCCCGACGTGGTGATCAGCGTGGACACCTGGCGGGCGGAGGTCGGCGAGGCGGTCTGCGAGGCCGGGGCGGACGTCCTGAACGACGCGTGGGGCGGGGTCGACCCCGGACTCGCCGAGGTGGCCGCGAAGTACGGCGCCGGGCTCGTGTGCACGCACGCGGGGGGCGCCGAACCGCGGACCCGGCCGCACCGGATCGCGTACGAGGACGTGATGGCCGACATCCTGCGGGTGACCGTGGGACTCGCCGAGCGGGCGGTCTCGCTGGGGGTGCGCCGGGACGCGATCATGATCGACCCCGGCCACGACTTCGGGAAGAACACCCGGCACAGCCTGGAGGCGACGCGTCGGCTCGGGGAGATGGCGGAGACGGGGTGGCCGGTGCTGGTGTCCCTGTCGAACAAGGACTTCGTCGGGGAGACGCTGGACCGGCCGGTGAAGGAGCGGGTGCTCGGGACGCTGGCGACGACCGCGGTCTCCGCGTGGCTGGGCGCCCAGGTGTACCGGGTGCACGAGGTGGCCGAGACGAAGCAGGTCCTGGACATGGTGGCGTCGATCGCCGGGCACCGGCCGCCGGCCGTCGCCCGGCGCGGGCTGGCCTAGGAACCCCGAGCGGGGCGGGGGCGCCGGAGAACCCGGC
>NZ_JBEOXR010000045.1:0-74553 GCF_040296665.1 Streptomyces sp. NPDC002057
GGCGAACGTCGCCCTGTAGAAGTTCACTGTGCCGCTGGAGAACGTCGCGTCGCCGAAGTGCACTGTGCCCCTGGAGAACGCCACGTCCCCGAAAGCGTGTCGGCCAGGAGAAATCCCTTGCCCCTGAGTTCGCCTGTGCCGATGAAGGTGCCGGTGCAGTGACCTCCGACGTCGGGCGGCCGAGGCGCCCTGCGGTGTACGAGAACGGCAGCACCCCCACCCTGCCGGTGCGCGACACCGACGTCGAACGAAGGAACGCGGAGCTGCGTCCCTTCGAAGAACCGGAGGGCTGCGCGCACACCGCCCGCCGTCACGCGGCTGAGCGAATTGGAACAGGCCCGGACGGTCTCGCGCGACCTGGTGAACTACCGGTCGGTGCTCGACATCGTGAAGGACCAGGGGGTCCAGCGGTACGAGGATGCCGGGATCGACGTGGGGCTGAGGGCGCGCGAACAGTACAGCTGGATCGCCGAGAGCTTCGGCTCGGTGCGCGGGGAGTCGGCCCGTACCTGGAACGAACACGCCCCACGAACCCACGTCTAGGGCCCAGCCCTCGTCCTGCCCGGCACAGCGGGGCGTACCCGCAGGTCGCTCCGACCACCGCAGCCCCAGGAGCCCGGCTGCGAGTGGGGCTCCCGACCCTCAGCCGGGTCCCGCGCCTCGGTCGTACGGGTGTGCCACGGCAGTGCGGGGGCATACGGACAGCACCCTTCGGAAGGAGCCCCGCACATGCTTGGCATAGCAGCCGCCGTCCTGTTCTTCATCGCTTTCCTGATCAACGCTGCGGACATCGGCACCAACGATGTGTTCTCGTCGGGGAACGTGACGCTGCTCGGGCTCACGGCCCTGGCTCTGCACCTCGCGGGCATCGGTGCGAGCCGTTCCCGTCACACGAGCGGACGCCGGCCCTGGTCCCGCTCCTGACTCCCGCCCGGCGGTGAGTCCCGCCCGGCGGTGAGTCCCGCGCCCTGGCGCAGTGGGCGCGCGACACCCTCGCGGGCTGCTCCGAAAGTCCGTGCGGTCCCGAGGGGAGCGATGACGACAGGTCAGGGCGGGTGCGATCCGGGCTCGCGTGGCCCACAACTCCTCGATTCGATGCGCCCGTCGAGCTCCACCGCTTCACCCGCCAGACGTGCCCGTACCTGGCGGCGTGAGCAGCCCCGGCGCGTCCACGTACACGCGCCGGGAGTGGGTGGGCGGATGGGCCTCTCAGCCGGTCGTCAAGCCTCGCGGTCCCATCTGACCGCGTGGCGCATGGAATGATCGTCAGAGGTAAGCCGCAGCTCATGAAACCCACGACGAATCCAGCCTCGGCTGACCAAGAGGCGAACTCCGGCAGCTCCGGCGCAGTGGGGCCGTCCAGCCAGGTCGAGGAGCGGGCGCCGGACAAGCTTTCGGAGTTGCCGAAGAGGTCCTGGAAAGCCGTGTTGCGCGGCACACTCAGGGAATTCAAGGACGACGAGCTGACCGACCGCGCTGCCGCGCTGACCTACTACGGGATCCTGGCCGTCTTCCCGGCTCTCCTCGCGCTCGTGAGCCTTCTGGGCATCGCGGGCGAGTCGGCCACCAGGGAGGTGCTGGACACCATCCAGAAGCTCGCCCCCGGCCCCGCTCGCGATGTGATCACCGACGCGGTGAAACAGATCCAGGGCAACAGCGGCCTGGGCTCTGTCGCCGCGCTCGTGGGCCTGGTCCTCGCCGTCTGGTCGGCCTCCGGATACATCGCCGCGTTCATCCGGTCCTCGAACGCCGTCTACGACATGCCCGAGGGCCGTCCCGTATGGAAGATCCTTCCCCTGCGCCTCGTTCTGACGGTGACACTCATGATCCTGCTCGTTCTCAGCGCGCTGATCGTGGTGTTCACCGGCGGCCTGGCACAGCAGGCGGGAGACGCCCTGGGGGTGGGTTCCACCGCGATGACGGTGTGGTCGATCGCGAAATGGCCGGTCCTGGTTCTGCTCGTCACCACGATGATCGCCCTTCTCTACTGGGCCGCTCCGAACGCGAAGGGCCGCGGCTTCACCTGGATCACCCCTGGCAGCTTCCTCGCACTCCTCCTCTGGATGATCGCGTCGGCCGGCTTCGCCTTCTACGTGGCGAACTTCAGCTCGTACAACAAGACGTACGGCGCCCTCGCGGGAGTGATCGTCTTTCTGGTGTGGCTGTGGATCTCCAACCTGGCCGTACTCCTCGGCCTGGAGTTCGACGCCGAGATGTCCCGCCAGCGCGCCGTCGCCGGCGGCCACCCCGAGGACGAAGAGCCCTATGTCGAGCCGAGGGACACCCGCGCGTGGACGGACGAGGACCGCCACCGCCTGAACTGAGCGAGGCGGGGCCCGCGCGCGCCTGCCGGGACGAACGGCCCACCCGGCAGGCGCGTCCGAAACGCCGAGGCGAAGGCGCGCAGATACGCCGACCGGCGCGTTCGTGACGACTGCGGCCGACCCGCTCGAAGTTCGGGTACGGCGAAGAGGCGGGCAGCCGTATTAGCGCCACCTTCTTGTACGGGCAGCCGGGCGACGCGCACCACTGCTCAGGGCCGCACCCCCCACGACCCGGACAGCGCGCTGCCGTGCACGAGGACGAGAGGAAGACGATGCTTCACCGCGCGTGGAACAGGGCCGACGCCGCCGTCCGACGGGTCGGCAGGGGATTCCGGGTGCCGGGGCCGGAGCGGGACGGCCTGGTGCTCGGCGCCAAGAGCGTGTGAGACGCGACGGTGGCGTGGGTGCTTGCCCGGCACCTGCTTCCGGCGGCCGTGACCACCTTCGCGCCGTTCAGCGTGCTGGTCGTGCTGGTCGTGCTGCAGGCCACGGTCTACCGGTCGATACGCGAGTGCGTCCGGTATCTGATGGCCATGGCAGCGAGCGCCGTGCTAGCCGCCACTTTGGCGGCCTGCCCCCCCGGAGTCCACTGGTGGGTGTTCGCCTTCCCGGTCCTGCTGGGGCTGACCGTCGGCAGATTCCGGCCCTTCAGGGGCCAGGGCGCTCAGGTCGCCGTCGTGGGACTGCTCGCGTACTCCGCCAGGGTAGGGCGCCTCGACTACATCGGCCACCTCACCGCATCCGTGGCGATCGGGGACGTATGCGGCCTCGGCGCACACCTCCTGCTCGCCCCCGCCCGCCACACCCAGCGCCATCAGAAGGCGGTCGCCGCCGTCTGCCGCGAGATCACGGTCGAGGACGACGCGCTCCTGAACCGCGTGGCCGACGTCCTGGAGGAGATCGGCCGGGCCGATCCGACCGTTCCCCGGCGTCTGGAGGAAGACCTCGCCCACGGCCGACGACCACCTGCGCCGCCTCCAACCACACCAGCGACCGCCGGCGGTGCCCGCCGCGCCCACGCTGCAGGGGAGGCTCCTGACGGACGCCGCCCGTTCTATGGCCGACATCCGTTCCCACCTCCACGTCGTCGCCGCCGTACGGGTGTGAAAGGCGCAGGTTCGGTGGGACCGCGCACTCAGCTCCCGTCGGGGCCGAGCGGGGCGCGCAGAGCACTTCCGCCTGCCGCCCAGGCCGCGGAGATGTGCTCGCCGAGGCGGTCCTCCAGCAGGACGGTGGCCGCGCAGCCGAAGGCGATGTCGGCCTCCAGCTCGGGCTCGTCGGCGAGGAGGCCGCCGATGACCTCGTGGCGTACCACCTGCTCGTGGACGGCGTCGGCCTCCACGTGTTCAGCGTAGAAGCGCTCTGCGGCCGGTCCCGCCCCGCAGCGCCGCATCGCTTTGGCGAGCCGCCGGGAGCCAGGGGAGGAGGTGACCTCGACGCACGCGAAATGGCCGACGAGCGCCCCGCGCAGCGCACGGTGGAGCCCGAAGAGCGACATCAGGTTGACGGTGGCGAGAAGAGGCGCGGGCGCCTGTGGGAGGTAGTGGCCGTAAGCGGGGTCGAGACCGAGGTCGACCATGAGGTCGGCGAAGAGCTGGGCGTGCACGTTCTCGGACCTGCCCGCACCGAACTCGTCGTACTCGATGGCGACCATCGCGGCCTTGGCCCGGCCGGTCAGGCGGGGAATGACCCAGACGTGGGGATCGGCCTCCTTCCGGTGGTAGAGGGAGCGCAGAGCGGCGTACTCGCGCAGCTGCCACAGCTCTCCGTCCTTCTCCAGGTGGTGGCTGAGGCTGCCGGAGAGATCCACAGGCTCGACCAGGAGCGGTGCGAACGCCTCCTCGACGGTCCGGGGTGCCTCGGCCAGCTCGCGGCGCAGAGCCTGCAGGAAGCGGTCCTCCATGGCCTGGCGCAGTCGCAGCAGGTCGGGGTCCCACTCCCGCTCGTCGCCCACTGCCTCGAAGCCGCGGTAGTGCAGCTCGTAGAGCAGGTAGAGCGCCAGGTGCAGGTCCTCGCCCCACGGGTCCGCCTCGCTGACCGCCCGGCGCGTGTCCACCGGAGCGGCTCCGGCCCGCAGCGCCTCGACGACGCGGTCGGACAGCTCCCCACGCCCGTCGACCAGACGAGGCCCGCTCGTGGTCGCCGGCATGGTGACGCTGGGTGTGGTCATGAGAGGGTTCCTGTCCTCACTGGGTCGGGCGAGCCGTCCGCACTGCTCGCGAGGACGATGGCTGGTGTCGCACCACGGGTAGGTGCGACTGCGACGGCAGGTGCAGACCGCGGTCGTGAACCGGTCGGAACGCACGCGGGCCCCGTCAGCGAGGACGACCTCGATCGGGCCTTCCACCAGAACCGGGCCCTGCGGGTCCACGGTCACCCTGCGTGCTGGAGCCCTGTCCGCTGCCGGATACTCGGGGATGTCAGAGGTACTGGGCACGGATGACCACCAGCTCCTCGAGATTCTCGGCTGTGGCCGCCAGGCCCTGCTGCTCCAGCCAGGCTCGACGGGAACGCAGGACGGGTCCCCAGGGAACGAACGCGCGGGCGGTCACCTCCGCGTCCATCCCCGCAGCGGCCAGCAGGCCGAGGGATTCCCGCGCTCCACACATGCCGGAGTGGACCATGAGCAGGACGCCGCCCGGACGCAGCAGGGTGGGGGCGTGAAGACAGATCCGGTCGATGACGGCGCGTCCGTCACGGCCGGCATCCCACGCGCGCTCCGGCCCCCGCACGGGAAGGCCTGCTGCCGGTGCCGGGACGTAGGGCGGATTGGAGATGACGAGGTCGAACCGGCCACCAGGGAGCCCCGACGCGAAGTCGCCGTGGACCAGACGCAGGGGCAGGCGCCGCCGGAGGGCGTTCAGCCGCGCGGTGACCACAGCGCGCCACGACACATCGACCGCAGTGACCTTGGCGCCCCGGCGTGCCGCCTGAAGCGCCAGGGTGCCGGTGCCCGTCCCGATCTCCAGGACATCCGCTCCGGGCAGCAAGCTCTCCTGAGCGAGTGCTTGAGATATGAGGTGGGTGTCGCCCTGAGGCCGGTACACGCCCGGGAGGGCGAACAGCCCGGCGGGCAGCGCCCCCGACGTGAAAGCCGTACTGGTCACGGTGTACCTCCGTGAGGGGTGGGACCCGCTCGCGAGCCGGCGGCCGTCGGCCGCTCCGCTCCACTGCCCCCGGCCGGAGAGCTCATCCGCATATCGGGTGATCACTTCGGCGACGCACCCGCGGCGGCTTCACGGAAGAGCCGCACAGCAGCCCGGGACGGCATGGACGAGTAACCCTCCATCTGGATCATTCTCCGGGGTCTTCCACGATCGCGCGCGTTGTCGCGCCGCAGGAGGCTGCTGCCCGGGCCGGGCGGGGCTATGCACCGGGCGCCGCGTCGGCTGCCGTACGAGACCCCGAGCAGGAGAGCGACCACTACGACGGCCGGGCCTTCGGTCGCGAGGTGGTGGGTGCCTGTGCCCCCTCGCGAGGCGCTGCGGGCGCCTCGGCGGTCGACCGAACCGCGCGTGACAGGCGGCGAGCTTCGGACCGGGAGGGGCCGAGGCTCGACTCATCGGTATGGGGGTGACAGGTGGAAGCACTGGTATACGAGGCGGTTCGGCGGGGACATCTCCTCTATGACTTCCCACGATGGCGGCCCCGACGCGGCGCACCACAAACCCCAGGATGTCAGCGACGCGACCGTGGAGGCGCTGGGCTCCCTCTCCAAAGCGCTGGAGACCGTCGAGCGCGCTCGCGGTCACCTCTACGGTTTTCATCAGCTGACCGGCACGGCTGACTTCGAGCTGGACCAGGCGGTCGATCTGCTGCGTGCCGCCGGACATGACGACTGGGCGGACCGTGTGGAGTCCGAGATCGTCGGGCGCAACGTGATTCCCGGTCATTGGACCTTCCAGATCGTCGAGGCCTATGACCGGACGTACTACGAGCCCTTCCGTGACCTGGAACGCGGCGCGGTGGCCGACCTCGCCGACGGACGGCCGCACCTCTTGGAGGCCCGTCTGAAGGAGGCACGGCGCACAGCCGGTCACTCCGACCACACGGCCCGCCCGGGCGCGTCCCCCACGAAGGGCTCTTCGAGCGGAGACGGTGGTCCGCCACGGACCGGACGCCCGTGACGTCCCGATGCCCGTGATGTCTGGACGACCGAGGGTCGTTCGACGCCGTGCGCTGCCACATGTACCGGGGACCGCACGGACCGACGACAACCGCGACGGACGTCACCCGCGCCCGCCGACCTCCAGTCATCGGCTCCAGCGACTTCCCCGAGGCACGTGACGACCCGGGCTTGTCGAACCAACCCTTGGACAGCACCCCTGGCACCCTGCCACGAGCTGTCAGGCACTCCAGGGAGTCGGCCCCAGTCGCGGACTCGACATCGAGGGCGCTTGCCGGGCGACCCCCAGGCGGAGAGACACGAGGCCGTTGCCTTTCGGGTTCTGGTGGTAGAGGGATCTGCGGGAGGCGTGCACCGTACGCCGGGCGAGACAGAGCTCGCCGGCCGGGACGTGACAGGTGGTGCACGGCACCGCGTAGGCGCCCTGCCGGAACCGGGCCGCGGTCGCGTGCGCGGCGTCGTGCGCCGCATCCGCGGCAGGGGAGGGGATGACAGCGGTGAGGGGCATCAGGCGGTCCTGGTGGCCAGGAAGCGAGGGGCGGCCCCCTCGCTCGGGGTCGTGGCTGCGGTCGAGCATGCGCTCCTCCTGCCCCGTAATGATCTGACAATGTGTGAGCGGCATGTAGTACGCGGTGCCAAGCCTCTTCTCCCCGGAGCCCAGCCGATGTCCCACACTGTCAGCACGGCTTTGTGCCGCAGCAGTTCGTGGTTCACCAGAACGAACAACCTTGATCGCCGGGTGCCGTGCGGCGGTGCTGACGGCTTCATCACTCCCCGCACCAACCACAGCGCTCCCCGCGCCGCGAGACGGTAGCTGTAGTGACGCGCTGCACGGCTCCGGTCAGTGCCTCCAAGCTTTGGGCCGACGGCCGATGGCCCCGGGGCCGACGGGCTGGAGCCGACCGAAGAGCAACTGCACGCTATCCACGCGGCCCTCATTGCCGTCGCCACTCTCTACCTGGTCAACGAGGACGCCCTTTGCCTGATCGTGGAGGCATCGCAGACGCGAGTCCTGACAAGTGCCTTGCTCAAGCGACAACGAGACCGCGCCCGCGCAAGCATCCGCGACAGGGGAGAATTCGGCCGGGCCCTGCCCCGTGCCATGCTCTGCAAGCCCGGCGGCACTCCATGACGATGCTCCGCCGGGCACCAGCAAGGCCGGGACCGCCCAGGACCACCTGGCTTGATCCCTGCGCGATCACACCGGATACGTTGTCACCTATGTCTCTCCGACCGCGCAGCCGCGAAGAGTTCGCCACCTTCGTTCGTGACCTGCACTACGACTTTCGTGCTTACGGCGACGAGTGGGAGAACAACACCTTGGAGGGCTTCCTCGAAGCGCTTGCCGCATGGGTGCACGACTCCCCGGGTGCCTACGGCAACGCAGGAGAACAGATACCGCCCGACGGTGACTGGACCTTCATGGCCCGAGCCCTCCAAGCGGCCACCGTCTACGAGTAAAGGACATCCACAGCACCGGACCGTTCACGCGTGCTGAGGACCAGCGACGTCGAAATCGTGCCGGTCGAGCTCGGCGAGCGGCCCTGGCAGAACAGCTGATGGATGACTGTCAGCGTAGGACATCGATCGCTTCCTGCGAGATCCTGACAGTACGCACGACGTCCCCGGTCACCGGGCGTGCGCCGCGCCGCGGCCGGGTCGGTCGCCGACAACGTGCCGTTGCCCCCTCAGGCCGCTGACACGGCGATTCAGGTGCGCTTCTCAGAGAGGGTGCGGAACTGCAGGGTGACCTCGGCGGCCTTCGGGAGGCTCTCCTCCTCCAGGAACATCACGCTGCCGGAGGTGCCGGCGTCGGTCCACGCACAGATGATCGGTTGTCCGCCGCCGGTCGGGGCCATGTGACCGCAGCTCAGCTGGCCGCCCCACGGGCCCGCCTCGAAGGCGGTGACCTCGGTCGCCCTGGCTCCGCCGAAGAAGTTGCGCATCTCTTGCGACATGGTGTCCCTGTGCTTCTCCGCGGCCAGTTCCGCGTCCCACTCGGCGGCGTTGATCTGGAGTACGGCGCCCACCGGCCTTTCGTCGGGACCGTCGTAGAACCAGCGCTTGCCCGAGGGCTTGTTCTTGCCGGCACCCAGCTGCTCGAACTCGGCCGCTTCCTCGCCGGTGAGCAGCCGGTACGCGCCGACGCTCGGGGCGGCGTCGATGACACGTTCCGGGACGGCCGGGGTCGCTTCGGCCGTGGGCGGATCTCCTTCGTAGGTACACGCTCGCACCAGACCCGCGGCGGCGACGACGAGCAGTACACCGACGATGATGTTGTGCCGGCGTACGGCGGTCGAAACAGCTCGTTCGGCGTCAACCGCCCTGGCCGGCACAGGGCCTCGCCGCCACGCCCTGGTGGCGAACCAGATGACGGTCATGGCCACGGCTGTGACGAGGAGCGCCCCTATGGCCTGGCCTGCGGCGAAGCTCTGCGAGGTCGGGTCGATGGACAGTGTGATCATGCCCGGAATCGTAGACACGCTCGTATGCGTGTTCGCATCGATCGGTAGTCACGATCGCGCATCGACAGACCCGCCGGGGCGACCCTTGCGCCGGCGGTCAAGGCCTGGAGGCGACCATGCGATCACGTCCGGGCCTGGCACGGGGACGGCCGATGTGGCCGATGGTGCCGGCCGAGATGTGGGAAGAATTCCCAGCCCACCCATGGATCGCAGCACGAGGCGTAGGGGGGAAGGGAGCCGCAGGCGCTGCCAGCGATCCGCCCCCGCCCTCTGAATCAGTGCTGAGACAGCCGCAGGACCGTCCACCAGTCCACGCTCGCCCCGGCCGAGTTCTTCGAAGCGGACGCCTCGGGAGTGGCAGGATCTCCTCGGCATCGTGTTTGCTAGGGCGGTTGCTCGGGTTCCGGGAGGGACTCTGTCGTCCGCCGGGCGCCACGAGGGTCCCAGCCGGCTTCTGTGCCGGCCATTGATCAGGCAGCGTCCACATCACCACGGGGGAGCATATGACGAGGAAGAACTCTCAGACGGCGGCTGCCGCCACGACTGCCGGCGCGGCCGGACGAGTGCCGGTCGCGCTGTTCAGCGATGAGATGTCCGTGGTGATGAGCCCCCTTGCGGGTCCAGCGCGGGGTCTGCCGCAGCCGCTGGAGGTTCTGGTCTGGCAGGCCCCGCCCGCCCTGGAGGACGAGCAGAGCCCGAACTGACCGCACCCTGCCCACACGGGCCCCGGCGATCGGCTGTCCGCCGACGGCATCTGACTCATCACCCATCCCAGTCCCAGCCGATTATCTCCTGCGGTGAGCCAAGGGCCGGCGGCAGGTGTGTGGTCCCAAGCTCGCGGACCGCATGACACCCCCTGCCTTCCTGGCCGCGCGGGCAGCCGACCGTTACCCCGCGCTAGCTCGACCCCGCGATCAGGGGGCGGAGCCGGGCGAGTGCCTGAGAGGCGTTCGCCGCCGTCCGCGCGGCGGCTTCTCGCGTGTCGATCGCGGCCTGCGCCGGGAGCTGCATGGTCGCGTAGAACTCCAGCTGGTTCATCGCGTCGGCGCGGGCCGGCGCGGGAAGGTCCATCAGGTCTCGTTCCTCGATCGTGAACGGTCCGTACTTGTTCTCGGTCAGCTCGCTCAGCATGCGCCAGGTCGGATCGTTCGCCGACAGGATGTAGCTCAGCACAGCGTTCTTCTTCGACTCCTCCGACATGTTGGCGAAGTCGACCAGCCGGGGGACCCCCTTCCCACGCCCACGTGGCTTGTTCAGCTTCTCCCGGCCCATGGCACCTACCTCCCTAGCACCGCGCGGTCGGCGACCGCAGCGTCTCCGAAGCGCACAACGACCGCACACAGAGCCGGGCTATGGCATTCACTCCCCGAGGCCCCGTACGCGCCCCCGGACAACCTCACGCCCCGTCGACCGCCCCCGGAGCAGCGCGGGCCACCAGGGCGAGGTTGCCGGGCCACGGCGTAGCGATCAGAGGCTGATCTCGCCACCCGGTGCACGCGCGCGCATGTCCGCCTGCCTCCCGAGGTGCCCGCTCGCGGGCGCACGTAGTGTGATGCCACCGTCTTCGCTCCTGCTCGCTGGGCGAGGCTGACCGGAAGGCACTGGGAACATGACTGGGCAACGCGACCGTTGGGCGGAACTGACCGGCGGACAATCCGGAGAGGGCTACGCTGACCGTTTCGCGCAGCTCGCCGAATCCGGTCACGACATCCACGGCGAGGCCGCCTTCTGCACCGCTCTGCTGAATCCCGCCGCCCGGGTGCTCGACGCAGGCTGCGGCACCGGTCGGATCGCGATCCGACTCGCGGAGCTGGGCCACCACTGCACCGGCGTGGACGTCGATCCCTCGATGCCCGCCGTGGCCCGCCGGGACGCGCCCACGCAGGAATGGCTCTTCGGTGATCTGGCCCGCCTGGACACCCTCGGCCTGGATCAGGGCTTCGACATGGCACTCGCCGCCGGAAACGTCATCCCCCTGCTGGCCCCGGGCACCGAACCCATGGTTGTCCGGCACCTGGCCGCCGCGCTGCGCCCCGGCGGTCTACTGGTCACGGGCATGGGGCTGGACGCAGCGCACCTGCCGCTGCCGGAACCCACCGTGACCCTGACCGAGTTCGACCACTGGTGCACCCAGGCCGGACTGACCCTGCGGCAGCGCTACGCCACCTGGAGCGGTGATCCCTACTCCCAAGGCTGCGGCTACGCCGTCAGCGTCCACTGCCTTTCCGCCACGTGAGTCCGCGCCTTCGTGCGACGGTCCCGTCCGAACAGGGGCCCGAGTGACTCATTGACTTGGTGGTCCGCATCCCACGACGGGGGCACGGTGTCGGACCCGATCACGCATGCGATCGGGAGTCCGATGCCGGCGGGTCGGAGGGTCAGGCGGTCAGGGCTTGGTCGAGGGTGGGGTGGCAGGGGATGAAGGTGTCGATGCCGACCAGGGTCAGGACGCGCAGGACGGCATCCTGGGCGCCGGCGATACGGAGCCATCCCTGTGCGCCTGCGGCCTGGCGGTGGGCGACGATGAGGATGTTGATACCGCTGGAGTCCAGGAAGGTCACTCCTTCCAGGTCCGCCACGATCCGCGGCGATGCCGCCCCGTGCGGGGGCATCAGGGCGGCGCTGAGGACGTCCCTGCTGGTGTGGTCGATCTCGCCCGCCAGGGCTACGACACGGACGCCGTCGACCGTGTGATGCGTGATCAACAGCCGTGCGGGTCGGGTCGATTCCTCGTTGTCGCTCATGTTCTCCTCACCCGCGCATACGTTTCTCCCCGGACGGGAGTGGGTGGGACGATTCTGCCCCACCGCACAGGCCCGCTTCACGCGGACGGCCGCACCGCTCACCCACGCATCGCGTAGGGGCCGGCCGGGCGGGTGACCGCGCCGCGTGGAAGGGAAGGAGGACGAGGCCGGTTGGAACCCCACGGTGATGGCGACGGCAGCGACCCACCCCGGCCGGACCGGTACCTCCTGCGCGCCGGCTACGCGTTCGAGGGCGACAGCGCATGCATCGCCGCCGCCCGCCACCGAGCCACCGCCCTCCCCAGGCAAGCCCGAACCGAGCACCGTCTGCCGGTGTCGGAACGCGGAGAGGATGCGGTCGTCGCATGCGCGCGCCTTGGCCAGATCTACCGGTGCTCGCCTTCCCTCGCCGACCGCTAGGCCGAATCCGCGACTGATGTCCGTGCCCCATGACACGCTGGCAGCGTGATCATGCAGCCCCCTCGCGACGCGGCCGACTTCGCCTTCAACCCGACCGATGGCCTGGACATACCCGTCGTCGTGCGCGACTTCAGCTCGCTTCGGCGGCCCTCCGAATCTCTGTGGAGGCATGCCACCCAGCCGTGGCCGGGGGTGGCCGACATGCCTTCGTACGGGACCTACCTGGCGACCACGACCTGGCGTCAGGTCCTCCTGGCGGCCAAGGGCGTCGGGCGCGACCTGAGCCCGTGGCTGAGCCGCACCCCCTGGCTCGCCGTCAACGAGCTCATCTCCCGCATCGCCCCCCTCCAGGCCTACCTCCAGCTCAAGAACGTGCCCGCATCCGCGCCCGCGGCCGGCCGCAGGCTCTTCGTGAACGCTCTCTACCAGTACGGCAGTGAGCGCAGCGCCCACTCCGCCTTCGGCTACCACTTGGGCATGACGATGGCGCACTGGCTCTGCGCCGGGATGGCCGGTCTGGGGAGCACCTGGCACCTCGAGGCCCGAGGTCCGGGCGGCCTGCCCGGCTTCACCGACCCGGCTGCCAAGCTGCCCGACCTGTGGGGCAACCACCACGCCGCCGGCCTGCCCTGGCTGATCGAGGCGAAGGCAGCCCGCGCACTCGGCGCCGGCGTGCTGAAGAACGGGAGAATCCAGCTGGACGGCGGCAGCGCCCTCATGTCCGGCATGGCACACCGGCAGGTTCTCTGCGGCACGTCGCTGCCCGGCAATACGCCCGGCACGTGGGAGAACGACCACCTGTTCCTGGCCCTGCATACGGCCCACCCCCACGGCGGCCCGCTGACCGGAGCCTCCCCGGCCGGTCCGCGAGGCGACGCGGAGGATCACGTCGCAGACGACCCCGAGGCCCTGATGGCCGTCACCCGGCAGCATCTCCTGACGTACCGGGCCTTGGCCTTCGGGGTCGTGGAGCAGCGGCGCGTCGTTCCGATGCGCCGCGATCGTACGGAGCGCGGGCGCCACCCCACCGGTTCCCTGACGCTGCTGGAACACGACGAATCCACCACTGGCCTGCGCCGTCGGCTGCGCGCACAGCGGGTGGACACCGAGGGGAGCCTGGCGTCGCACACGGACGCCACCGCGTTCATCGCCGCCCGCGTCCCCGGCACCGGCATCCACCTCGGTCTCTCCCGCCGCCTCTACGCCGCGTGTGCGGCCCTCCACTTCCAGCAGACCGACATGCCCGACACCGTGGCCTTCGCCGACGTCCCCCGCCTGAACGGCCCCGGTTCGGGTCAGGACCAGGAGGACGACGAGGCCCGCGAGCAGTACGCGCGTCGGGCTCGACAAGCCCACGACGAGCAGGAGCAGCGGTACGGGGCGCGCGTTCGTGAGGCGGTCGGCGCGGCCTTCCGGCTGGCTGAGGAACACCCGGAGGACAGCTGGCTCACGGGCCCACTTCCTGCCGTACGCGTGGACGATCCCGACAAGCCCCCGCTTCTCGAAGCCGCCACGGCGGAGAGTTACCTGGCCATCGAGCCGACCGACCCCGCCCTTTCCACGGCGGGCCGCCCCGCCTGAGCTTGTCCGTCGGCTGCGGCGCAACGGGAGTGACCGGCCGGCCGCACAAGGGCCGGGAACGCACCCGGACCGGCGTGGCATGACCCTGAGGGCCCCGTCACCTCGAAGCAAGTCCAACATTTTTCAACATCTTGATGTACGCACCAGTGATTGTCTCGGCGCGAGCAACTGGCGTGCCCAGTCGCGCATCCTGGCCGGGTAACGGTGGCGTATCGAACCCGAGCCATCATGACGCGCTGTTGACTTTTGATGGAAACGGCGATTTTCTGTGGTGCATCGAGTTGATTCGCGATCGACTGTGGTGACTTCGTCGCTCTGAAGTGCCCGGTCGTCCGCTCTCGCGCCGTCGTCGGACAGGGGCGGAACCGTCGTTCCCTCCACCCCGCGATCCCCCGCGAGTTCATCTGATCCTGTGTCCCGCCGGCCGACCACGCGCGGCCCGTCCCAGCAAGGGGAATGACATGTTCACTGAATACAACAGGCGGCCGGTGGCGGCGGTCGTCCTGGGCCTGGCCTCCGTGCTCGCGCTGACCTCCTGCTCCAGTGGCCAGCAGACGGCCGGCCCGGGCGGGGGAGAAGTCGCCAAGGTCGACGGCAAGATATCCCTGACCTACCTTCAGAAGCAGGGCGACCAGGAGTACTTCGTCGGCGAGGCGGCCGGCGCCCAGGCCAAGGCGGACGAACTCGGCATCGACCTGAAGGTCGTCAACCTCGGCAACGACGCGAACAAGACCATCAGCGAGGCCCAGTCGGCGATCTCGCAGAAGAGCGACGGCCTGATCGTCGTCGTCCCCGACCCGGCCGTCGGGCCCCAGGTCGCCCAGATCGCCAAGGACGCCAAGGTCGCCCTCCTCACCTCGGACGACCAGATCTGTACGACCGGCCCGGACCCGTCCTCCTGCCCGGCCGACGCACTGGTGCCCCGGATCGGCTTCAGCGGCGCCCAGATGGGCGGCGAGGTCGGCAAGCGCGCCGCCGCCGAGTTCAGGAAGGCGGGCTGGAACCCCGCGGAGACCCGTACCCTCTCCGCCTGGAAGCAGGACGTGACCGTCTGCGCCGACCGCGTCAAGGCCGCCAAGGAGGCCTTCGCCGCCGACTCCGGAGCCACGGTGCGGAACATCGACGTCCCCACCGACAACAGCCCCACCGGCGCACAGGACAAGATCGCGGCCACCGTCACCGCCAACCCGGGCGTCAAGCACTGGGTGGTCTGGGGCTGCAACGACGAGAACGTCCAGGGCGGGGTGACCGCGCTCGAGAACGCCGGCTTCAAGGCCGACGACGTCATCGGCGTGGGCCTCGGCGCCTACCTGGCCTGCAAGAACTGGAGCTCCGGCAAGCCGTCCGGCATGAAGGCCGCGCTGTTCATCAACGGCGAGGACGTCGGCGCCCTGGCCGTGCAGACCATGTACGACAAGCTCAAGAACGGCAAGGCCTTCCCCAAGGAGGCCTTCGCCCCGACCACGATGGTCGACGCCTCCACCTGGAAGTCCGCCGGAGTCACCTGCGGCTGAGCCGCGGCCCCCAAGCGCCGGTGCGGCGGCCCGTCCCGCCCGCCGCACCGGCTCTCCCGGCCGCCCGCCGCATCGCCGTACCGGCGGGGTCCCCGCCGCCCGGCGCTCCGCCCCCATCCCTCCAGCACGTGAGGCCACCATGACCACACCCGGCACCCCACCCTCCACGACGGCGACCCCAGGTGCCGGTGTCGCCGTCGAGAACATCACCAAGCGCTTCGGCACCGTCCAAGCCCTCGGCGGCGTCACCCTGGCCTTTCCCCCGGGACAGGTCACCGCCCTCATGGGCGAGAACGGCGCGGGCAAGTCCACGCTGCTGAAGATCCTCACCGGCGACCACCAGCCCACCGAAGGACGCGTTCTCCTCGACGGGGCGCCGGTCTCGTTCGCCTCGCCGCAGGACGCGCGCAGGGCCGGGATCCGCATCATCCCGCAGGAGCCGGAGATCATCCCGCACGTCTCCGTGGCGGAGAACGTCTACGCCGGATCCCTCCCCCGTAAGGCCGGCCGACGTCTGGACCGCGCCGAGCTGCGCCGCAGGATCACCGCCGACCTGGCACGGCTCGGCTTCGAGAAGGTCATCGACCCCGATCAGCTCGGATCCCGACTGACCCCCGCCCAGCGGCAGTTGGTGGAGATCCTGCGGGCCCTCACCGGCGAGGCCAAGGTCATCGCCTTCGACGAGCCGACCTCCTCGCTCGCGGAGAACGAGGCCGAGGCCCTGTTCGCCCTGATCGGCCGACTGCGCGCCCAGGGCATCGCGATCGTCTACGTCTCCCACCGCATGAAGGAGATCTTCCGGCTCGCGGACCGGATCGCGGTGCTCCGCGACGGCGCCTCCGCCGGAGTCCTCGACGCCGCGCGGACCACCGAGAGCGAGGTCGTGCGGATGATGGTCGGCCGCGACCTCTCCTCGCTGTTCGTACGGCAGGACGTCGCCCGGGACGAGGTCGTCCTCGAACTGGACGGCGTCACCACCGACGACGTCACCGACATCAGCCTCCGCGTCAGGGCCGGAGAGGTCGTCGCCCTCGCCGGGCTGATGGGCGCCGGACGCTCGGAGCTGGGACTCGCGCTCGCCGGCGACCGCCCCCTGCGCGCCGGACGGATCACCCTGAACGGCCGGCCCCTGCGGCTGCGCAGTCCCAAGGACGCCATCCGGGCCGGCATCGGTCTGGCCCCCGAGGAGCGCAAGGCCCAGGCCCTCTTCCTGCAGCGCTCCGTCCGCGACAACACCTCCCTGGTCAGCCTGGAGCGCCTGCGCCGGATGCGCTTCGTCCGCAGCGGACGGGAGAGGGCCGTCGCCCAGGAATTCTCCGACCGGCTCAGGGTGCGCACCCCGTCCATCGAGCACGAGGTGCGCAAGCTGTCCGGCGGCAACCAGCAGAAGGTCGTCCTCGCCCGGTGGCTGCTGCGCCGGCCGAAGGTCCTGATCCTCGACGAACCCACCCGGGGCATCGACATCGGCGCCAAGGCGGAGATCTACCGGATCATCGCCGACCTCGCGCGGGACGGCGTCGCCCTGCTCGTGATCTCCTCCGAGCTCCCCGAGGTGCTCGGACTCGCCGACCGCGTCGTGGTGATGCAGAGCGGTCGCATCACCGGCGAACTCGCCCGCGCCGAGGCGACCGAGGAATCGATCCTCAACCTGGCCATGGCCGAGGACCTGGCCACGGCCGAAGCTCCCGTCACCCCGGCCGCCGCACCGCCCCGTACCGACTCCGCCCATGGAGGCCCCCGATGACCACCGCCACCACCTCCCCGGCCGAGACCGGGAAGGACCCCTCGACGGCCCGCGGGCGTTCGCCGCTGGTCGCCCTCGGCGGGCAGAACCTCAGCCTCATCGGTGCGCTCGTCGTGGTGCTCGGGCTGTTCGGCGCCCTTAACGAGAACTACCTGAGCTGGGCCAACATCCAGGTCATCGGCGAAGCCGTGACGATCACGGGTCTCCTCGCCATCGTCCAGACCGTCGTCATCATCTGCGGCGGCCTGGACATCTCGGTCGGCTCGCAGGCGGGCCTCGCGTCCGTGGTCAGCGCGATGGCCTTCACGTCGGCCGGCTCCGACCCGTACCTCGGCATGGGGGCCGCACTGCTCGTCGGGGCCCTCGTCGGCGTCGTGAACGGCGTGGCCATCGTCTACGGGCGGGTCAATCCGACCATCGCCACCCTCGCCGGGCTCGCCGCGTACAAGGGCGTCGCCCAGTTGGTCTCCGACGGGCGCGCTCAGGGCTACGTCCTCAACGACCCGGTCTTCGTGTTCCTCGGCCGCGGCAAGATCGCCGGCCTGCCGGTGATGATCTGGATCCTCATCGTCGTCGCGCTCGCCGTGCACGTGATGCTCAGGTACACCGACATCGGCCGCAACCTCTACGCGATCGGCGGCAACGACACCGCCGCCCGACTGGCCGGCATCAACATCAACAAGTACCTCGTGGCGGTCTACGCCCTCATCGGCGTCGTCGCCGCCGTCGCGGGCATCCTGCTCACCGCCCGCACCGGCTCCGGCCAGCCCGTCTCCGGCAGCGAGGGCCTGGAACTCAAGGCCATCACCGCCGCCGCGCTCGGCGGCTGCGCCCTCAAGGGAGGCAAGGGAGGGGTCGGCGGCACCCTGCTCGCCGTCGCCCTCCTCGGCGCCCTGGAGAACGGCCTGACGGTCGAGGGCATCAACACGTTCTGGCAGAACGTCGCCCAGGGCGCCCTGCTCGTGGCCGCGGTGGTGATCCAGCAGCGCCGCAACGGCGAACGGGCCGTCGGACTTCCCCACTGACCTGCTCCGCTGGCTGTACGGGTGAGGCCCGCCCCCTTCCGAGGGGGCGGGCCTCACCCGTACAACGAGCGGAACGTACACGTCACCACTCGGCCTGCGAGCCGTCGTCGCGCCGCCACACCGGGTTGCGCCAGCGGTGACCGGTCTCCGCGGCGCGCTCCACGGCCTTCTCGTCGATCTCGATGCCCAGCCCCGGAGCGGTGAGGAGCCCGACGTGACCGTCGTCGTAGCGGAAGACCGACGGGTCCACGAGGTAGTCGAGCAGGTCGGAGCCCTCGTTGTAGTGGATGCCCAGGCTCTGCTCCTGGATCAGCAGGTTGGGAGTGGCGAACCCCACCTGGAGGCAGGCCGCGAGCGCGATGGGCCCGAGCGGGCAGTGCGGGGCCAGCGAGACGTCGTACGCCTCCGCCATGGCCGCGATCCGCCGTACCTCCGAGATCCCCCCGGCGTGGGAGAGGTCGGGCTGGGCGACCGCCACCCCCGACTCCAGGACCTTCTTGAAGTCCCAGCGGGAGTAGAGGCGTTCACCGGTCGCGATTGGAACGCTCGTGGACCGGACGACGTCGCCGATGCGGTCGCTCAGCTCGGGCACCACCGGCTCCTCGACGAAGAACGGCAGGTATTCCTCCAGGAGCGGCACGACCCGCCGGGCCATCGGGAGCGTGAGTCGGCCGTGGAAGTCCACGGCGATGTCGAAGTCGTCGCCCACCCGCTCGCGGACGCTCGCCACCCGCGCGACGATGTCGTGCACGGCGTTCGGTGTGTCGATGAGCCGCAGCTGCGCCGAGGCGTTCATCTTGATCGCGGTGAAGCCCTCGTCGCGGCGCGCGGCCGCCGCCTCGGCGACGTCGGTCGGGCGGTCGCCCCCGATCCAGCTGTACACCCTTATCCGGTCGCGGACGTTGCCGCCGAGCAGCTGCCACACCGGAACGCCCAGGGCCTTGCCGGCGATGTCCCACAGCGCCTGGTCGATGCCGGCCACCGCGCTGGAGAGCACCGGGCCGCCCCGGTAGAAGCCGCCCTTGGTGAGGACCTGCCAGTGGTCCTCGATCCGCAGGGGGTCCTTGCCGACGAGGTAGTCGGAGAGCTCGTCGACGGCGGCGGCCACGGTGTGCGCGCGGCCCTCGACGACCGGCTCGCCCCAGCCGGTGACGCCCTCGTCGGTGTCGACGCGCAGGAAGCACCAGCGGGGGGCGACCAGGTAGGTGCGCAGGGAGGTGATCTTCACTTGGACTCCTTCTTCACGGTCCAGCCGCCGTCCACGGCCAGGCTCGTTCCGGTGATGTACGAGGCCTCCTCGGAGGCCAGGAAGGCGACGGCGGCGGCCACTTCCTCGGGGCGGCCGAGCCGGGAGAGGGCGGTCGCGCGCGCGGACAGTTCGAGGTCGTCCTCCGCCACGCCGTCCCAGGTCTCGGTGAGGATGGGGCCCGGGAGAACGGAGTTGAAGCGCACGTCGGGCCCGTACTCGACGGCGAGCTGGCGGACGAGCGCGCACATGCCGCCCTTGGCCGCCGCGTACGCCGGGTAGCCGGGCAGGCCGAACAGCGCGTGCACGCTGGACGTGGCGACGAAGGAGCCGCGCGCGGCGCGCAGGTCCTCGACGAAGGCGCGGACCGCGAAGTAGACCGCCGTGAGGTTGACGGACATCTCGCGGTTCCACTCCGCGGCGGTCAGATCGTGCGCGGCGGCGTCCCGGTGCGTGAACGCGTTGCTGTGGACGATGCCGACGGGACCGAACAGCGCGTGCGTACGCTCGCGCAGCGCGTCCCAGTCCTTCTCGTCGGAGACGTCGCAGCGCACGAACGCGGCGCGCCCGCCGACGACGCGGATCCTCTCCGCGAGCTCCGCGCCGGCCTCCTCGGCGATGTCGGCGAGGACGACGGACGCCCCTTCTGCGGCCAGGCGGACGGCGACGGCCGCGCCGATGCCGGAGGACGCGCCGGTGACCACGGCGGTCCTCCCGTGGAAACGGTTCATGACGATGCTCCTGTGTGGGTGTCGGGGGACGGGGGAGGGCGGCCCGGTCAGCGGGTGACGTCCTCGCCGTGGAGGAGGCCGAGTTCGGCGCGCCGGGGCAGGCCCTCCCAGTCGCCGCGTACGGCGACGGTGAACGCCCCGCACACGGCACCGGTCCGCAGCCGGTCGCGCGGCGGCGCGCCGTCGAGCAGGGCCGCGAGGTATCCGGCGACGAAGGAGTCGCCGGCCCCGATGGGGTCGACGGGCGTGACGGGGACGACGTCCTGGCGGACGGTTCCGTCACGGGTGGCGGCAAGGGCGCCGCGCGACCCGAGCTTGAGCACGGCCTCCCGCGGGCCGAGGCGCAGCAGCGCTTCGGCCATGGCGGCCGGCTCCGCCCCGGGAACGAGGAGCGCGGCCTCCTCCGGGCCGGCGAAGACGATGTCGGACCGGGCTACGAGGTGGGCGAGTTCGGTGGCGGCCTCCTCGCGGGACCACAGCAGGGAGCGGTAGTTGAGGTCCAGGGAGACCGTGACGCCGGCCGCCCGGGCGGTCTCGACGGCGTGCCGAACCGCCGCCCGGGGGGCGTCGCCGAGCGCGGGCGTGATGCCGGTGACGTGCAGGATCCGTGCCCCGGCGACGAGCCGCTCGTCGACGTCCCCCGGCGCGAGGCGCGAGCCGGCCATCCCGCGGCGGTAGTACACGACGCGGGTGTGGTTGCCGGTACGGCGTTCCCGCAGCATCAGTCCGGTCGGAGCGCCGTCGTCCTCGACGGCGCGGGTCACGTCGACGTCGGCGGCCCGCAGGCCGTCGAGGATCATCGTGCCGCCTGCGTCGGTGCCCACCCGGCCGGTCCAGGAGGTGGTGTGGCCGAGCCGGCGCACGCCGATCGCGACGGTGGCCTCCGCCCCCGCGAAGGTGAGGCGCAGCGGTGCCCCGTGGGCGAGGGGGCCGGGGTCGGTCGCGGCGGCGACGATCATCGCCTCGCCGAGCGTGACCAGGGCCGGCGTGCCCGGGGCGGCGGACGGGCCGGTGCGCGCCGTCACGAGCGGATCCCGTGCAGGAGGGTGGCGGCCCGTTCGCGCAGGGCGTCCAGGCTCCCGCCCTCGCAGGCGTCGCCCACCAGGGGACCGCCCATGCCGAGGGCGGTGGCACCGGCCGCGAGGTAGGCGGGAGCGCGGTCCAGTGAGATCCCGCCCGTCGGCACGAGGGGGACCGATCCGAGGGGCGCCCGCACGGCGCGTAGGTATTCCGGTCCCCCGACCGAGGCGGGGAACAACTTCACCATGGTGGCGCCTGCCTGCCACACGGAGAGGATCTCGCTCGGGGTGAACGCGCCGGGAAGCACCGGAACCCCGAGCCGCCGCGCTTCGGCGACGACGTCGAGACAGGTCGCGGGCGTGATCAGGTACGTGGCGCCCGCCTCGACGGCCCGCCGCGCGTCGGCCGGGGTGACGACCGTGCCGGCGCCGAGTGCCAGTCCGTCGGGTTTGGCGGCGGCGTACTCGCGCAGTGCGTCCAGGACGCCGGGGGTGGTGAGGGTGAACTCCACGGCCCGTACGCCGGATGCGTGGAGGGCGTCGGCGACGTCCGGGAAGTGCCGGGGCGATGCGGAGCGGAGGATGGCGATCACCGGCGTCGTGGTGAGGGCGTCGATCAGTTCGGTCATGACAGGGGTCCCTGATGGTCGGGGGCGGTGGTGTCGGAAGCGGGTGCGGCGCCGGCCGAGGGCGCGGGGCCGTCCGCGAACGGGGGTACGGGCAGGCCCGTGGCGCCCGGGCGGCAGACGAAGAGGCGCCCGGCGTCCGGCTCGTCGCGCAGCTGCTCGGGGGTGCGCCCCTCGGTGGCGGTGGTGATCACCAGGACGTCGAGGTCGGGCCCGGCGAAGGCGCAGCTGGAGACGTGGGCGGCCGGGACCTCCACGACGGCGTACGGCTCGCCTTCGGGGGTGAACGCGCGTACTTCGCCCGCTCCCCAGACCGCGACCCAGACCCGGCCCTCGGTGTCCACGGCGAGGCCGTCCGGCTCCTCGCCCTCGCCGAACCGGGCGAAGGGGCGTCGGCCGGAGAGGGTGCCCGTGGAGGCGTCGTAGTCGAAGACGTCGACGCGGCGCGTCGGGCTGTCGGCGAAGTAGAGCAGCCTCCCGTCCGGGCTCCAGCCCAGGCCGTTGGAGATGGTCACCGAGTCGAGCAGGGTGGCGACCGTGCCGTCCGGGTCCAGGCGGTACAGGGAGCCCGCGCCCTCGGTGAGGTCGTAGGCCATGGTCCCGGCGAGCAGACGGCCCCGGGGGTCGCACTTGGCGTCGTTCATGCGCCGGCGCACCCCGTCGTCGGCGACCGCCGGCACGGCCAGCCGGGAGTGGCCACCCGCTTCCGTGACGTTCAGGAAGTCCGTACCGGCGGCCGCGATCATGCCGCCGGAGGCACGGGGCGCCACGGCCCCCACGGGCCGGTCCAGGCTGAGGGTGACCAGCGGGGCCACGTCGGGCAGCCCGCTTCCGTCGGCCCGCTCCACGAGGCCGCCGCGGTGGACGAGGCCCGCCGTGATGTCCACCCAGAGGAGTTCTTGTCGGTGCCGGTCCCAGACCGGCCCTTCGGAGAGTAGTCCCGGCTCGGGGGCGCAGGGGACTGCGTTCCATCGCATGTCGTTGCTCCTTCTCAGGTCCCGCCCTGTGACTCTAGGAGTTCGTCTAACCCCTGTAAATACTCTTCCTCCAATGTATGGAATAAGGTCGGGCGCGTGCACCCACGCACGCTCACGCACCCGATCAGGAGGACGCGGCCGATGGTCAAGCGGACCGCCCAGGACATCCGCCGCAGCAATCGGTTCGACGCCCTGCGCCGTGTGTACGCCGCGCCCGGCGAGGCGAGCCGGCAGGACATCGCCGCGGCCACCGGCCTGTCCTTCGCCACCGTGGCCAATCTCGTCGCGGAACTCATCGAGGCCGACGTGCTCGTGGAAGCCGGCCACGAGGACTCCGGTGGCGGACGTCCGCGCGCCCGCCTCGCGGTCAACGCCGGTCGCGGTGCCCTGCTCGGCGTCGATGTCGCCGAAACGGCCGTCCAGGCCCAGCTGTTCGACCTGGAGCTGAGGGTCCTGGGCGACGTCGAGCTCCCCCTGTCCGGGGAGCGGGTCCGGCCCGCCGACGTCGTGGACGCGATCGTGACCGCCGTCGAGCACCTGCTGGCGGCCTCGGGCACCCCGCCGTCCCGGGTGCTCGGAGTGGGCGTCAGCGTGCCCGGACCGGTCGAGCGGGAGGGGGGCGTGTCCGTCTTCTCGCCGTACTGGTCCTGGCGGGAGGTCCCGCTGCGCGCCCTGCTCGCCGAACGGCTGGCGATGCCCCTCTACCTGGACAACCCGCTGAAGGCCGCCACGGTCGCCGAGATGTGGTTCGGCGCGGGCCGGGACGTCGACGACCTGGTCGTGGTGACCCTGCGCGGCGGCGTGGGCGCGGGCATCGCGGTCGGCGGGACGCTGTACCGGGGCGCCACCAACAGCGCGGGGGAGTGGGGGCACACCTGCCTCGTCCTGGACGGGCGGGAGTGCCGCTGCGGGAAGAAGGGGTGCGTCGAGGCGTACGTGAGTACGGCCGGCGTCGCCCGGACGGTGCGGGAACTGGACCCGGAGGGCGCGCTGTTGCGCGAGGGGGACGAGACGGAGGCGGTCGACGTCCTGGCCCGCGCGGCGGCCGCGGGGGACCCGGTGGCCGTCGAGGCGGTCGCGCGGACCGCGCGCTATCTGGGCGCGGCGGTGGCCAACCTGCTCAACCTCTTCAATCCGCAGACCCTGGTGATCGGCGGGCCGACGGCGGAACGGCTGGGCGAGCGCCTCCTGTCGCGGACCCGGGAGGCCGCGGCGGACCATGCCCTGCCCCAGTCCCTGCGCGCGGCGGAGCTGAGACTGAGCACCGTCCCGGACAACCCGGTGGCCCTGGGCGCCGCGACGTTCGCCCTGGAGGGGTTCCTCGACGACCGGGAGACCTTCGGGTCGGTGAAGGCCGGACGCCGCGCCGCCCGGAGCCGGGCGGCGTCCTGAAGGAGCCGGAGGGCCGGGCGCCCGCCCCCCGGAGGTCCCGGCCTTCAGGGGGCGCCCCTACTCCTCGGTGGGGCCGAGGTCGGCGGTGTCGAGGAAGTCGACGGTACGGGCCCGGTGGCCGGCGTGGAGTTCCAGGACGACGACCTCGTTCGTACCGGCGCGCAGAACGGGGGCGGGGACGTACAGCGACCGCTGCGGACCGCGGGACCAGTAGCGGCCGAGCGGGAAGCCGTTGACCCAGGCGTTGCCCTTGGTCCAGCCGTCGAGGTACAGGAACGTGTCGGCCGGCTCGGTGACCTCGAACGTGCCCCGGTGGAAGGCCGGGCCGACGGGCGTCGCCGTGCCGGCCGTGAAGGGGACGTCCTCCAGGGTGGTGAGCGGAAGCGGGCGGCTGGTCCAGCCCGCGAGCTCGGCGCCGTCGAGGAGGACCGCGCCGAGCAGCCCCTTGCGGTCGTGGATGCCCTGCCCGTAGTTCACCCGGCCCTGGTTCTCCACCAGGACCGAGAGCGTGCTGCCGGACCGGGGGACCGAGAAGGCGAGGGCGTGCTCGTGGTTCTCGCGCTCCAGGACGCCCACCGGCTGCCCGTCGACGAAGACCTGGGCCCGGTCGCGGACCTGCTCGATCTCCAGGAGGGCGGGGCCCGGCAGGGGAAGGACGGTCTCGTACAGGACGAAGCCGAAGTCCTGCTCCAGCTCCTCCATGGTCAGCGGCCGGCGGGAGCGTATCCCCTGCGCCAGCGCGGCCGCGTTCGGCAGCAGCTCGGCGCGCTCCGTCAACGCGACCCCGGGAACGGCCAGTTTGGCGCCCGGCGCGGGGACGGGGTCGCTCGGGACGGGGGCGTACTTGGCGATGACGTCACGGAAGGCGGTGTACTTCTCCGTCGGGTCGCCGGCCTCGTCGAGCGGGGCGTCGTAGTCGTAGGAGGTGACGGTGGGCCGGTAGGTGTGCTTGTCGTTGGCGCCGTTGGTGAAGCCGAAGTTGGTGCCGCCGTGGAACATGTAGAAGTTCACCGAGGCGCCGGTGGCGAGGAGTTCGTCGAGTTCACGGGCGGCCCGGTCGGGGTCGCGGACCACGTGGTGGGCACCCCAGCGGTCGAACCAGCCGATCCAGAACTCGGTGGTCATCAGCGGCCCTTCGGGGCGCCGCGCGCGCAGTGCGGCCAGGTGGTGGGCCGAGCGGCTGCCGAAGTTGGCGGTGGCGAGGACGCCGGGCAGGGCGCCGCGCTCCAGGTCGGCCGGCTGGTCGCAGGTGAAGAGGGGCACGTCGACCCCGTGGGCGCGCAGCGAGTCGGCGATGTGCTCCAGATAGGCGGTGTCGTCGCCGTGGGCGCCGTACTCGTTCTCCACCTGTACGGCGAGGACCGGGCCGCCCCGCGGGGCGAGGTGCGGCCGGAGCGGGGGGAGCAGACGGCCGAAGAAGTCGTCCACCGCCGCCAGGAACCGGGGGTCGCGGGAGCGCAGCCGTATGTCCGGCTCGGCGAGCAGCCACGAGGGCAGGCCGCCGCCCTCCCACTCCGCGCAGATGTACGGACCGGGGCGCAGCAGCACGTGCAGTCCCTCGGCGGCGGCGAGTTCGAGGAAGCGGGGCAGGTCGAGGGCGCCGTCGAGGACGAAGCGGTCGGGGCGCGGCTGGTGGAGGTTCCAGGGGACGTAGGTCTCGACGGTGTTGAGCCCCATGAGCCGGGCCTTGCGGAGCCGGTCCCGCCACTGCTCGGGGTGGACCCGGAAGTAGTGCAGCCCGCCGGACAGGAAGCGGAAGGGGCGGCCGTCGAGCAGGAATCCGGCCTTGTCTGTCTGGAGAACGGGCATGGGCTGCTTGCTCCTGTACGTGAAGGGTGGTGCGGGTGGGGACGCCGCTACGGCAATGTTTGCGCAAACATCAAGGCTGTGGCAAGCCCTGTCCGCGAGCGCGCGGGGCGGAGGCGCGGCACGGCTCCGCCCCGCGGCCACCGGACTACTTGTTGACGGTGAAGCCCTGGGCGTTGCCGTACTTGACGCCGGCCTCCTGCCAGGCCTTCAGGCCCTCGGAGAGCTTCGTCGGGGAGACGTACGCCTTGCCGACCGTGTCGTTGAAGATCGAGTTCGCGTACACCTGGAAGGGCAGGTAGGACCAGTCCTCGCCGACGTTGCGGGCGGACTCGGCGAAGATCCGGTTGGCCTGCTGGCCGCCGAAGTACGGGAACTTCGTGTCGAGGAACGCCTTCGACTCCAGGTCGGCGCGGGTGGCGGGGAAGGATCCGGCGGCGACGCGGGTGGTGGCACCGGCGCCGGTGGTGGCGAACTCGGTGAAGGCGTAGGCGAGTTCCTTGTTCTTGGCGGCCTTCGGCACGGCGAGCGAGCTGCCGCCGTTCTCGGCGCTCGTCCTGTCGCCCTTCGTCCACTGCGGCAGCGGGGCGACCCGCCAGTCGCCTGAGGCGGAGGGGACTCCGGAGGTGAGGTTGGCCGGCATCCAGGCCCCGATGGAGAGGGTGGCGAGGGAGCCGTCGGCCAGGCCCTTGTACCAGGCGTCGCTCCAGGAGCTGATCGGCGCGACCAGCTTCTCGTCGAGGAGCCTCTGCCAGGTGGCGGTGTACTTCCGGCTGCCCTCGTCGTCGAAGTTCAGGGTGACGCTGGTGCCGTCGGTCCGGTAGGGACGGCCGCCGGCCTGCCAGATGAGACTGGTCGTGGCGCCGGCGTCGCCGGTGTCGTTGGTGATGAAGACCTTCGGGTCGGCCTTGTGGAGGGCGCGGGCCGCCTCCAC
This sequence comes from Streptomyces sp. NPDC002057, assembly GCF_040296665.1. Taxonomy (NCBI): domain Bacteria; kingdom Bacillati; phylum Actinomycetota; class Actinomycetes; order Kitasatosporales; family Streptomycetaceae; genus Streptomyces; species Streptomyces sp. NPDC002057. Next base: position 26,675 of record NZ_JBEOXR010000045.1, read on the forward strand.
GTACTCGTCCCAGGTGGTCGGCACTGCGATGCCGTGCTTGTCGAAGACCTTCTTGTTGTAGAAGAACGCCATGGGACCGGAGTCCATGGGCAGGGCGTGGATGGCCTTGTCGTCGGTGACCGCGTTCCAGGGGCCGGAGGTGAACCTCGTGGTGTGCTTGAGGGCGCCGTAGGGGGCGAGGTCCTCGACGGACTTGCCTATGGTGAACTGGCCGAGGGCGTAGTACTCGACCTGTGCCACGTCGGGAGCGCCGGAGCCGGCCGCCAGCGCGTTCTGCAGGGCGGTGTACTGCTTGTCGCCGGTGCCCGCGTTGACCAGTTCGACGTCGACCTGGGGGTACTTCTTCTCGAAGTCCTCCGCCACCTTCTTGAGCGTGGGCTCCCAGGCCCACACCGTCACCTTCCCGCCCTTCTGGAGCGCGGCTTCGATGTCCTTCGGGGCGCCGCCGGAGCCGGCGTCGTCCGGGGCGTCGGAGCCGCAGGCCGTGGCGGTCAGCGTGAGCGTGGCGAGTACGGCGAGCGCGCCGAGCAGTCTGCGGGTGGTGTGCGTACGCATGGGAGGTGCTCCTGGTCGATGGTGCGGGTGGGGAGGGACTTCCGGGAGGGGACGGATCGGGAGGAGGGGGATCGGGAGGTGGCGGATCGGGGGAAGGGAGGTCGGGTGAGGGCGGTCATTCCTTGACGCCGCCGGCGGCCAGGCCGGACTGCCAGTACCGCTGGAGCAGCAGGAAGACGGCCACGATCGGGACGATCGTCAGCAGGGAACCGGTGACGATGAGGTCGAAGACGGCCTCGCCGCCGGCCGTCTGTGCCTGGGCGTTCCAGGCGTTGAGGCCGAGGGTCAGGGGGTACCAGTCGGGGTCCTTGATCATGATCAGCGGCAGGAAGTAGTTGTTCCAGGTCGCGACCATGGAGAACAGCAGCACGGTGACGGTGCCCGGCACGAGCAGCGGCAGCGCGATCGTGAAGAAGGTGCGCAGCTCGCCGGAGCCGTCGATGCGGGCGGCCTCCAGGAGTTCGGTGGGGACGGCCTCGGCGGCGAAGACCCACATGAGATAGAGGCCGAAGGGGGAGATGAGGGAGGGGATGATGACGGCCCAGGGGGTGTTCGTCAGGCCCATGTTGCTGAACATCAGGAAGGTGGGCACCGCCAGGGCGGTGCCGGGGACGGCCACGGCGCCGATGACGACCGCGAAGACCGCCTTGCGGCCGGGGAAGTCGTACTTCGCGAGGGCGTATCCGCCGAGGACGGCGAGGACCGTGGCGCCGCCCGCGCCGGCGACGACGTACAGCAGGGTGTTGAGCAGCCAGCGGACGAAGACGCCGTCGTCGTAGGTGACCGTGCGGGTGATGTTGTCCCACAGGTCGAAGTCCTCGGCGAACCACAGTCCGAAGGAGTCGAGCAGCCCCTTCTTGCTCTTGGTGGCGTTGATGACCAGCCAGGCGAGCGGGAGCAGGGTGTAGACGAGGACCAGTCCGGTGACGAGGGTCAGCGGGATGCTGGGGCGGGGGTCGAGCGGAGTGTGCGGGCGCCGCCCGCGGCGTCCGGCCGTGGTGGAACGGGCGCGGTGCGGGGCGCCGCCGGGCCGCGGTTCCTCGGGAGAGGCGGCGGACTCGGTGGCCGCGGTGGTCATGGAGGTGGTCATGGCTCAGCCCTTCCGCATGCCGCGCAGCTGGACCGCGTAGGCGATGATCGCGGTGATCACGCCCATCACGATCGCCACGGTCGCCGCGTAGTTGTGCTGCTGGCCCGAGAAGGACAGCGAGTACGTGTAGAGGTTGGGGGTGAAGTCGCTGGTGATGGCGTTGGGGGCGAGCTTCTGCAGGATGCTCGGCTCGTTGAAGAGCTGGAAGCTGCCGATGATCGAGAAGATCGTGGCGATGACCAGCGCGCTGCGGATGGCCGGCAGCTTCACCGAGGTCACGATGCGCCACTCCCCGGCGCCGTCGATCGCCGCCGCCTCGTAGAGCGAGCGGGGGACGACCTTGAGGGCGGAGTAGAAGATCAGCATGTTGTAGCCGACGAACTCCCAGGTGACGATGTTGCCGATCGAGGCGAGGACCAGGGAGGGGGAGAGCGGGTCGGGGAGGGTGACGCCGAGCGCGTCGTTGATGTTGCCGACCAGGCCGAACTGGTTGCCGTACATGAAGCCCCAGATGAGGCTGGCGACGACGGCGGGCACGGCGTACGGCAGGAAGATCGAGACGCGGAAGAAGGTCTTGCCGTAGAGCCGGCCGCTGTCGATCGCGAGGGCGGCGACGAGCGCGATGCCCAGCATGACCGGCACCTGGACCAGCAGGAAGAGGCCGACCCGTGTCAGGCCGTCCCAGAAGCGGGGGTCCGTGAGGGCCTCGCCGTAGTTGTCGAGACCGACGAAGGAAGTGCCGCCGACGAGCCGGTCCCGGAACAGGCTCAGGTATCCGGCGTACCCGATCGGCGCGAGGAAGACGAGGCCGAAGACCGCGACGAACGGGCCGGCGAACCCCCAGCCCACGAGGGCCTCCCTGCGAAGGCGGAGGCGGAGGCGGAAGCGGGCTCGTGGGCGGGGCGGTGGCGCTGCCGCAGCACGCGTCGACAGGAGCGTCATGGCTTGGGTCCTAGCGTCGGTGACCGAGCGGTCCGGAGACGGGGAGCGAAGTGGATCAGGGCGGCCTGTGGCCGAGAACCGGTCCTGCGGAAGGGCCGGCCGACGAGAAATGTTTACGTAATCATCGGTAGCGTGATGGTGACACTCCCGTTGGGGGCCGTCAAGCACGAAGTAGCGGCGAATGAGAGGGAATCGGGTGACCGAGCAGAACGGGACCGAAGGGTCGGGGGCGGTCGGGAGGGGTGGCCGGCGGGGGTCGCGCACCGGGTCGCGCCGTGTGTCCATGGCGGACGTGGCCCAGCGAGCGGGGGTCTCCTCGCAGACGGTCTCCCGGGTCTCCAACGGCGACACGGCCGTCGTCGAGGCCACCCGCAAGAAGGTCCTCGACGCGATGAAGGAGCTGGGGTACCGGCCCAACAGCGCGGCCCGCGCTCTCAAGCGCGGCGAGTTCCGGGCCATCGGCGTCATCACCATGGGACTCGCCAGCACGGGCAACGTCCGGACGCTGGACGCCATCGTCCGCTCGGCGGCCGGCGCCGGCTACGCGGTCACCCTCATCCCCCTCGACGCGCCCACACGGGATCACGTCAAGGGAGCTTTCAGCCGTCTCGACGAACTGGCGGTCGACGCCGTCGTGCTGATCATGGAGGTCCACCTGCTCGATGCCGCCGCCCTCACCCTGCCGCCGCACGTCAAGGTGGTCGTGGTGGACTCCGACGCGACGGAACGCTTCCCGGTGGTGGACACGGACCAGCGGCAGGGTGCCCGCGCCGCGGTGCGCCATCTGCTCGATCTGGGCCACGGCACGGTGTGGCACGTCGCGGGGCCCGAGGAGTCCTTCGCCTCGGGGCGCCGGGCCGAGGCGTGGGAGGCGGTGCTACGCGAGGAGGGACGTGCGGTGCCGCCCCTGCTGCGCGGGGACTGGACCCCCGAGTCGGGATACGAGGCCGGGCTGCGGCTCGCCGACGAGACAAGCTGCACAGCGGTGTTCGTGGCCAACGACCAGATGGCCCTCGGCGTGCTGCGGGCCTTCCACGAGCGGGGCGTGCGCGTCCCCGGGGACGTCAGCGTCGTCGGCTTCGACGACATCTCCGAGGCGGCCTCCTTCATCCCGCCCCTGACGACCGTGCGGCAGGACTTCGCCCAGGTCGGAGCGCTGTGCGTCGAGGCCGTCCTGCGGGAGCTGGCTGGCGAGACGGTGACGGGGGTGCGGCTCGTGCCGACCACCCTGGTGGAACGGAGCAGCACGGCGGGCCCCGGTGCACGGGGACGGGAGCGCTGAGGTCGACGCGTCCGGGAGCACGGGGACGACAGCGGGAGGATCTGCCGACAGGAGAGGGCTTGGGGCCGGCCTCAGGCCATGGCGCCCGGCCGCGGCGGAGCCGTGCTCGAACGCACCACGAGGACGGGTTCCACCGCCCTGCGCCGCGGCCCGTCCGTCCGGCCCTCGATCTGGTCGAGCAGCAGCGTGACGCAGTGCTTGCCGACGACCTCGAAGTCCTGGTGCACGGTCGTCAGCGGCGGATGGAGGTAGGCGGCCTCGGCGATGTCGTCGAAACCGGCCACGCTGACGTCCCGGGGCACGCTCTTGCCCGACTCGTGCAGCGCGCGCATCAGACCCATCGCCATCTGGTCGTTCGCGGCGAAGACGGCCGTCACCTCCGGCCGCCGGGCGAGGTCGAGGCCGGCCCGGTAGCCGGACCGCGCCGACCAGTCCCCGTACGCCACCGGCGGGACGGCCGCGCCCGCCTCCGTCAGGGTCCGGCGCCAGGCCTCGGCGCGCCGGCGCGCGGCGAACGAGTCGGGCGGGCCGGCGAGGTGCCAGACCGTGCGGTGGCCGAGGCCGAGCAGGTGGGACACCACGCCGCGGGAGCCGTGGGCCTGGTCGAAGTCGACGTGGGGGTACTCGTGGCCCGTGTCGCCGTCGGCGACGACCACCGGCATGGACGGCGGCAGGCGGAGTGACGGGGTGTCGAGCATCTGCGACTCGATCAGCACGATGCCGTCGACGGACTGCAGCATCAGATGCTGGAACGCGTGGCGCACGGCGGCCTCGGTCTGGGCCCGTACGCCCATGAAGTTCACGGAGAAGTCGGCCTCGCGCGCGGCGTCGGCGATCGCGCCGAGCGTACGGGCGTTGCCGTGCGCGCCCACGTCGAAACTGACCACGCCCAGTGCTCCGAACCGGCCGGTGACCAGGGCGCGGGCCGCCGTGTTGGGGCGGTAGCCGAGCGTCTGCATGGCGGAGAGCACTTTCTCCCGGGTGGCGGAGTCCACGTTCTGCCGGTTGTTCGCCACCCGGGAGACCGTCTGCGAGGAGACGCCCGCCAGTGTGGCGACGTCCGCCATGGACGGCCACTGACGGGCCGGCCGGAAGCGGGGCGACCGTGTTCTGTTGTCCGTCGCCATGCGTGACCTTCCGTCGGAAGACTTCGAGACCCGCCCACACGGAGGGGTCCTCCGTATGTTGGCGTAAACATACCGCCCGGTCAATTTCCGGCGGATCCTGTCCGAATCCTTGACACCCCCTGGCACGCTTCCCAAACTCTCGTCCCAGGCGGTCGCGTTAACGTAAACATGACGGGGCGACACTTCCTCGTCACGCGACGGACACCTAGCGTCGGCGACCCCGGACCCACCCGGTGGCCGCCCTCCGTCCGGCACGCGGCCCCACAGGGCCGCTCCATCCACAGATACCTCCGCACCGGAGGTGTGCGCGCGCCTGCCCCATCCGCCCCACCAGACACTCCATCCCCCCTCTCAGACCACGAGGTACGCGATCATGCGACGCACATCCTCGGGAACGGCCATGGTGCTCACCGCGCTCTGTGCCGTCCTCCTCTCCCTCCTCGGCGCCGCCGGCACCGCCCACGCGGCGGCCGTGACCGTCACCAATGCCACACGTTTCACCGATCCGGCCGGCAACCCCGTTCATGCCCACGGTGGCGGGGTCGTCAAGGTCGGGGAGTACTACTACTGGTTCGGTGAGAACCGCAACGCCGACAACAGCTTCCGCTACGTCTCGGCGTACCGCTCGACGGACTTGAAGACCTGGGAGTTCCGCAACCACGTGCTGACCCAGGCGACGGACCCGGAGCTCGTGGGCGCCAACATCGAACGCCCCAAGGTCGTATACAACGCGTCGACCGGCCAGTTCGTCATGTGGATGCACAAGGAGGGCAGCGCCACCGACTACTCCGAGGCGCGGGCCGCGGTCGCGGTCTCCTCGACCGTGGACGGCGACTACTCCTGGCGGGGCAGTTTCCGCCCGCTCGGCCATATGTCCCGTGACATCACCACGTTCGTCGACACCGACGGCACCGGCTACATGATCTCGGCCGCCAACGAGAACGCCGACCTGCACGTCTACCGCCTCACCTCCGACTACACCGGCATCGCGGCGCAAGTGCAGAAGCTGTGGGCCGGACGGTGGCGGGAGGCCCCCGCGATGTTCAAACGGGACGGCGTCTACTTCCTGCTGACCTCCGGCGCCACCGGCTGGGCGCCGAACCAGCAGAAGTACGCCACCGCCACCAGCGTCACCGGCACCTGGAGCGACCTGAGGGACATCGGCGACTGGAACACCTACGGCTCCCAGACCGCTTACGTCCTGCCGGTGCAGGGCACCTCCGGCACCTCGTACCTCTACATGGGCGACCGCTGGGGCAACTCCATGGGCGGCATGGTCCAGGACTCCCAGTACGTCTGGCTCCCGCTGAAGTTCCCCACCAAGACCACCATGACCATGGACTACCACCCGCAGATCACGGTGAACACGGCCACCGGTACGGTGCAAGGCCTCGGCACCTGGGAGACGCTGACCGCCTCGCACAGCGGCAAGTGCGCCGACGTGGCCGACCGTTCCACCGCCGACGGCGCCGCCCTCATCCAGTGGGGCTGCGGCAACGCCGTCAACCAGCAGTTCTGGCTCAAGTCCGCCGGCAGCGGCCGGGTGCAGATCGTGGCCCGCTACAGCGGCAAGTGCCTCGCCGCGCGGGACGGCTCGACCGCCGACGGCGCCGCCATCGCCCAGTACTCCTGCGACGGCACGGCCGCCCAGCAGTGGAGGGTGACGGGCTCGGGCAACAGCGTTCAGCTGGCTGCCGTACGGAGCGGCAAGTGCCTCGACGTCGTCAACACCTCGACGAGCGACGGAACGCCGCTGATCCAGTGGAGCTGCAACGGCGGCACCAACCAGAAGTGGCTCCGTACGGCCGCCTGACCGCCGTCCGGACCACCCGGGCGGGCCCCGCCCCCACGTCGGGGCCCGCCCCATCCACGACCGGCCGTCCGGCACAACTCGGCCGCGACCGGCCCCTCTGCGACCGGCCCACCCACGACCGGCCCCCTCTAGGACCGTGGCCTACCCACGACCGCACCACCCGCGACCGCCCGTCCCGCACCACCCGGCCGCGACCGGCCCCGTAGCCCGCGGCCCCCATCGTCGATCGACGACCGACCCAGGGAGACCGACCATGCGCTCCACCCGTGAACGCCCCCCGACCCCCGCGCGCAGAAGGGGCCTGATCCTGGGCACCGCCGCCGTGGCAGCGCTCCTCGCGACCGGCCTCACCCCCGTGACCTCCGTGGCGGCCGGCAGCGCCGAGCAGGCGGTGACCGTCCGCCCCGACCCCGGCTACCAGCAGCAGCCCTTCCAGGGATGGGGCACGGCGCTCGCCTGGTTCGCCAACGTGACCGGAGGCTGGCCGGACGACCGGCGCAACGCGCTGGCCGACGCCCTCTACGGCGCGGACGGACTCGGCTTCACCATCGCCCGCTACAACATCGGCGGCGGCGACAGCCCCGAGACCACCCCCTACATGCGGCCCGGCGGCGCCGTTCCCGGCTGGTGGAACCGTCCCGGGGCCGAGTCCCCCGACTGGTGGAACCCGGACAACCCCACCCACTGGAACCCGAACGCCGACGCCAACCAGCGCTGGTGGCTCACCGCCGCCAAGGCGCGGGGAGCCGACACCTTCGAGGCCTTCTCCAACTCCGCGCCGTACTTCATGACGAACAGCGGACTCGTCTCCGGGGCGCAGGACCCGAACCGGGACAACCTCCGCTCCGACCAGTACGAGCGGTTCGCCGCGTACCTCTCCGGGGCGCTGAAGCGCGCGCAGAGCGCCACCGGCGTCACCTTCGACTCCGTCTCCCCCGTCAACGAACCGGGCACCGACTACTGGCGGGCCGGCGGGCGGCAGGAGGGATCCCACTGGGACCCCGCCTCCCAGGCGCGCATGATCACCACCATGCGCACCCGGCTGAACGCCGAGGGCCTCACCACCCCCGTCGCCGCCATGGACGAGACCAACCCCGACGTCTTCCGCGCGAACTGGGACGCCTACGACCCGGCGGCCAGGTCCGCGGTCGGCAGGCTCAACACCCACACGTACGGCACCAACGGACGCACCGGGGTCCGTGACATCGCCAAGGGGACCGGCATCCCGCTGTGGATGTCCGAGGTGGACCTCGGCGGCAGCGTCGGACAGAGCTTCACCGACATGAGCCCCGCCCTCGATCTCACCCAGCGCATCAACGAGGACTTCCGCGAGCTGGAGCCTCGCGCCTGGGTCCTGTGGCAGGCCGTCGAGGACTACGAGAACATGACGCCGGGTCGTGAGAACTCCAACTGGGGCCTCATCCAGACCGATTTCACTCCGGCCGACGCGGCCACCGAACCCCTCCGCAAGAACAAGAAGTACTGGGCGATGGCGAACTACACGCGGTTCGTCCGCCCCGGTGCCCGCGTCATCAACACCGACAACGCCGACACCTTCGCCGCCCTGCGACCGGCCGGCCGGGGCGCGGTCGTCGTCCACACCAACCCCACCGGCGAGTCCCAGCGACTCACCCTGAACCTCGCCGGCTTCCAGAACGTGGGCACGGGAGCCGTCCAGCGCTACACCACCGACGGCACCAAGAACCTCCAGCGCGAGAGCGACCTCGCCCCCGCGGGCAGGACGCTCACCACCACCGTGGGCCCGGGCTCCGTCACGACCTTCGTCCTGCCCGCTGCGACGGGCGTGCACGCCTCCGACACCACGGCTCCCACCGGCTCCGCGCGCCAACTCCTCAACGACAACAGCGGCAAGGCCTTGGCCGTCGCCACGAGCAACGGCCGGAGCACGTTGGTCCAGCGCACTTCCAGTCCCGGCACCACGGGGCAGCAGTGGAAGTTCACCAAGCTCGCCTCCGCCGACTGGAGCAACACCGCGGCCTACCGCATCACGAGCGTCGTCGACGGCAAGGCGCTCGCGGCCCAGGGCGACTCCCTGACCCTGGTGGCCCCGGGCACCTCGGCCGAGCAGAAGTGGATGCTGTCCACCACGGGCGACGGACACCACACCCTCGTCAACGCCGCCGGCGGCAAGCTCCTGGACGTCGGCGGCCAGTCCACGGGCGACGGTGCGCCCGTGGGGGTGTACCGCCCGACGACCGGGGCCAACCAGTCCTGGACCTTCCGCTCCGTCGCCCCGGACGCGTGGGTGCCGCTGCGCATGCGGCACAGTGGCAAGTGCCTGGACGTGAACGGCGCCTCCACCGCGGACGGCGCCCAGGTCGTCCAGTACGGCTGCGGCGGCGCGACCAACCAGCAGTGGTCCCTGCGCTCCGCGGGGGGCGGCTATGTCAACGTCGTCGCCCGGCACAGCGGCAAGTGCCTCGACGTCAGCGGCGAGTCGGTCTCCGACGGTGCGATCGTCTTCCAGTACGGCTGCAACGGCGGTGTCAACCAGCAGTGGTCGGTGCACAGGTCGCCCGACGGCTTCACCACCCTCCTGGCCCGCCACAGCGGGAAGTGCCTGGACGTGAGCGGCGTCTCCGCGGCGGACGGCGCGGAAGTCGTCCAGTACGCCTGCGCCACGGCCGCCAACCAGCAGTTCACCACCTCCTGAGGCCCTCGGCCGGTCCGGAAACCGTCCGGCTTCCGGACCGGCCTTCCGGAGTGCACCCACCGGGCCGGCGCGGGCCGCCCCCTCGAAAGGAGGAAGGTATTCTCTTCGAATCCGTCGACTTCGGTGGGCTCCACGCCGACCGGTTCCCGCACGAGGCGGACGACACGGGGACGGAGGATCCGATGCTGGCGCTCCAGCGGCGCGCGCTGATCCTCGACGTCGTGCGCCGCGACGGCGCCGTGCGGGTGGCCCACCTCGTCGAACAGCTCGGGGTCTCGGACATGACCGTTCGGCGGGACCTGGAGGCGCTGGCCCGGTCCGGCTCCCTGGAGAAGGTGCACGGAGGGGCCGTCGCGACCTCCGCGACCACCACCGGCGAGGAACCCGGCTTCGAGGCCAAGGCCAACCGGGAGCCGACGGCCAAGGCGGCCATGGCCAGGGTGGCGGCCGACCTGGTGAAGCCGGGTGGCGTCGTCGCCGTCTCCGGAGGCACGACCGCCTTCGCGGTGGCCGCAGCCCTCCGGTACATCCCTGACCTCACCGTCGTCACCAATTCGCTGCCCGTCGCCGACCTGCTGCGCGGACGCGCCGAGGAGCAGGACGCGGGCGCCCCGACCGTGCTCCTCACCGGCGGCTCCCCGACGAGGTCGGCGTCACTCGTGGGGCCACTGGCCGACCAGGCGATCCGCTCGCTGCGCGTGGACCTCCTCTTCGTGGGCGCCCACGGAGTGTCCGAGCGCGCGGGCGTCACCTCCCCGAACCTCGCCGAGGCGCAGACCAACCGGGCGCTGATCGAATCCGCGAAGCAGCTCGCCGTGGTCGCGGACCACAGCAAGTGGGGCGTGGTGGGGCTGAGCAGGTTCGCCGACCTCTCCGAGATCGACTACTTCGTCTCCGACGACGCCCTCGACGAGCATGCCCGGGCGGTGCTGAGCCGCGAGGTCGGCCGACTGGTCCTGGCCGACACGGCGAGCGCCTGACCTTCCCGCCGAGGGGGCCCGTACGGCATCCGGCGTCCAGGCCCGGATCGTGCAGGCACTCGACGGCGTCTCCCTGACCCACGGCGATCCCACACAGCTGGGCAGGCACGTCATCGGCCCGTACGCGGAAGCGGTGGCGGGCCGATCAAGGCGCTTCGGGTGGCGGGGGAGAACGGCGGCAAGCCGTCGGCAAGGGAACGGCCGCGAGGAAAACCCCTGATACCGACCGGTACGCCAACCTTCGGCGCAAACCCTTGACAGGCCCTCACCGGCCTTCCAGACTCTCTCCCAACACCCGGCGTTAACGTAAACATGAAGGGTGAAACGCAGCCGCAACGCGGCGGCGATCCCCTCCGACGCATGGGCCGCACCGCCTCGACCGCCGCCGCCGTGAGCACGGATCCGGTCGGCCCCTGCCTTCGCGTACGCCTCCGCAGTACGTACCCGCTCACCCCACACCCCGCCGGGCACGTCCGGTTCGCCGTGACCACGCGAGCCCTCGTGACGGCCCCCACAGCAAGAGGTAAGTGACCATGCCACGCAGAAGAACCAGGACCTCGGCGTTCCTCGCCGCCCTGTCCGCCCTCCTCCTGTCCCTCGTCGGTGTCATGGGGACCGCCCACGCGGCCTCGGTCGCCACGGCCAACGCCACGCAGTTCACCGATCCGGCCGGCAATCCCGTCCACGCCCACGGTGGCGGGGTCGTCAAGGTAGGGGAGTACTACTACTGGTTCGGTGAGAACCGCAACGCCGACAACAGCTTCCGGTACGTCTCGGCGTACCGCTCGACGGACTTGAAGACCTGGGAGTTCCGCAACCACGTGCTGACCCAGGCGACGGACCCGGAGCTCGTGGGCGCCAACATCGAGCGTCCCAAGGTCGTATACAACGCGTCGACCGGCCAGTTCGTGATGTGGATGCACAAGGAGGGCAGCGCCACCGACTACAGCGAGGCCCGCGCCGCCGTTGCCGTGTCGGACACCGTCGACGGCGACTACACCTGGCGGGGCAGTTTCCGCCCCCTCGGCCACATGTCCCGTGACATCACCACGTTCGTCGACACCGACGGCACCGGCTACATGATCTCGGCCGCCAACGAGAACGCCGACCTGCACGTCTACCGCCTCACCTCCGACTACACCGGCATCGACGCCCAGGTGAAGAAGCTGTGGGCCGGACAGTCGCGCGAGGCCCCCGCGATGTTCAAGCGCAACGGCGTCTACTTCCTGCTGACCTCCGGCGCCACCGGCTGGGCGCCCAACCAGCAGAAGTACGCCACCGCCACCAGCGTCACCGGCACCTGGAGCGGCCTCAAGGACATCGGCAACTCCACCGCCTACCGCAGCCAGACGGCCTACGTCCTCCCGGTGCAGGGCACCGACGGAACGGGCTACCTCTACATGGGTGACCGCTGGGGCAACTCCATGGGCGGCATGGTCCAGGACTCCCAGTACGTCTGGCTCCCGCTGAAGTTCCCCACCCGGACCACCATGACCATGGACTACTCGCCCAGGGTCACGATCGACACCGCCGCCGGAAGGGTGACCGGCATGAACGTGATCTGGGAGACGCTGTCGGTCCGCAGCAGCGGCAAGTGCGCCGACGTCTCCGGCTTCGACTCCGCCGACGGCGCCCGGATCATCCAGTGGGGCTGCGGCGGGGACATCAACCAGCAGTACTGGTTCAAGAACGTGGGCAGCAGCGGCTACGTCCAGATCATGGCCCGCAACAGCGGCAAGTGCCTCGAAGCGAGCGGAACGGCCACCGAGAACGGCGCTCCCGTCGTCCAGAAGACCTGCGGCTCCGTCAAGTCCCAGCACTGGAAGGTCGAGCCGACGGATGACGCCGGCTACAGCCGACTGGTCGCCCGGCACAGCGGCAAGTGCCTGGACGTCGCCGACTACTCGTACGCGGACGGCGCCGCGCTCGACCAGTGGACCTGCAACGGCGGTCAGAACCAGCAGTGGGAGCGGGCCATCGCCTGACGGCGCCGTTCACGGAGCTCATGTCCGCGTTCCCACGCGGTGTGAGCCGACACGGACGGGACGCCGCTCGGCCCCCGCCCCCACCAGCTGCCCAGGCGTGCCCCCTCCCTTCCCCGCTCTCCTTGCCATCGAAGGAGCTCCGTCATGTCCTCCCCCGCCACCCCTCTCGGCCGCAGAGGCTTCATCACCGCGGCCGCCCTCACCGCCGGTGCCGTCGCGCTTCCCAGAGGCGTCCTGGCGACGGCGGCGGCAGGAGTCGTTCCGCCCCAGGTCACCCTGCCGCAGCGGGGCATGTACGACACCGTGCCGGCATCGGACTGGACCGACGGCTTCGTCACCGGCAACGGCGAGTACGGCGCGGTGCTCCACGGGACACCGCAGGTGGAGTGCATGGTTCTCAACCACCACCGCTTCGTGCTGCCCAACGGCACCCGTGACGTGACGCCGCCCGTGCTCGCGAACCGTCTGGAGTCGGTGCGGGACAGGGCCCTGTCCGGTGACTACTGGGGGGCCGCGGGGGAGTTCGCGGAAGGCTGGGACCTGCGCTGGACACAGACCTTCCACCCGGCGTACGAACTGCAGCTGAGCACGCCGGGCGCGACGACGTCCAACGACTACGCCCGGGTCACCGACTTCCGCACCGGCGAGGTCACGCACTCGTGGTCCGACCACGCCGGTGTGTGGAAGCGGCGCGCCTTCGTCTCCCGCGCCGACAGGGTCGTCGTCCACGAGCTGTTGCCCGCCGCCGGCAGGACCGTCGACACGACGATCAAGGTGAACACCGCTCTCGACGGCGTACCGGGCGACGTCGCCTTCACCACGACCGCCACGGCCTCGAACGGCACGGGATACCTCAACCTCCGCGGTACATACCCGTCGGGACAGGGGGCGTTCGGATACGAGGGCGTCACCCGGGTCGTGGTGACGGGCAACAGGGCCTCGGTATCGGTCAGCGGCACCACGCTGGTCGTCTCCCGCGCGGCCAAGGTGGTACTGCTGACCAAACTGGGCCGGTACGAGAACGCGGGCGAGTGGAACGCCAAGCCGCTGCACGCCGCGCTGGGCGCGCTCTCCACCGACTACGCGACCCTGCTCGGGCGCCACAGACCTCTGCACCAGGCGATGTTCGACGGCTCCAGCCTCGACCTCGGTGTATCCGCCGCGGACCGACAGCTCTCCACATCCGAGCTGACCGCGCGGCAGAACGGCAACCGGTCGACGCTCGACATCGCGCTCCTGGAGCGGATGTACGACTCCGGACGGTACCTGTTCGTCAGCTCCAGCGGTGTCCTGCCCCCGCGGCTGACCGGGCTGTGGGCGGGCAGTTGGAACGGCGCCTGGGCCGACGACTTCACCACCGACGCGAACGTCAACCTCCAGGTCGCGGGCGGCAACATCCTCAGCCACGGCGCCGCCATGAACGGCTTCTTCGACCTCGTCCTCGGGCAACTCGACGACTGGCGCAGGAACGCCAGGAACCTGTACGGCGCACGAGGCTTCCTCGCGCCGTCGCGTACCGACGGCGAACACGGCCACATGCTGCACTTCAACGGCGGTGACTTCCCGGGGCAGTGCTGGACCGGCGGCGCCGACTGGATGCTGTACCCGCTCCTGGAGCACTACCAGGTGACCGGCGACGAGGCCTTCCTCCAGGACAGGCTCGGCCCTGCCCTGATGGAACTCGCGCTCTTCTACGAGGACTTCCTCACCCGTACCGACTCCCACGACAAGGTCGTCTTCGTTCCCTCGTTCTCGATGGAGAACTCCCCCTCCAACACCGGCCAGATGCTCTCCACCAACGCGACCGGCGACATCATGGCCGGCCGCCACGCCCTCCAGGCCGCCATCGACGCGGCGAACACGCTGAACGTCGAACAGGGCGACGGACAGGGAGTGGACCGCTGGACCGCGCTCCTCGCCAGGCTTCCCGACTACACCGTCAACGGCGACGAGGCACTGGCCGAATGGTCCTGGGCCGGCCTGAACGACCGCTACAACCACCGACACGCACAGCACCTGTACGGCGCCTGGCCCCTGCACGAGATCAACCCGGAGGAGAAGCCGCGCCTCGTTCTCGCCGCGCGCAAGGCCCTCAGGATGCGCGGCGACGAGAACTACTCGGCCCATGGCAGCCTCCACCGCGCACTGGCGTGGAGCCGGCTGAAGAACGGGGCCGGTGTCTACGACAACATCCGCAAGGTGCTGGGAAGCAACATGGTCTTCCGCTCCCTGGTGACCTCCCACAACCCCGACCTGCACACCTACAACTGCGACGCCGCGAACGCCCTGCCGGCGATCATCGCCGAGTCCCTGATCTACACCAGGCCGGGGATGCTGGAAATCCTGCCGGCCCTGCCCGACCAGTTGGCGCGGGGCACGATCCGCGGCGTCCGGGGCCGCAACCGGGCTCTCGTGGAGACCCTGACGTGGGACACGACGGCACGCACCGCCACCGTCACTCTCGTCTCGCACGTCACACAGACCCTAGATTTCGTCTGCCGTCGCGGCATCACGTCGCTCTCCACCACCGCGACCGTCACACCGTCCTCCCTCGGCGACCACGCCAGAAAGGTGTCCCTCACGGCGGGCCAACGTACACAGATCACCGTGGGCCTGCTCACCGGGACGTACCGGGTAGTCAACCGGGCCAGCGGCAAGGTGCTCGACGTGGCGAACGAATCGACCGGCAACGGGGCTACGGTCATCCAGTGGCCGTGGTCGGGCGGGGCGAACCAGCGGTGGCGCCTGGAGCCGAACCACGACGGCACCTTCCGTCTCACCAACGTCCACAGCGACAAGGTCCTCGACAATCCCGGCACT
Organism: Streptomyces sp. NPDC002057; assembly: GCF_040296665.1. NCBI lineage: Bacteria > Bacillati > Actinomycetota > Actinomycetes > Kitasatosporales > Streptomycetaceae > Streptomyces > Streptomyces sp. NPDC002057. The sequence goes on from NZ_JBEOXR010000045.1 coordinate 41,943, forward strand.
TCCATGACACCCGGCCAGGCGCTGGACCAGTGGACGGACACCGACAGCCCCAACCAGTGGTGGGCCCTGGTCTCCGCCGGCGCGAGCGGCCGATATCACCTGATCAACCGGGCCAGCGGCCTGCGCGCGTCCGTCGAGAGCGGCTCGACGGACGACGGCGCCAGGATCGTCCAGATGCCCGCTGACAACTCGGCCGGACAGGAATGGACGATCGTCCCCCTCTGACCGCGTGGACCTCGACGATGAATCTCCGCCGAAAGGATCAGCACTCGCGTACGGCGCCACCCGATTTCGGCCAGGTGCCGTCGGCGCTGCCGGCGCCGGAAGAGTCCGTAGACCGTCTGCCGCGGCTCGTGCTCCGCCGGCGGATCCCGCCACCTGGACCGACAAGGGAGGTGTGCAAGGCGTCCGATGAGGAGAGCGCTGCATCCACGGCCATACGAACTGGGCGGGGGAGTACGCCGACATCGGCTTGCCGGTTCGAGCCCTGAGACGGGCAGCCGCGGTGCGACAGCGAAACGGCAGCGGAACGTTAGTGGTGAATCGGACACTAGGACCAATAGCGGCGGCAACCCCGCCCAGGTACCGCACGTGACAGTCACTCACCCCTCTTGGGAGCAGTAGCCCATGTTCAGAGCGAAGAAATTGCAGGCCGCCCTCCTCGCGGTGACCACCGTTGCCGGCCTTGCGGTGTCGGCCGCACCGGCCCAGGCCTCCACGTGCTACGGGAACGGTGGCGCGTACATCTGTGAGTACGGCGTCTCAAGGACGACACTCGCCGACGGGACGGCGCAGGAGTACGTCGTCGGTACCGACAACGCGGTGTGGGCGAACCGCGCCCGCCCCGACGGCACCTGGAAGGGCTGGGTCTCCTTGGGCGGGTGGGTCAAGAGCCGCATCGAAGCCACCCCCCGGCAGGAATCCCCCCACGACAGCATCAGCATTTCGGCCACCGGCATGGACGGCAAGGTCTGGTTCCGTGTAGGGAGGACCGACGGCTCCTGGGGCACCTGGCAGATGAACTGCTACGACAGGCCGAACGGTCCGTACTGCCCGTGACCGCCGTTGGCCTACGGCACCAGCCCCGACGACCCGACCCTGCCTCCGGCCGCCAATACGCCGAACTCCTCGGCGGGCCGCTCGACGGCGAGCTGCTCGATGTCACCGGCTGGGGTCCCGGCGACATCGAGACCGGCGCCTACGTGCCCGGCGGGTGCTTCCTGCACGACCGCTGGGACTGATACGGCGACACCCTCTGACCCGGCCGGAGCTCGCCCGAGCCGTCCCCGGACCGGGTGTGCGCCGTATGCTTCAGGCGCGCTCAACGGGAGGGTACGGGACGTGAGGACGGCGTTGCTGAAGCGGACCTGGGTCGACTGGGGTGTGTGCCTCTGCATGGCCGTGGTCGCCGTCAGGTGTCAGAGCCCCTTCCTGGTGGTCTGCTTCACCGTGGTCGCACTCGTGGCGGCCGGTGTCGGCGCCCGCAAGACCTGGCAGATCACCAGGCCGCAGAACTAGAGACCGCGAGCCGCGCGTTGCGCGGCTCGCCCACCCTCCAGCAAGGCTTGCCCAGACGGTCTTGGACGGTGTTGCGTGGCCCCGGCGGCCGGGGCAAGTGGCCCCACCAAGCGACGATTTAAGTAGTCCCCAGGCAGTGGTGAGCGCTGTGAGTGGTAGGAGGCTAGGTGAAATCGATCAGCGATTTCGTACGCCAGCGGCCGGTCAGCGGCGGACTGACCACAAAGATCCACCTCGCCTCCGATGCCCACTGCCGGCCGCTGGCCGTCGTACTCACCGCCGGAGAAGGCCGGCGACGCACCCGCCTTCGACCGCGAGGCGTACAAGCAGCGCAACACCGTCGAACGCTGCATCAACCGCTCGAAACAGTGGCGGGGCATCGCCACCCGCTACGAGAACCGCGACCATCTGCCTGACCGGACTCTACGTCGCCGGCATTTTTCTTTGGTCTGCCAGGCCAACGACTCAGGAGCAGGAGCGAACCGCATCGTCCCAGGCACCAGGACTGCGGTAGTGGTTCTTGTGACCCGCGGCGAGTACGTGGCGCAGTTCGGCAAGGTGCTGGGTGTTCGTGGGAAGATCCAGCCGGCCAAGGAGGGCCAGTGCGGCAGCCGGCTCCAGGTCGCCGTAGACGTCGTGGAAGCTCGCCAGGAGGCCGCGAAAGACGGCCGAGTGCAGGGCAGGAAGCCGCACGGCGGTGCGGTACGTCAGCTCCTTCACCGTCCAGCGCACCGGTCCCGAACACTCCAGAACCCGACGGGCTCGGCGGAGCAGGGCTTCCGATCGGTCGTCCACCACCCGGTCGATGTCGTTACCGAGAACCTCGGCGAAGGCCGTCGCGGAAGTGGCGTGGTCCTCGAACCAGTCCACCCACAGCGAGTAGGTGACGGCCTCGGCCTCCCGGTCCGCCTCCAGCCGCTGACGGTAGCCGTCCCACAGCACGTCGGCCGGCAGGGGGCCCTCCGCACCCGCGTTCGCGAACCGGATCTCGCACGTGACCCAGTACTCGTCGAGGAGGTCCAGCAGCCCGAAAGCCAATTGCATCTGGTCGGCTGTATGAAGGTCTTCGGCGAATACATCACCAGCCCAGGAATGCGCTACCTGGTTGGCGGTGAGCAACACGTCCGGCTTCTCGTCGCTCACCCACCCGTCGTGCACCTGGCTAACGCCCTGATCAGCCAGCCAACGTCGGGCTGCCTCCTCGGCTTGAATCTCCACTCGGGAAGTATGACAAGCCTCGCAAGATCCGAACGAAACGGCCTAGGCCGTGTCCGGAAAGGCGATGGCTGTTGCTCCCGTTCGTAGTGCGTCGACATGAAATGACGGATGAATCAGGGGCGTTGATCGCTCCGTTGCCGGCTCCGGGCCGGATGGGCCGGCCTGTGCGGGACCGGCGCCAGGTGGTGAACGGGATCCTGTGGAAGCTGTCCACCGGTGCCGCCTGGCGTGACCTGCCCGAAGGGCCCGGGCCGTGGAAGACGATCTACGAACGCTTCCGCCACTGGTCCGCCGACAGAACCTGGGACAGGCTGCCTGCTCATGTCCAGCAGCATTGCGACGCCGTCGGGACCGTCGACTGGACGATCGTGTGTGTCGACTCGACGAGGGTACGGGCCCATGAGCATGCGGCCGGGGCCCGAAGGGAGCTCTGGGAAGACGAAGCACTCACTCGTCCGGTCCCGGGGCGGGCTGACCAGCAAGATCGACCTCGCCTGCGACGGCCCACCTCGAAAGAGCCGCCTACCTGCGGCGGAACGTCGTCGAACGCTGTTTCAACCGGCTCAAGCAGAACCGAGCCCTGGCCACCCGCTACGACGAACGAGCCACCCACTACCAAGCCATGGTCACCCTCGTCTTCCTCCGCCTATGGCTCGAGGACTCTCCGTCACAGAATGTGCGCCGGAACCTCGTTCCAGGGTTCGGCACAACTGTTGTGGTGACGGTCGGGGGTGAGGGTGCGCCTGTCACACTTGCGCGGTGCGCGCCGCGACCGACGGTGCAGGGGAGAACGGATCTCAGCGTGGCCCGATGGACTGTGCTTGCCATACCGATCGACGGTGTCAGTGAGGCGGATCGAGATGCACGAACGCTCGCAGAATTCGACGGCAGTACGGAGGAAGCCGAAACGGCCCTGTTGAAGGCGGCAAGCACCTACGAGCACAGGCTCTGGAAGGTGCTCCGACGAGAGATCTTCAGATGCTCCAGCCGGTCTTACTTCATCCGCGTCCACGGTCGAGTGGCCACATACGGGCTTCTGCTCCAGCTTGCTGAGCTGGTCCACGATACTGAGGAGTCCAAAGCCACTCCGCGCTGAACGGGGCGCACCTACGGGACGCGGCACCATCCTGGGACAGAGGAGGAGCGCGGCGGCCGCAGATGCCTCTGGACGGCCCGCGCACAGCTCCTGGCACCCGCAGGAGCCCCGGGGCCCCAGGCGTTCGGTCATGGTCGAGGACCAGTAGGTTCGTGCGGTCGGGGGTGGGCCGAGCCGGAGGGGTGTGCATGGGCGATAGCCAGGTCACGATCAAGCTGACGAGTGACGAGGCGCTGGTGCTGTCGGACTGGCTGGAGAAGCTGCAGATGACCGACCTGAGCCGGCTTGTCGACGATCCGGCGGTCTGGGTGCCGATCCATCGCATCGCCGGGACACTGGACAGGTCAGTTGCGCGGCTGTTCGCGCCTGACTATGACCAGCGGCTTGAGGCAGCTCGCCGACGGCTTCGGCCGGAGGCGGACTGACCAATGAGACCGAACCGTCATCTGGCACTGGTGGATCGGCTTCCGCTCGGTGGCGAGACGAGCAACCAGGCTGTGCCTTGGTCCGAGAGGTCGAAGGGTATGAAGACGGTGCTTCCAGTGAGGTGCGGGTGCTCGCCCCTCTGGTCGAGGAGCCGCGTAAGGCCCTCTCTGTTGTCCTGGCCTGTCTGTGCCACTTGTCGTCGGCGAAGTCGGTGCGTCGTCGAATTCCCCAATCCTTCTGGACATCGAAAGAGATCCAGGATGTCACCAACAGGCCCGTCACTCCCGCCGGACTAATGAATGGGTCAGGAGGGGATGGCCTCTATGCGCTCCATATGCTTCTCGCCCCACTCCCCAAGTGGGGCGAGTGCCGTGTTGAGGGAGCTGCCGAACTCGGTCAGCGAGTACTCCACCTTGGGCGGGACCTGGTGGTAGACCTCGCGGTGCACCAGGCCACTGGCCTCCATCTCTCGGAGTTGGAGGATCAGCATTCGCTCGCTGATACCGGGGACCGCCCGTCTCAACTCTCCGAAACGCAAAGGCCCGTCCTCGCCGAGCGAGAAGAGGATCAGCCCCTTCCACTTACCGCCCATGACGGTGATGGCGGCGTCGAGCCCGCAGGTGTAGGTCCGCTTGCTCATCAGAACTCCTACTGACAAAAGTGTGGGTACCGAACAGAATTGTAGGTACTTGATCAAATGTATGTGGGCTTCCAGAATGAAATCGGGAGCCCACCTGACGCGCTGATCGGCGATGGTGTGGCTGCTCTACCATCCGACTGCTGACTGGAGTGAGGCATGACCAAGGATGCCCCCGCGCCCGTGACCGTCATCGGGCTGGGGTCGATGGGCCGGGCGCTGGCCGGAGCGTTCGCCGACGCGGGCCACCCGACAACGGTGTGGAATCGCACGCCTGCCAAGGCCGCACCTCTGGTGGCCAAGGGTGCTGTCCATGCCCGGACGGTGGAGGTCGCGGTCGAGGCGAGCCCGCTGATCATCACGTGTCTGACCACATTCGAGGACACTCGCTCGGCCCTTGAGCCGGCTGCGGCGGCGCTGTCAGGGCGTGCCCTCATCACTTTGAACAGCGGTTCGCCCGCCGGCGCCCGCGCCATGGGCGCCTGGGCGAATGGCCGTGACGCCCGGTTTCTTGCCGGAGCGGTCAAGAACGTGCCCGAGGCCGTGGGAGCGCCGGACACCCTGCTGTACTTCAGCGGAGACAAGGCAGTGTTCGACGAGTACGCGATGACGCTGAAGGTATTGGGCGGCGACACTGTTCATCTCGGAGATGAGGCCGACCTCGCCGCCCTGTACGAGATGGCGGTGGGTGCGATGCTGCTGCCCGCGCTCGTCGGTTTCTTCCAGGGAGCAGCGGCCGTGCAGGCGCGTGGACTGGAGGCGGGCAGCATGGTGCGGTTCGCCGGCAAGTGGCTGGACATGATCAAGTCTCTGCTGCCGGTCTATGCCACGGAGATCGACAGCGGCGATTACACCCATGCCGCCTCCTCCGTGAACCTGTTCCTCGCGGGCGCGGCCCATGACATGGAACTGGCCAAGGAGACGAACGTCGACGTGGCCTGGCTCGCTCCGCTGTACGACTTGGTGGAGCGGGCGGCTGCGGCTGGTCACGGCGACCACAGCATCTCCGCCCTGACCGAGGTACTCAGGAAGCCATCCCGGAAGGCGTAAGGAAGGAGTGCGGCCGCGGTCCGAGCCCGCAGGCGCAGGGAGTCGTCGTTGAGGGTCCGCCGGAGAATGGCGAGTCGGCGGGCTGGCTGCGTCCATGCTCGGCAGGTGGTGCGCCCGTGTCGCGGGGAGGAGTTGGAGTGGGCCGGTGGGAGAGGAGGCCGGAGGACCGGGTGCGGTGGTGAGCGCGAACTGGAGCGGAGACCCGGAGGTCGCAGCCTGGGGGGTGTCCGTGGACACCGCACTGAAGTGGGGAGTGACTGCCGAGGGACACCTGGACCGGGGAGAGACGATGATCACCTCGGCCCTGTTCGTCGGGCTCGACCTCGCCGACGACCCGTACCCGACCGCGCCGGTCATGCACTGGCGCGATGTCCGCGGGCTGGAGAAGAACCTGGGGCCTGGCCGGTGACGCCCGACCGCGACCGTGCACGCTGGGAGTGGGTGCCGCTGGAGCGGGTGGGCCCCCTGCGGTTCGGCATGAGCCCGCCGGAAGTGACTGCCGCTCTCGACGGCGAGCTACCGGCCGGCCGGATGGGCCACTTCCCCTTCCGGTGGCACGGCGAGGACGGGCAGTGGAATCCCAGCGAGGACCCGTTCGAGAAGATTGGAGTGAGCGCGCATTAGTCCGCTTGCCAGGACGGCACCCCACGGCTGGGCGCCGTGACCGTTCACGGCCGCACCGGACCCCAGGTCTTCTACGCCGACATCCCACTGGTCGGCAGGACACCCTCTGCCCTTGACGCTGCCCTGCTCCAGCACATCGAGGACCACGGCCTCGATGTGCTCTTCCACCCCGACGGAGGCCCAGTCCCGGACGGCCTCAATCTCTCCGTGAGTGTGAGCAGAGCCGGTGACGTCGCTGTCAGCGAGCCCACGTTCTGTGCGGAGTACTAGGAAACGTAGCGCCATACGTCAGCTGGCAAGGGCTTGCTGACTGTGCATCAGCAGCTGTAGGTGGTGCCGTCGCGGGCGGTGTTGTTGCGGCTGCCGGACTTCTTCAGGCGCAAGTCGGGGTTCTTGGCGATGCTGGTGTTGAGCAGGATGTGTCGGATGTAGCCGAGGTAGCTGCTGTGGGCGCCGGTGCGGTCGAGGTAGCGGAGGCCGGTGTGGACGTAGGCCTGAGCTCCGGCCGGGAGGCAGTAGTGCGTCGCCTTCGTCGCAGCCGCCAAGGCCGAGGGGTGAATTTACGGAGAAGAGTGCTGCAAATCACTGGGCACATCGGAACTCTACTGTCACCTTGCAGGACCTTTACGAATTTTTTGCCGATTTTTCTCTCGGTACGTTCACGAGTGCACCACACGACGGTGCGTCAGGAACCATGAGACTGAGGGAACATGACGATTCAACTACCCGCTCCGGAGGAGCGGGGGCGGCCCTGGACAGGGAGAAGCCTGCGGCATATCGCCGGCGGCGTCGCCTTGATCCTGGCCATCACCATGCTGGACGGCGCCGGCTCCGCCATGGCTCAGCCGCGGCAGACGCCCGCGGCCGAGCCGGAGCAGGAGGTGGTGACGCAGGCGGCCGACATCGCGTCGGCGCGCGTGGCCGCGAAGCTGTCCGGCAAGAGGGTCGAGGCGCTCTCCGAGCGGACCGAGACTTCGACCACCTGGGCCAACAAGAACGGCTCTCTCACCACCGAACTGACCGCCGGGCCGGTTCGCTTCCAGGACACCGCTACGGGTGCCTGGCGCGATGTGGACATCGATCTGGTCGCCCGGACGGACGGCTCGGTCGCCGCCAAGGCGCATCCGGAAGGCCTGACCCTGGCCGGGAAGACCGGTGTGACGGCGCGCTCCTTGCGCGCGGCCCAGTCCGCCGCCGCGACCGATCTGGTCACCCTGGGCGAGGGTGACGAGCAGATCACGCTGCAGTGGCGGGGCGGGCTGCCCGCTCCGCGACTGGACGGCACCCGCGCCACCTACGTGAACGCGGTGCCCGGCGCGGACGTGGTGGTCGAGGCCACCCGTACCGGCTTCGAGCAGTTCGTCGAACTCAAGCAGAGGCCCGCCACCGACGGCTTCTCCTACACGCTGCCGCTGAGGACCAAGGGCCTGAAGGTCGAGCAGCAGACCGACGGCAGCGTGCTGTTCACGGACAGGAAGTCGAAGAAGACCGCGACGATGCCGGCCCCGGTCATGTGGGACGCCACCGTCGACAAGGTCTCCGGTGAGCACACCCACCGCTCCAGGGTCGCGATGAAGGTCGTCAAGACCAAGGGCGGCGTCGACCTGGTCATCACCCCGGACGCCGCCTTCCTTGCCGACCCGGCCACCCAGTACCCCGTCACTGTCGACCCTTCGACCTCGGCTCTGGGCAACCTGTTCGACACCTACGTCCAGCAGGGCGAGACCGTCGACTGGTCCAACGACGTCGAGCTGGACCTCGGCAACCCGGGGACGAAGAACGGCGACGGGACCTACCGCATCGCCCAGTCGTACATCACCTGGAACACCGCGCCGGTCTCCGACGCCATGGTGTCCAGCGCCACCCTGAGCCTGTGGAACTTCCACTCGGGCAACACCGACTGCAGTGCGCAGCCCTGGGAGGTGTGGACGGCGAACAACGCCACCACCGCTTCCCGCTGGACGAACAGGCCGGCCATGGCGACCAAGATGGCCACCTCCACCCAGGCCAAGGGCAACCCCGGCTGCTCCGCGCAGCCCGACGGGTGGATCAACGCCGACGTCACCGACCTGGTCCAGCACTGGGCGAACAACAAGTGGTCCCACGCCGGCATGGGGCTCAAGGCCACGGACGAGAACGACACCAAGGAGTGGAAGCGGGTCAACTCCGCCAACGCCTCCTCGAACGTTCCCAAGCTGTCCGTCACTTACAACTACCGGCCGCGCACCGGCACCAAGCAGGAGGCCGGCCCGCCGTACTTCTCCTACAGCGGCGCCTACGTGGTCAACACGCTCACGCCGACGCTGCGGGACACCTTCGTCGACGCCAACGGCGACAAGGTCAACGGCACCTTCCAGATCTTCGACAACACCACCAACACCCAGGTCGGCGACGTCATCGTCTCCCCGTGGGTGAACTCCGGCCAGGTCGCCTCCGTGACCGTCCCCGCCGGTGTGCTGACCAACGGCAAGACGTACAAGTTCCGCACCTCCCCGTACGACGGCGCCCACTACAACCTGGGGTGGTCGGCCTGGAAGACCTTCACGGTCGACACCGCCGCACCGTCCGCGCCCACCGGCATCACCTCGACGGACTACCCGTCCACCGCGTGGGTCAAGGGCACGGGACAGGCCGGAACCTTCACCGTCACGCCGAACGGCACCGACCACAACTGGCTTGAGTGGTCACTCGACGGCGTGACCTGGACCAAGGTCGCCACCGGCGGGTCCACCGCCGCCAGGGCCATCACGGTCGCCCCGCCCAAGGACGGCACCCACAGCCTCCAGGTGCGCCAGGTGGACAAGGCCGACAACAAGTCGGAGCCGGTCACGTACACCTTCCATGCCGGTCCCGGCGGGTTCGTCCAGCCGAGCGAAGGCGAGCGCACCGCCCGGCGTCTGCCGCTGGTCGCCGAGGCCGACGGCGGTAAGTACGACAAGGTCTCCTTCTCCTGGCGCCGTTCCGAGGCCGACTCCTGGGTGGCGATCCCGGCCGGTCAGGTCACCTCCGGCGGCACCGCGCTGACCACCTGGCCCGTACCGCTCAGCGGCGGCAGGAACAGTCCGCTCGTGTGGAACGCCACGGATACCGTCGATCCCGACGGTACCGTCCAGATCAAGGCCGACTTCACGGGTCCCAACTCCGCGACCGGCAGCACTCAGCCCCTCTCCGTCGTCGTCGACCGCAGCGCATCCGGTGCCGCGGTGGACGAGATCGGTCCGGGTTCGCTGAACCTGCTTACCGGTGACTACAGCCTGTCCACCACCGACACCACGCACTTCGATCTGTCGGTGAACCGCAGTGCCTCCTCCCGCAAGCCGGACGCCGGGGCTCAGCAGACCGGTCAGGCGGCCATATTCGGCAAGGAGTGGGTCTCGGGCACGGCCGCCGAGGCCACCAACTCCGACTACTCGCATCTGCGGAGGATCTCGGACACGGCCGTGGCCGTGGTGGATCTGGAGGGCGAGGAGACCTCCTTCACCGCGAACGCCGCCAGGAACGGCTGGGTGTCGGAGCCCGGCTCGGAAGAGCTGACGCTCACCGGAAGCGTGACCGGCAGCTTCACCCTCTCCGACACCGAAGGCACGGTCACCGAGTTCACCAAGCCGGAGCCGGCCGCGACGACCTGGCAGGTCTCCAGCGCGCTGCTGGACGGCATGGCGCAGACCACGACGACCGTCGTCTCCGAGACGGTGAACGTCGCCGGCAAGACGCTGGCCCGTCCCAAGCGGGTCATCGCGCCCACCTCGGCGGCGTCCGCCGCCACCTGCACGGCGACGCCCGCCACCAAGGGCTGCCGCTCGCTGGAGTTCGTCTACGCGACCACCACCACGGCCAACGCCACCACGCTCGGCGACTTCGCCGGCCAGGTGAAGGAGATCCGTCTGTGGTCGACCGAGCCCGGCGCCGCCTCGGCGACCTCCAAGGCCGTGCAGAGCTACCGGTACGACGACGCGGGCCGGCTCACCGAGACGTGGAACCCGCTGATCAGCCCCGCGCTGAAGACGCAGTACGCCTACGACACCGCGGGCCGCGTCACTCAGGTCACCCCGTCCGGTCAGTTGCCGTGGACGTTCACGTACGGCAGGGCCGGGTCCAGCAGTGCGGCCGGTGACGGCATGCTGCTCAAGGCATCGCGGCCCGCACTGCGGCAGGGCACCCTCGACGTCGTCGAGGGGACGGCTGCCACCAGCGTCGTCTACGACGTGCCGCTGACCGGCACCACCGCCCCCTACCCGATGGGCGCCGCCGATGTGAAGGCGTGGGGCCAGACGGACGCGCCGACCGACGCGACCGCCGTGTTCCCCGCCGACGTCGCCCCGGCGTCGAACGCCGGCAGCGGCCTGTCCGCCACGTCCTACCAGCGTGCGGACGTCACCTACATGGGCGCCTCGGGCCGTTCGGTGAACGCCGCCACGCCCGGTGGGCACATCACGACGACCGAGTACGACCGCTTCGGCAACACCGTCCGTGAACTGACGGCCGCCAACCGGGCCGTGGCACTTGGCACGAATGCCACGGACCGCGCAGTGCAGGCCGAGCTGGGCATCGCCGCCCGGGCCTCGTCCGAGCGTGCCGACCTGCTCACCACCAAGTCGGTCTACAACGACAACGGCACCCGTGAGCTCGAGGAGTTCGGCCCGCTGCGGCGCGTCGACCTCACCGCGGACCTGAAGTCGGGCACCACCACCCTGGTCACCGCCGGCACCTCGGTCCTGGCTCGCAGCTGGGCCGTCAACGAATACGACGCGGGCCGTCCCACCGACGGGACCGCCACGATCAAGGACCAGGTCACCAGAGTCACCAGCGGCGCCCAGGTCCGGGAGCACCCCGGCGTGCACGCCGAGAAGCGTGTCGCCGAGACCCAGTACGACTGGGCCAGGGGCCTTCCGACGAAGTCCATCCAGGATCCGGCCGGACTGGCCATCACCACCACGACCGAGTACGACGCCCAGGGCCGCGTCACCAAGACGTACAACACGGGCAGCACAGGGGCCGACGCGGGCGCCGTGGTGACCACCTACTGGTCGGCCACCGGCACCGGCACGTGCAACGGCCGCCCGGAGTGGGCCGACCTGGTGTGCTCCACCGGTCCGGGAGGCGCCATCACCGGCGGTGGCGGCAACCCGTCGCAACTGCCGACCACCACCACCCAGTACGACTGGTGGGGCAACGCCACGATCGGCACCGACACCGCCAACAGTGTCACTCGGACCTCGACCACGACGTACGACGCGGCGGGTCGCACGGTCACGGTGAAGTTCGCCGGCGGCAGCGGCCAGGCCGTCCCGGACGCCACCACCGAGTACGACCCGGCCACCGGGCAGGAGATCCGTACGACGTCGCCGACCGGCGGCACCATCACGCGGGTCTACGACAAGCTCGGCCGGCTCGCCTCGTACACGGACGCCGACGGGGGCAGGACCACGACCGAGTACGACCTGCTGGACCGTCCGGTCAAGGTCGGCGACACCGTCCCGTCCACAGTCACCTTCACCTATGACCACAGCACCGAGCCGCGTGGCCTGGCCACGAAGGCAACGGACTCGATCGCGGGTGTCTTCCAGGCGGCGTACGACGCGGACGGCTCTGTCGCCACGGAGAAGTTGCCCGGCGGATACACCCTCAGCCAGACCGAGGACACCACCGGCACTCCGGTCAAGCGCACCTACACCCGTGACAGCGATGGCAGCGTGGTGATGTCCGACACGGTCACCGAATCCGTGCAGGGTCAGACGACCAGCCACGCAGGCTGGTCGGACCAGACCTACCGCTACGACGCCGTCGGCCGCCTCGTCCAGGTCGACGACACGGTGGAGACGGTCTGCACCCGGCGCACCTACGGGTTCGACAAGCACGCCAACCGCACGTCCCTGACCACGGCCGCCTCGACGCCCGGCATGGACTGCCCCACCACCGGAGGAACCAGCAGGACCTCGACGTTCGACAGCGCCGACCGCATCACCGACGCCGGCTACGTCTATGACGCGTTCGGCCGCACCACCGCCCTCCCGGGCGGCGTGGGCGTCGGCTACTACGCCAACGACCTCGCCTACCAGCAGACCAGCAGCACCAAGCGGCAGACGTGGACCCTCGATGCCGCGCTGCGCTTCCGCGGCTGGACGGTGGAGACCAACAGCGGCGGAACCTGGTCGCCGACCGAGAACAAGCTCAACCACTACGACGGCGACAACGACAACCCGCGCTGGATCGTCGAGAACACCGCCACCGGTGCCCTGACCCGCAATGTCGACGCCCTCTCCGGGAACCTCGGCGCGGTCACCAGCGCCACCGGTGACACGGTGCTCCAGTTCACCGACATCCACGGTGACGTGGCGCTTCAGCTCCCGCTCACCGCGGGTGAGGCGCCGGTCGTCCTCGACACCGACGAGTACGGCAACCCGCGCGACAAGCAGCAGGCCGTGCGCTACGGCTGGGTGGGCGGAAAGCAGCGTTCCAGCGAGACGGTGGCCGGCTTCACGCTCATGGGCGTACGCCAGTACAACCCCGCCACCGGCCGCTTCCTGTCCACCGACCCCCAGCAGGGCGGCAACGCCAACGCCTACGAGTACTGCTCGGCCGACCCGGTCAACTGCTTCGACCTGGACGGCAAGTGGGGCTGGAAGAAGTTCTTCAAGAAGGCCAAGCGCTGGGCCTGGCGCAACAAGTGGGACATCGCGCTCACCGCAGTCGGGTTCATCCCCGGTCTCGGTGCCGCCGCCTGGGGCTACCGGGCCTACCGCGGCTACCGCGCCCTGCGGGCCGCACGCACCATCGGCCGAAGCTGCCGCAGCAACTCCTTCCTGCCCGAGACACCGGTGGTCATGGCCGACGGCAGCACCAAGCCGATCAGCCAGGTGAGGATCGGAGACTCGGTCCAGGCGGTGGACGAGATCACCGGCGAGACCAAGATCTCCCCGGTCTCCGACGTGATCATCGGCAGCGGCGTCAAGGACCTCGTCACCCTGTCCGTGGACGGGGACGGCGACGGTCGGTCGCAGAAGATCACCGCGACCGCCAACCACCCCTTCTTCGTCCAGGGGCGCGGGTGGGTCGACGCGGTGCAGCTGACCGCGGGCTCACGCCTGTCGAACCCGAACGGGAACGCGCCGAAGGTCACGGCCACCCAGCGCACGCAGGCAGTCCGCACCGTCTTCAACCTGACCGTGGCCGGCACCCACACCTACTACGTGGTGGCTGACGGTCAGCCCGCGCTCGTCCACAACTGCGCTCGCCGGATTCCCAAGAAGCGGGGCTGGAACGATCTGCGTACGCCGACGAAGTTCAAGTCGAAGGCGCAGGCGATAGCAGCCGCCCGGCGCGATGCCCGCATGGGTGGCCGCTGCCGCTACCGTGGGGTCTGCTCCTCGGGCAATCACGTCCACGTGGATTACTTCAACAGGCGCGGACAGATCTCGCACACCCGCCACTACAACTGGTGACGGGGCGTCACGGCCGGAATTCGGCCGTAGAACCGGAAACGAAGGAAATGGTATCGAGCACATGAGTATCCCCGCCGCGCTGAACGAACTCGTGGCTGCCTTGACCGAGCACGCCAACGTGATGTCCGGGAAGGACGTAGCACCTCCCACGGCTGTCGAAGTCATCGAGCGGGTACGTGTCGCCGCAGCGCGTTACTCCGACGCGACCTTCGAATCGTCGGGTTGGGGAAGTCCGTTCTCCGACCTGTTCGAGGACGAGGAACTGTTCGAGGACATGGAAGGGGCCGAGTCCGGTGACGGCTCGGTTCCCGAAGAGGCTGAGCGCATCAGCATCACGGGCCGCTGGGACTTCGTCGTGACGGACCAAGAGGCATGGCTCGCACATGTCACCCAGGGCCTTGACGATCTCGGTGCCGGCGACTGCGCCGTGGACCTGACAAGTACCGCTCAGGCGATGCACGAGCTCCTCACCCACGATGCTCCCTTCGTCAGCTATACGCGCCACGGTCTGGCCGACGGCGGTGAGGAATGGATGATCGAGCAGATCCCGAAGACACTGTCCGAGACATCGGATGGGGAGTATCACGACGGAATCGCATGAAAGGTCGGCAGCTCGGAAATCGCAGCTGTTGACGTGAAATTCGGGGGATGAACGTCGGGGCGGCCAAGAGCTTCTTGGCCGCCCCGACCCTGACCGGGAATTTCGGAAGCGCACAAAGATTGTTTCCCGCCCCTCCTGCGACCGGGCACCACCCGCTGTCGGACGCGGGGGCAATGATGGGCGGCTTGACGAAGGCGTACTGCTCCACCCTGGTGCGGGATCTGTCGCCTGCTCAGCTGGTATCCCGGCTCGAAGGACGAGCACCCGGAGCGGGTCTATCGCCGCAGGCGGTGTTCGCCCCCTGCAGAACACCTGACCGGCGTGGCCGTCACCCCGGCGCATGTGTGGCGTCCGTGCAGGACAGCAGCGTCGCGTTGGTCTGGGGTCTGGAACCCGGAGGTCGCCAGTGGGATGCGCGCGGGCCAGATCTGCGGGAGTCGACCCGGATACGGACCTGACCATGATCGAAAGAAGTCCCGCGGTCTCAAGAGACCTTCGGGGAAGAGCTCTTCTACATGCTTCTGGATCGCTTGGGCTTCCCTGAGGCGTTCGATCCCGAGGCAGAAGGCAGAGTGAGTGAGGATCCTTTCGTGATGGCCGCACTGGAGGACTGTGGATCACGAAGCGATCTGGGAGGATCAGTCGATGACCAGCGAGCGAAAGCTGACCGACTTTCGGCAGTGGGTCCTTGGTGTTCTGGATCTGCTCGGGGCTGACCCTGGCCGTCAAACCGCATACTTGCAGGAGTCGGGAGTGGAAGCAGATGAGATCCTGCTTCAATTCGACGACGTGTTGCACGTGGCTCGTGCCAGAGCCTGCGATGGCTCGCTCAGGCGCGAGGACCTTCTCCTCATCGAGTCGGTCCATGAAAGCGTGGACGCTGTGAGCGAGGGACCCGAGTCGATTTGGGCCGCGTCCGGGATCGAAGAATCAGCCCAGTGGAGCGAACTCCGTACTGCCGCGAGGGCGGCAAGAACGGGTCTGGATCGGCATTGGGATCAGGACTCTGCTAATTGACGATGCGTCACACCCCCGTGTTCTGCCTGGTCCACACACGAGTGCTGGGGGCCAGGACGAGTCGCGTCTGTGACCAAGCTGCGTCGGCCCTGCGTCTGGCCGGCTCAGAGCGACGATGGAATGCGCTCATGGACTCGTGCTGTGCTGCCCCCAGCTCGGCATCAGGCTGAGGGCAGCACGCCAGGTCCGTCAGGTGCCGGCCTTCGGGTAGAGCAGGTTCAACACCGAGAAGTCCTGGGACGACGGGTGCTGCGGGAACTCGGGAACCGATAGGCAACTGTTGGTGGACCCGTTGTGATCCAGCCCCAGTGCGTGGCCCATCTCATGGCATGCGACGCTGCGCCGTGCCGCGTAGGTGTTCGGCGTGACCTGATCGTTGAGCCTCACGACGACCGAACCGTCGACGAAGTACCCGCCGGAGGTCGTGTACGAGGTCTGGCCGTACCAGTCGGTTCCGTAGCTGCCGCTGTAGGTGTGCACGCAGTGACGGCCGCTGGGGCAGCCGGCGGTGTGCCAGCGGTAGTAGGCGTCGATGCCGGGCGCCTGGTACCAGTCGACCTGGGCGTCGCTCACCGGCCAACTGTCGCTGGTGTGGTCGAGGAAGTACACCTGCGGGTCGTTGTAGGCCCCGTAGGACCACTTGGCGCCGCACAGTGCCGACGCGGTTCCCACGATCGGGGAACAGCCGAGTGTCCCGAAGGCGGCTGCGGCTGTCGGTTCTGCGTCCTGGACACCGCGGATGCCTTGGCGCCGCAGGGAAGCCCTCAGCTCGTTGGGCGTGACGCCTGCGGCGGGCTCGTAGATGGCGGTGTGGACGGTGCCGTCCTCTCGTTCCTGCACGACGTACACCGCTTCGTCGTGCTGGACGGCCGCGGTCCTAGGCTCCGTGCCGCGCAACGGATCGGCAGCAGCTTGTGGCACCGTCAGCCCTATCAGCATCAGCATGAGGCCGGCCAGTCCGACCATGGGTCTGGCTGCTCGTGACATGGGGTTCCCCCAATTTCGACGCCCCCGACCGCGTCCGCGATCGAAGACACGGCGCCGCACGGAGCAGACTGGCATGTATGCGTCAGGGGCAGGGACTCCATTTTCGGGCGATCAACCGCAGAGTGGAACAAGGTGCGGTTGCTGTCGGTGATGCGCGTGCTGCCGTGCCCGATGGAATGGGACAGATGGTCAGAGGTCCTGGGTAAAGCGCAACAAGCGGAAGCCCTCAGGACTTGGCCGACTGCCCGGCTCCCCGGGGGCCAGCGAGGGGCCGTCCAACCGGGCTGCCGGGTTGAGCGGTTGGGCTTGCAAGGAGGTGAAGCCGCTGGTGGATGGCTTCTCGAACAAGAGGTCCGTCTCCACCACGGGCTTCGCAGGCTTGTTGTCCTTCAAGCGTCGACGTGTCCGGTTCTGCCCTGCGCCTCCTGTGGGACTGGCTCCGCCGTGGCAGCAAGGAGCTCGATATCTGGTGGAGACGCCTGAATGCGGGGCGGCAGGCCCTGCTCGTACGCGCCCCTCTCCGCAACGAACACTCGTCAACAACCCAGCTCCTGGGCGGATACGGCATCGAGACCCCACCGCCTGTCGGTACGCCACCGAAGCCGTGGACCTCCTGGCTGCCCTCGCCCCAACTCCTGTGGAGGAGGGTCCTGACCGTGGGGGACGCTGTCCGCCGTACAGGCCCAGCTGCCTCCGGCAGAGCATCGGGATCATTGCCGGAGAGCCTCGGCGTCGTCGCCCGTACGGCCTGCGTGCCGGGCCTACGGGACGGACAGCTCGCGTTCCGGCTTCCCGGTGGTCGGATCCAGGCGCACGGTCGTCACCTTGCCCTCCCCGGTCGTGAGGACCAGGGTGTCGGGCCCCGACCAGGCCACATTTCCCAGTACGCCGTCGGCGGCGTCACCGTTGAAGGTGCCCACGGTCCAGCGGAGCGCGGTGAGCCCAGACCCGTCCACGACCGACACCCGCCAGAGCGGATCGATCATGGCCGAGCCCTCCTCCACCACGACGTACCGATCCACGCCGTCCGGGGCTGCCGTCCGGCCCGTCTCCTCCCAGCCGGCGCTCAGCATGGGGAAGAGGACCGCTCGGAACCAGAGGGTAGCCACGGCCGCGACCGCGCACACAGCAAGCACCCGCCTCCGGAGCGCGCCCCGGGCCAGCAGCCGTCCGGCCGCGCCGAAGAGCGCGACCGCCACCAGGAAGCTCGGCCACCGGTACTCGAAGGCGCCGGTCAGGACGAGCAGCCCCGTCGACTCGGCGAGGAGGGGCCCCACCAGGCAGCCGACTCCCGTCGCCACTCCGCCGGCCAGCAGCACCCGGCCGGCGGTCCGGTGCCGCAGGCGGTCCGTACGTATGTCCGCAGTGATCGTCACGGGCCCATCCTGGCAGGCCCGTTCGACCGCTCCGGTCTCCAGGTCGGCTCTTCCGGATCAGAACGTTGCTGAACAGTGAACGCGGACAGTTCATACGGCGGTCCGCACGTTCTCCCACGCCGGACAGGCCCCGGAGGAGGGAGGAGCTCGTATCGAGCGGGTGAGTGACGGCTTCCTGTCGGAGGTTCGGCTCGATCGCCTGGGCGGGGCGGGGCACAGTACGGCCTGTGGATGTCGAGCAGATCGCCGATGAGTTGTACGGACTGAAGCCGGGCGACTTCACCGCGGCGAGGGACGCGTACGTCGCCGAGGCGCGCCGGGCGAAGGACACCGCGGCCGCGAAGGCGGTCGCGGCGCTGCGGAAGCCGACGCTCGCGGCGTGGGCCGCGAACCAGCTGGCCCGTCGGCAGCCGGAGGAAGCTCAGCGGGTCCTGGCGCTGGGGGAGACGCTTCGCGAGGCGCACAGGACGCTCGACGGTGACCAGCTCCGTGCGGCGAGCCGTCAGCAGCACCAGCTCGTCACCACGCTCGCCCGCACTGCCGCCGGCCTGGCTGGCGAGGCCGGGCAGTCGGTGAGTGACACGGTGCTGCACGAAGTCGAACAGACCCTCCACGCGGTGCTCGCCCGCCCGGATGTCGCCGAGCGGTGGGCCACGGGACGCCTGGTGAAAGTGCCCGAGGCCGCCGTCGGATTCACCGAGATCACACCCGAGACGGTTCCCGTCCGGCCCGCGCAGGCAAAGCCGAGGCGGTCGGCGCCGAAGAAGTCGCGGGACCCCGAAGGGGATCGGCGGCTGCGTGACCTCGAGAGCGCTCGCACAACGGCGGCGGACGCCGACGTGGTGGTCGGCCGACGCGAGAAGGACCTCAGCGAGGCCCGTGCCGTGCACGAGGCTGCCGAAGGGCAGGCCGAGGAGGCAACTGGCCGGTTCCATCGGCTTGAACGCGAGTTGCAGGAGGCCCGGAAGGCCAGGTCCGCGGCCGGGGCGAGCGTGGCGGAGGCCGGTAGAAGGGTGACGGCGGCGGAGCGAGCCCTGCGGGATGCGCGCAGGACCGCGGAGCAGGCCGCCGATGCGGTGCAGCGCCTGGAGCAGCAGACCGATCAGTAGAAGGCCCGGTTGCCACTGATCAAGTCTTCCTGTGCGCGGAGATGGAGTACGTCGAGGCTCGCCATTCGCATGGTGTCGAAGGTCGTGCTCCGTCGTTGATCACGACGCGGCCGCATAGCCGCATATGCCTTCGGCTATGGCCAGGGCCCCCTACGCGAAGGAGCACACGATGGGTATCGACACACGGAGCACGGGCAGGCGGATCGCCGCGCTGGGTGCGGTGGCCGGGGCAGCGCTGCTTCCCGCCGGCACCGCGCACGCGAACGTCGTCGGGATCGGCAACGCCTCGTTCGGCAACACCTGCGCGAACAACACCGGGGCCCGCGCTGAGGGTGCCACGGTCGCCGGGAGCGGTCTGGGCAGCGCCAACGTGGCCGGTCTGCCCTTGAGCCTGACGCGCAACCACTGCGGTAACAGCGGCATCGTCTGCACCGCCCTGTTCCGGGCCGCGTACTGATGCACACCGGAATCCCGATGCCCACGGCCCCACGCACGGGGGCCTCCACGGTCCCGGTGGGGGACCGGACCCTGACGGAGTTCCTGTCACTGAGCGGAAAGGCTCTGCCCCTCCTGCGGAACTGGGTCAGGGACCAGCCCGACAACGGCGTGGCGCGGGCGCTGCTCACCCTGGCCACCGGAGACCGGCTGACGGACACAGTCCTGAAGGAGCAGCTCGTCATCGCTCACCGTGACGCGCTCGCCGCCGGTGAGCAGGAGGCGAGCCTGGTCCACGGGATCTTCCTCCACACCCATCGCCATCACCAGCTGACCGCGGATCATCTCCTCGCGCACTTCCGGCGCTGGCCCACCGACGAGGCGGCCGGGCTGATGATCGGCGCCTTCTCAGCCACCGGGACGCCCGCCTACCGCGACCGGGGCGACCGCCTGGTCGAGGAGCAGGCCGTGCTCGCCGGACCGGACAACTGGCCCTGGACCAGCTGGCTGGCGGCGATCAGAGCCGAGCAGGGCCGCGTCCGTGAGGCACACGAGCTCGCCGAACGCGCGCTCTCTCTCCACGCCCGCTCAGGAGTCGCCGTCCACGCCCTCGCCCACGCCGCGCACGAACTCGGGACAGGCCCCGAATCGACCCGGGCGCTGGACCAGTGGCTCGCCGACGACCCGCAGACACCACAGCTCGGCCACTTGAACTGGCACGCCGCGCTGCACTCCATCGCCTCCGGAGACTTCCCCGACGCCCGGCGCCGCGCCGACTCAGCGCTGTCGCGCGACGACGTCGGCATGAGAGCGGCCACGAACTGGCGCCTCCTGCTCATCGGACAGGAACCCGCCGGCCGCAGCGACCTCGACCACATCAGAGAACTTCTCGCGGCACCCGGCGGGACGGCCGAGATCTTCCACACCTTCAACCTCGCCCTGACCCTCGCCGTCGAAGCGGCCACGGAGGACTTGGAAACCCTGGCCCGACGAGCCGCCACCGATCCACGCCCCGACCACCGAGAAGTCCTCGCCCCCGTAGTCCAGGCACTGGCCGACATCACGGCCGGCCGGCCCCGCAAGGCTGCCGACGCACTCACCGCCCTGGGCGAGTCCGCCACACGCATCGGCGGCGTCCGCGTGGAACGAGAGATCATCCAGGACACCCGCGCCCGCGCCCTCGTCGACGCCGGAGACCCCGCCCAGGCAGCCGACCTCCTCCACCACCGCACCTCCACCCGCCACCACCACCTCTACGAGGACCTCCTGCTCACCTCACGCTGAACTCCACAGCCCTCCAGCTCACCCCCCTCGGGTCCACGCCGCCCCAGGGCGCGGCCGGAGCACCGGCCGCAGGTGTGGCAGCGGCTGAGTCGTGGCTGTGCTCGGAGGCGAGGAGGAGGGAGCGGGGCACCGCGGGCGTACCGTCCTGTCCCCGGACCGCCACTGGCCTGGCTCGGGAGGCAGGGCAGTCAGCGCGTGACGCGGTGCTGCACGGAGCCGAACAGACGCGGTGCTTGATCGGGATATTCGCTGGGCACCGTTGGTCGATGGTGGTCATACTGCCGCGATGGATCCAGTGACTCTCGAAACCGACCGTCTTGTGCTGCGGGCCTTCACCCTTGCTGACGCGGATGCGGTGTACGAAGCCTGCCAGGACGAGGACATCCAGTTCTACACCCCGGTGCCGGTGCCGTACCGGCGTGCGGACGCTGAGGAGCTCGTCGGCGAGAAGCTGCCCGCCCAGTGGGCCGAGGACAAGGACTACACGCTCGGCGCGTTCCGTAAGGACACCGGCGTCCTGGTCGGCTCGTACTGCCTGACCCTGATCAGCCGCGGCGTCTGGGAACTCGGATACTGGGCGGTCAAGGAGCAGCGCGGACGCGGGTACTCGGTGGAGGCCGCTCGGGCGCTGTGCGACTGGGGCTGGGCCACGCTCGACGCCCACCGCATCGAGTGGTGGGCCATGGCCGGGAACACCGGCTCGCGTGCCGTCGCCGAGAAACTCGGCTTCACCGTCGAAGGGACACTGCGCAGTCGGAGCATCGCCAACGACGGCAAGCCGCACGACTGGTGGGTGGGCGGACTGCTGAAGCCCTGATGCTCGGGCCGATGCCTCGCCGGCTGTACAGGCTCTTCGAGTGAGGCCAATACGTGGGCCCGCGCGGCGGGCTGGAGGCATCCTGTCTCCACGAGGGCTGCAACCCCCAGCGTCCGCACAAGGACACGTAGTCGTGCCGTGTTCCGGGCTGCTCATCAGCCGTGGGGGCGGAGTGTGTCATCCCCGTTCTCATCGGCGCCGCCGTCGCCCAGCTGCAGGCCGAGGGCCACGAGATACGGGACGAGGACATCGCCCGGCTCTCTCCGCTCAGCACCGCAACCTGGACCTGCTCGGCCGCCACAGCCGCACATTCGCCTTGCTCCCGCTGCGAGACCCGGCGGACGCGTCCGAGCCGGACGGGAACGACGACGGGGGTGAACCGTCGCCGGTCCGGCGTGGTGCGCCCTGGCGCACCACGCAGTCCGGGACCGCGCAGCACACGCTAGGGGGCGTCCGTGGGGTGGGGGGCGGTGGCTGTCAGGACGAGGATCGCCTGGTCGTCGTCGACATCGTCCGTGAACGTGTGCAGGGCCGTTATGGCGGCGTCGATGATGTGCTGGGATCGGGGCCGCCCGGAGAGGCGGGACACGGCGTCGGCGAGACGCTGCTCGCCGAACATGTCGCCGTCCGGGCGGCGGGCTTCGGTGATGCCATCGGTGTAGAGGACCAGGCTCTCGTCGGGCCGCAGGTGAAGACGGTGGGGTGTGACGTGCGCGTCCGAGCCGATGCCCAGCAGGAGCCCTTGGGGAGTGAGGGCCTGGACGGTGTGACGGACGTCCAGGTGGAGCGGCGGGTTGTGTCCGGCGCGGACCAGCTCGATGTCCAGGCCGGAAGCCGTGGGGGTGAGCTGGCCGTAGACGAGGGTGACGAACCCGGTGCCGTGGCTGCCCGGACGGTCGGTCAAAGCTTCGTTGACGGCATGAACGACATCGGCGGGGCCCGGGAGGCGGGAGGCGACGGCGCGGGCGGTGTGGCGCACGAGCGCGGTGGTGGTGGCGGCGATGGCGCCGCGGCCGCAGACGTCGCCGAGGAGGAAGGCCCAGCGGCCGTCCTTGAGGGGGAAGACGTCGTAGAAGTCGCCGCCGATGTCGAGTCCTTCGCCGGCCGGGTGGTAGTAGGTCGCGACGTCGGTGCCGGGCACGTCGGGCAGGCCGGGCAGGAGGAGCCCGGCCTGGAGGTCGCGGGCGAGGGCCGCACGGTGGCTGTACTGGCGGGCGTTGCGGGCCGCGGAGGCCGCGCGGCGGGTGAGTTCCTCGGCCAGGGCGACGATGTGGCCGTCGAAGACGTGGGCACCGGTGGAGAGCAGCGTCACGGCGCCGAATGCCTTGTCGCGTTCCATGAGAGGAACGCACAGGTAGCCGGTGACGTTCAGGTCGTGCCAGGGGCCGGGCCCGGTGGGGGTGCGGCGGGCGACCTCGCTGGTTCCCGAGGCCAGCACGCGGGCGACGGCATCGTCCGCGGCGTCGTAGACGGGGATGTGGGAGGTGAGCAGCTCTTGCTGGGCCGGGTCGGGGGCGGCGGCGGCGATCCGGCGGACGCGCCCGCCCTCGACGAGGTCGACCGTGCACAACGGGGCCAGCTTCGGCGCGCACAGGGCGGCCAGCGCGGACAGCACCTGGGCGGCGTCCAGGTCGGAGGTGAGGGCGCTGCTGGCTTCCAGGAGGAAAGCGAGGTCGTCGCGGGCGGCCTTCTCCCGTGCCTCGGCCGCCGCGCGGGCCTGTTCGGCGTGGTGGCGTTCGATGGCCAGGGCGGCGGTGTCGGCGAAGACCCTCGCCAGGGCAAGGTCGGCTTCCTGCGGTGTACGCGGGGTGCGGTGGTACATCGCGAAGGTGCCCAGCAGCGCGCCGTCGCGGGCCAGGATCGGAGTGGACCAGCATGCTGCGAGCCCGGCCTGGTCGGCGAGGGCCCGGAAGTCGTCCCAGAACGGGTCGGTGGCGATGTCGGTGACGATGACGCTGGTACGGCGGTGGGCAGCGGTTCCGCACGAGCCGACGCCCTCGCCGGTGGCGATGCCGTCGATGGCCCGGTTGTAGAAGCCGGGCAGGCTCGGAGCCGCCCCGTGCCGCAGGTGGCGGCCGTCGGGGTCGGCGAGGAGCACCGACACCAGTACTTCCTCAGGCGCGAGAGACTCGATGGCGCGGGCCATGCCCTCCAGGACCTCCGGCAGGGGGGCCTGGCGGGCGATCTGCTCCAGCAGCACCCGGTGCTCGTTCGTGAGCCGCTGGGCATGCATGACCTGGGTGGTCTCCACCCCGACCACCCGCACCCCCATCACGTTGCCGCCCGTATCCAGACGGGGCTCGTAGGTGAAGCTGAAGAACCCCTCCCGGGCGTTCTCCCCCTCGCCGAGCAGGACACGGGCATCCCGGGCGAAGTGAGACTCCCCGGTGCGGTACACCCGGTCCAGGAGCCCGATGAAGCCCTGGTCGACGAGCTCCGGCATCAGCTGCCCCAGCGGCAGCCCGGTACGGGTGCGTTCGCTGCCGATCGCCGTGAAGAATGCGGCATTCGCCGTCTGCAGCATGTGAGCGGGGCCGGCGAGGTAGGCGAAGATGGCCAAGGACTCGCCGAACAGCGCCCGAAGGTCGTGATCCGCGCCTTCCTGGGCGGCGGTGCGCGCGCCTGCCGTACGGGCAGGGTAAGGGGCCTGCTGCCCCGGAACGCGCGTCATGAATTCTGCCTCTCCGTACGCGGTGCCGGCTCACTACCGGCTGCCACGATGTCATGTGGGTCGGTACCCGCCCCAAGGGCCTGGTCCCTGTCGGGGTACACATCCAGAACGTGGTCCAGTCCGGTCACCGTGAACAGTCTGGCCACTCGCGCGGGCACGCCCGACAGACGCAGCACCCGCCCTTGGGCCGCAAGCTGCTGCCGCAGCCGCAGCAGAGCACCGATACCGGAGGAATCACAGAAGGCCAGACCGGCGCAGTCGGCCACCACGGGGCCCACCCCCTGCCGCCAGGCGAGAGCCTCCTCCCCGGCCTCATCCAGCTGAACCATGCTCTCGAAGTCGAGCTCGCCGCGCAGCGTGAGCACCACACCCCGCTCCACCTGCGTGACCTGCACCGAGAACACCCGCAGCTTCTCCCTACGATGACACCGACGACAACCGCTCTCATCGTAGAGACCTGCCGCCCCCCTGCCGGACCCGGATGGACCGGCGTCGATGCCTTTGCGGGGGCCGCACCCCCATTTCGTCGTCGACACAGCGCTCCTCCCGTGGCCGGAACGGCACTGCCCGCCCGCGCCTCCGGCCTTGGGAACCGGGCGCCCGCCAGCAGGCCCTACCTCCGCCCGCTTGAAGCAGATACCGCTGAGGGGGTACGCGTCACGGGGGCGCGTCGAGCCGCACCATCGGCCTCCGCGGTCCCGCACCACCCGGCCTGTCCGCAGGCGGCGTTTCCGACGCAGCGGAACGGCTCCGCCCTCGGGAGGGGGGAGCCGTTCCGCTGCGGGTGGGCTCGGTCAGGCGTGGCGGTGGTGGCGCTTGTTACCGGTGAGGATTCGGTAGACAGCCAGGAGGATGACGGAGCCGGCGATGGCTGCGATCCAGGTGGACACGTCGAAGAAGCCGTCTATGGAGTCGACGCCGAAGAGGACCTTGCCGAGCCAGCCGCCGAGCAGGCCGCCGGCGATGCCGATGAGCATCGTGATGAGGATGCCGCCGGGGTCCTTGCCCGGCATCAGGGCCTTGGCGATGAAGCCCGCGAGCAGTCCGATCAGGATCCAGGCAATGATGCCCATGCGCTTCTCCTACCAGGATAAATAAGCCGGTGTCAGCATCCGTCTGCACCGTCCCGGGGATTCCAAACATTCGAGTCGGCTGACGTCGGCGAGGTATGCCGGGCCACTGGAAGAGCGGCGGGAGTCGAGGCCGCACGGGCCCTGATCTCAGGACCCCGGTCCCGGGTTGCTGAGCTTCCCCGTGAATGGGCTGCCGCGGTCCTGGGACGCGCTGCGGTGTGCGAGGACCTGCATGCCCTGACCGTCCCCGCTGACGCGGGTGCCGCCGCTGATGCTGTGAACGTGCGGGTGGGTACCGCGTGACGGAACCTGGCGGCGGTCCACCGGGAACTCGCGCTCGACGGGCCCGCTTGCGCCCACGAGTACCAGTGCCAGGCCGTCGCCTTCGCTGCGGACGCGGAGCGCTTCGTTGCCCACGGGCTGAACCACCTGCCGGGTCCAGGACGTAGATCATGGATTGACCTGTATACGGCCTAGCGTCTATACGTCCCAGCGTTGCGTCCTCGGCAGGAATACCTCCGGAACTCGACGAACGAGAACTTTCGAATGACGGTTCGGGGACCGGCGGGACGGGAAACCTGGGCCGTCACCTCGTGGAGCGGACACTGCTCATGGGCCGGACGGTTCGCGTGCTGACCCGCGATGCGGGTGTCACCCGGTTGCCGGGAGGGGTCGAGACGGTGGAAGGCGACCTGGAGCAGCCTTCGTCCCTGGTCGCGGCGCTGGACGGCGTCGACGCGGTCCCGCTGCTCAGCACCACGGGGGCGGCTCACACACCGCTGCGGGCCGGGCGCGGGATCCTGACGATGGCGGCCGAGGCGGGCATGCGCCGGATCACGG
Organism: Streptomyces sp. NPDC002057; assembly: GCF_040296665.1. Lineage (NCBI taxonomy): Bacteria > Bacillati > Actinomycetota > Actinomycetes > Kitasatosporales > Streptomycetaceae > Streptomyces > Streptomyces sp. NPDC002057. The sequence goes on from NZ_JBEOXR010000045.1 coordinate 68,164, forward strand.
TCCTGTCGCCGCGCGAAGGACAGGAGTTGGACGAGACGGTCCGTGGCAGGGCTCTTGAACGGACCTTCCTTTGGCCGGTCGACCTGATGGCCAACGCTCTGGGGTGGGCCGACGCCATCCACGCCGAGGGGCGGGTCCGTGAACCATACGGCGGCCGGCGAACATCCTCGGTACACGGGAGGGACGTCGCGGACGTTGTCAGCACCATCCTGACCAATGCCGGGCACGCGGGTCGCAGCTACGTCTTGACCGGCCCCAGGCAGTCAGCCCGGCCGGCAAGACCGACGCCGTCGCAGCGGACACCGGCCGCGAGAACTACTTCCCGCACGTGCGGCGATTCAACTGCCAGTGGTGTTGTTGTCGCGGCTGCCGGGCTTCTTCAGCCTGAGGTTTGGGTTCTTGGAGGGTGCTGGTGTTGAGCAGGACGTGGCGCGCGTAGCCGTACCGGGATGGGCTTTGTGCTGGCCAACCGCGCGAAGGCGGGTGTCCCATGGTCTGGGCTGCCGTGGTTGCCTTGGCTGGCTGGGTGCCTCATAGTTCGGCGTCGCCCCATTCCTTGACTGTCACCTCGTCGCCGACCGACAGCGTCCCCGGCGTCATCACGGAGAACTTCGTGCCGAACACGACGCCCCCGCTCGCCGCTCGTCGGTAGCCGGCGAGCGTGCGCAAGGGCTCCGGCCCCTGACGCGCTCCGACTTCCTGCGCAACCAGGGTGACGGCACAGCGCACCGCGAGTTTGGCGTAGCCCAGTTCGGCACTGCCGATGGTGATGTGGCGTGCGCGGTCCTCGGCGTGCGGCAGGGCTGCCCAGTCGCCGCCGCTGTCGGGGTTGTGGCCGTCGGGGATGTCGATGACGATGTTCGGGCGGAAGCGGTTCATCGACAGAGGTGGGGCCCCTCGTTCGGCCATCCGCTGGTTGAGGAGGGTGAGGGAGGCACGGGAGAGCAGGTGCACGGCACTGCTGTCGGCATAGCCGGACGGGCCAGGGATCAGGCCATCGGCGATCCGGTCGTGTTCCGGCGGAACGCGGACCAGGCGGCTGGGGGTGCCGAGGACCTCCGAGAGCCAGGCGGCGACGTCGTCACCCTGGTCGATCCCCTGGAACGTAGTGCCGAACAGATCGACGTCACGGCGCGGTGCGGACGTCGTCACGGCGAGGCGCACCGCGCCAAGACTGTCCGTGGTGTCGGCCCACTCGAGTGTGAGGCGGGTGCCGTCGGCGCTGACGGTGGGCTGGATCAGTGCGAGGCGGGGGTGTCGGCGCTGCGTGCGGAAGACTCCGTCCTCGCTGATGACCATGAAGCTGCGGTCGTGCGCGAGACCCGCCGGCGTCATGAGTGCTTCGCTCATCGACGTGCCCGCGCACCCTTTGACCGGATAGCAGATCAGCTTCACGACGTTGGCCATGCGCCACCCCCTTGAGCTCCACGAATACCATCGGGTTCTAGCGACCCACAATCAGGACCGATCCCGAATTCGATCACCTTCACAGACAGCCCTTGTGTCGTCGGTGGTAGGACCAGGTCACCGCCGCCAGGAGTGGACCCCACAGCAGGAGTGGAGCATAGGCGGCGACGAAGAGGGCTTCGCCGGCCGAGACGCCGGGATCGGGACTGGGGGAGGTCAGCAGTCCTCCGAGGAAGAGGACCCACCACAGGACGGTGACCGCGAAAGCTCCCAGCGAAGCGGCGAGGACCGCGAGCCTGCGATCGACTGGGCGGCCGCCGAGAATCGGAACCCAGCGCGGTACCAGTTCACCCCAGGGCCGAACCAGGCCCAACGTGAGGTACGAGGCTGCCTCCGCTATCGCACCGATCAGCAGTACGTAAGCCAGGCCGACCAGCGGGGAGCTGTGAGGGAAAGCGGCGAGGAACTCCTCTCGCTCCATCACCCCGACCGGTACTCCGAGCACGAGCGCGACGCGCCACAGCCCGGAAGGGACGGTCGACCAGGCCGCGACATGAGCGGCACACACCGCCCAGCGCGGGGGCGGCGGGACCAGCGGCACGCGGGATTCGGGCGGGGCGGGATCCGTCGTCGTCATGATGCGAACCTCTCGCACCGCACAGCCCGCAACATCACACCGCATGATGATCCGCCTCCACCGCACGGGGGAGAGCACGAACAGCGGCGGCCCGAACGCAGGTCAGCTGGACGTTCTCGACCGTCTCACCGTTCGCGCGGAGGCGGAGCACGGTGTGCACCATGTCCGCGGTGATGACCGGCGGCCGTCCACCGTGCCGTCTCTTGCGCGCCGCGGCGTCCAGCCCTTCGAAGGTGGACTCCCGGACGTTCTCCCGCTCCTTCGCCGCCATCGCCGTGAAGAGCCCGACCAGCAGGCGTCCCGGCCCGCTCGGGTCGTACATCTCTTATCTCGTTCACCGTGAAGATCACCCGGCAGCGTGGGGCGTGCGTCTTGCTCTCTCTCGCGACAGCGAGCGCGGCCGCAACCTGCGGGGGGACGCGCAGCCGGGGCACCCTGGTCAAGCGCCCGGTGTGATAGGTGCCGGCGCCGCGCCGAAGCGCGAGCGGCAGGGGTAAACCTGACGCTGCGTGACAGCGTGGGCGGAGGCGGTGCTCGACGTCGCCCGCTTCGGACAAGAGGGTGATTTGAGGGCCCGTCATGACTCCGAATGCTGTCCCAGACAATTCCCAGAACGCGCCCCGGTTCCACGGTGAGTGAGAACGAATGGTGACTGCGGATCGGCACTTCGGACCGCACCCGTCGACCGGCTTGACCTTGCTCCAGGAATGGTTCGGTTGTGAGAATCTGACCGTCGCGACCTTACGAACTTGAGTCTCCAGCAGGGGGAGACCGCAGGGTGGGGACATGAACGGCCACACGCTCTACTCGATCGGCGAGCTGGCCCGGCGGACTGGTGCCACGGTCAAGACCATCCGGTTCTACTCCGACTGCGGACTCATACCGCCTGCTGACCGCAGCCCGGCCGGCTATCGCCTTTACGACGACGGTGCCGTCGCGCGCCTCGATTTCGTGCGAACCCTGCGCGACCTGGGACTGGACCTTGCGGCCATCCGGAAGGTCATGGAACGGGAACTCGCGCTGCCGGAGGTCGCCGTGGCACATGCCGACGCGTTGGACGTGCAGATCCGAATCCTGCGGCTGCGGCGTGCAGTGCTGACCGCCGTGGCGAAGCGCGGGGCTACCCCTGAGGAGACACATCTGATGCACCAACTGGCCAAGCTCTCTGAAGTCGAACGCCAACAGCTGGTTGGCGATTTCCTCGATGCCGTGTTCGGTGGTGTGGGTACCGACACCATGTTTACGGGAGTCATGCGGTCGATGACTCCGGAACTGCCGGACGATCCCGATACGGAGCAGGTCCAGGCGTGGGTGGAACTGGCCGAGCTGTCCCAGGACCCAGACTTTCGCGCCCTCGTGCGGCAGATGGCCCAGGAGGAGACGGTCGCGCACACCGAGGGTGGTCCACCCACGTTGCACAGCAACGTGGGTGCGATCGTCCGTGACCAGATCGCCCCGGCCGTGGCAGCGGGCATCGACCCCGCCTCACTTCAGGCCGATCCGATTGTCGCGGTCCTCATGACCCGCTGCGCGCATCTTCTCGGCTCCCGCGACGACGCGGAGTCCCGGTTGCAGCTCCTGGCCCGGCTGGAACGGGTGAACGATCCGCGCAGAGAGCGGTACTTCTCGCTGCTCGCGGTGATCAATGGCTGGCCGGATCCGGAGAGCCTCCGGCCGGTGCTCGACTGGTCCGTCCACGTTCTGCGGGCCCGGATGCAGAGATGACGGGGCGGCTGCGGGCTGCATGGACCAGCTGTCGCCGATCTCAGATCAAGGCCTGCTGCATATGATCCGGAAATGAACGCACCCGTCATACTCAAGGCTGCCGCGACCCTGACCGCTCCCGCTCTCGTTCTTCGCCCCTGGTCCGTGGAAGACGTTGCTGCGCTGGTTGAGGTTTACCGGGACCCCGAGCTGCGTCGCCGGACGAACTCTCGCATGGAGAGTGAGGACGATGGACTGAGATGGGTGCGGGCTCAGGAGCAGGGTTGGACAGCAGGCGACCGGTTCGCCTTCGCAGTCCTTGAAACAGCCCATGAGGCGGCGCCGCCGCGGTTGGTGGGCAACGTGGTGATCAAGGAAGTCGCGTTCGGCAAGCCTTCCGCCGAGGTCGGTTACTGGACCGAAGCAGGGGCTCGCGGGCGAGGCGTGGCCGGACGAGCCCTGAATGCTCTCACCGCCTGGTCCTTCGATGCTTTCCGACCTGATGGTCTGGAGTGCCTCGAACTCCTCCATCAGGTCGACAACCTGGCCTCCTGCCGCGTCGCCGAGAAGAACGGCTACCAGTTCGACAGAATCCTGCCATCGACTCCTCCCACCTACCCTCTCGATGGCCATCTGCACATACGGCGCGCAGCTGACTGACCCCGTCCGTCGGCACCTGCCAACGCCCTCTTCTCTACCTGCCAAGGGGCACGCACCCCCCGGTAGCCGCGGAGACAGAGAACCGCGCCTACGCGTCGTCGGCGTCCTCGGGGATGCCCGGGTCACGGACGGGGTGCAGCCGCTCCGTGACCCACGGACGGGATGTCGCCCCGGACGGTTCGGCGGACAACGTCGCCCGCCTCGTCGACGTGCTGTCGGCCACGCGCTCGCGGTGATGGTCCGGTCATCATGGCGCGTGTGATGGTCGAGCGGCCGTCGCCCCTCCGTGCACGCGGGGATGCACCCGAGCCCGGCGCCCGGGCTCTTGGTGGTGGGCGGTCGCCTACGTCTGATCCAGCTCGCTCTGCTTGACCGGGCGAAGGGACGGCCGTCTGTGCCGTCCAATAGCGTGCCGGCCGTCCAGTGAACTCCATCAGGGCGTACTTGGAGTAGGACGTTGCTGAAGTCCACGAAGGGGAGTACCGGGAGGCCGAGAACCGGGGCGATCCAGCGGTTGCCGTCGTCGATCCATGTGGTGGCTCAGCACGACTTGAAGCCGAGCCGGAGCAGGATTCGCCCGTGCTCTGAGCTGAGCAGCTAGACATGCAAGGGGAGCGGCGACGAACCCTTGCCGCAAGATCCCAAGGTGAACCGGGCCGGTTCGTTTCGGATCACTTCCGCTGGCCAGGTTGTCGTTGATGATGGTCAGGTGACTACCCGCATCAGTGCTCTGATCTCGGCTTTCGGCGTTCTTGCCAGCGCGATGCTGCTTGTTCTTGCTGTTCGTGACTACCGCTCTGGGGCCTCGGTCCTCTGGCTCGTGTTGGGAGCTGCGATACTCCTCAGCGCTTCGTACACGCTGGTGCGAGACGTGCGGCGACTCTGCACTGGGCCGACCGGCTAAGACGTCGTTTCTTATGGCTGTCAGAGAGGCATGAGAGCCTCCTGGCATGAGCTACGACCTTGCTGTCTGGGAAGGCGAGAGGCCGGTGGATGACAAGACCGCTGGCCGGGTCTTCGACGGCCTGTACGACCGCTACATCGACGGCGAGGTGGAAGAGCCTCCGTCCGAGCGCATCGCGGCCTACGTGGCCGCGCTGCTTGAGCGGTGGTGCGACCTCACCGAAGATGAGGAGGACACCTCGCCCTGGTCAACCGGGCCGCTGATCGGAGAGGCCACAGAGCCGCTGATCTATTTCCCCATGCGGTGGAGCATGGCCGAGGAGGCGTCGGTCTACGCGGCGGCCCTCGCGGAGTCCATGGGCCTGGTCTGCTTCGACCTGCAGCAGAACCGGCTCAGGCCGTGAGAAGGCTGGCCCAGCGACGGTAGCCGATGAGGGCTGCGGCGATGCCGACGAAGGCGAGAAAGTGCTCGGCCTTCCGTTCATAGCGGCGGTGGAGCCTTCGACAACCGGCCAGCCAGGACACGGTTCTCTCGACCACCCACCGATGACGGCCCAGCCGCTGCGAGGACTCGACACCCTTGCGGGCAATGCGATGACGGATACCGCGCTCGCGAAGCCATCGGCGCAGGTGGTCGTAGTCATAGCCCTTGTCCGCATGCAGCTTCGCCGGCCTCCGACGCCGGGGACCACGGTGGGACTTGGATCGGTGGAATGCCGCGCACAAGCGGCTCCAGGCCCAGACTGTCGTGCGTGTTGGCGCCGGAAATGCCCAGGGACAGCGGCAGTCCGTTCCGGTCGCAGATCAGATGAATCTTCGATCCCAACTTGCCGCGGTCGGTCGGATTCGGTCCCGTCAGCGGCCCCCTTATTTTTGCCGCCCGCAGGCTGACCGAGTCGATCGCGCACCGCGACCAGTCCAGCTCACCCTGTGCTCCGAGTTCGTCAAGGATCATGCGGTAGAACCTCGCCCATACCCGGTGCCGGCTCCACTGGGCGAACCGGCGTTAGACCGTGGGCCACGTCGGGCTGCACGTGGCGGTAGCTGCCGCCCCGTGCAGCCCGACGTCGCCACGAAGA
>NZ_JBEOXR010000046.1:0-74390 GCF_040296665.1 Streptomyces sp. NPDC002057
GTCTCCCACTTCGCCTACGACGACGAGGAGACCTGCATCGCCGAGGTCCGCTACCTCCTGTCGATGCTCCCCCAGAACAACCGCGAGAACCCGCCGACCGTGGCATCCGAGGACCCGGCCGACCGCCGCTCCGAGGTCCTGCTCGACCTGGTGCCCGCCGACGGCAACCGTCCGTACGACATGCACAAGGTCATCGAGGAGCTCGTCGACGACGGCGACTACCTGGAGATCCACGAGCGCTGGGCCCGCAACATCATCTGCGCCCTCGCCCGCCTGGACGGCCAGGTCGTCGGCATCGTCGCCAACCAGCCCCAGACGCTGGCCGGTGTCCTGGACATCGAGGCCTCCGAGAAGGCCGCGCGCTTCGTGCAGATGTGCGACGCCTTCAACATTCCGATCATCACCCTTCTGGACGTACCCGGCTTCCTGCCGGGCGTCGACCAGGAGCACGGTGGAATCATCCGCCACGGCGCGAAGCTGCTGTACGCGTACTGCAACGCGACCGTGCCCCGGATCTCACTGATCCTGCGCAAGGCCTACGGCGGCGCGTACATCGTGATGGACTCCCAGTCCATCGGCGCCGACCTCACGTACGCCTGGCCCACCAACGAAATCGCGGTCATGGGCGCCGAAGGCGCCGCCAACGTGATCTTCCGCAAGCAGATCGCGGAGGCCGAGGACCCCGAAGCCATGCGGGCCCGCATGGTCAAGGAGTACAAGGCGGAACTGATGCACCCGTACTACGCGGCGGAGCGCGGCCTGGTCGACGACGTCATCGACCCCGCCGACACCCGCCAGGTGCTCATCCGGTCCCTCGCGATGCTCCGTACCAAGCACGCCGACCTGCCGTCCCGCAAGCACGGCAACCCGCCTCAGTAAGAGGAGTCAGCCACGTGACCACCCCTGCCAACCTTCTCCGAGTGGAGAAGGGCAACGCCGACCCCGAGGAACTCGCCGCCATCACCGCGGTCCTCCTCGCCCGCGCCGCCTCCCGGTCCGACGAGGACCCGGCGGCGGGCCACCACGGCCGCACCCCGGCCGGCTGGCGCCGTCTGGAGCGCGAGCACGGCTTCCGCGCGCCGCACAGCTGGCGCTGAGACCGCACGAAGGCCCCGTCGGCGCCCCCTGAGGCCCGACGGAGCCGCAGAAGGGCCGGACCCCGGTGTGACGCCGGGGTCCGGCCCTTTCCGCTGCCCGGACCCCCGAGCGGGCCCGGACGGCGGGCGCGGGAACGCCGAAGGCCGCGCTCCCGGAGGGGGAGCGCGGCCTTCGGTACGTGAACGCCGGGGGACGGCTACCGCAGTCGTGCCATGAGGGCGTGCTCGACGAGCGTGATGAGGGCGCTCTTGGCATCCGCGCGGTGGCGGGCGTCGGTGGTGATGATGGGGGTGTCGGGGCCGATCTGCAGAGCCTCGCGCACTTCCTCGGGCTGGTAGGGCTGGTTCCCGTCGAAGCCGTTGAGGGCGATGACGAAGGGCAGGCCCGAGTTCTCGAAGTAGTCGACCGCGGGGAAGCAGTCGGCGAGGCGGCGGGTGTCGACGAGGACGACGGCGCCGATGGCGCCGCGGACCAGGTCGTCCCACATGAACCAGAAACGGTCCTGTCCGGGGGTGCCGAACAGGTACAGGATCAGGTCCTGGTCCAGGGTGATGCGGCCGAAGTCCATGGCGACGGTCGTCGTCGTCTTGTCGCCGGTGTGCGTGAGGTCGTCGATGCCCGCGGAGGCGGAGGTCATGACGGCTTCGGTACGCAGCGGGTTGATCTCAGAGACGGCGCCGACGAACGTGGTCTTGCCCACGCCGAAGCCACCCGCCACCACGATCTTCGCGCTGGTGGTTGAACGGGCCGCGCCGCCGCTAGAGCTTGCGAAGTCCACTGAGCACCCTTTCGAGCAGTGTCACGTCTGGCTGACCGCCGGCGGACTCGTCGCCGCCCGGCTGGTGGATGGCGACGAGTCCGGCCTCGGCCAGGTCGGCGACGAGGATTCGGGCGACGCCGAGGGGGATGGAGAGAAGGGCCGAGATCTCCGCGACCGACTTGATCTCGAAGCACAGCCGGCAGATCCGCTGGTGCTCGGGCAACTGCCCCTGCAGCCTGGACGGATCGGCGGTCGTGCTGACCAGCGCCTCGATGGCGAGCTGGTAGCGCGGCCGGGTCCGGCCGCCGGTCATCGCGTAGGGACGCACCAGCGGGTTGTGCCCGCCCGAACTGCTGGAACCCGCTGCGGACTGGGCGCGCGAGGCGCCGTGTCCACCCGCGGCCGGAGCGTGCGGCTGCCGGTAGGGCTGCGACACACCCTGTCTGCTCGGGGTGGAGGGAAAGTTGAACCGGTTCTGCGCGGGGTCGCCAAGCGGCGCCTGGTGCGCGTCATAACCGTTGTAGGGGCTTGAGCCCGGTGGTGTTCCCACGTCTCCTCCTCCGACTGCGTCGCGGTCCATGTCCCTTGGAGCCGCGCCACCGCACCTTACGGGGCGGTGGCGCGAAACGCACTGTCTGTCTGTTGGTTGAGAGAACTTCTAGTTGAGAAGGCTTCCCTGAAGCTCCGCCCGGAGGTCGGGGGTCAGGACGGTGCCCGCGCGGTCCACGAGCAGCGCCATCTCGTACCCCACGAGGCCGATGTCGGCCTCCGGGTGAGCGAGCGCGGCCAGCGAGGAGCCGTCCGAGATCGACATGAGGAAGAGGAAGCCGCGCTCCATCTCCACCACGGTCTGATTGACCGCACCACCCTCGAAGATCCGGGACGCGCCCGCGGTCAGCGAGGTCAGTCCGGAGGCGACGGCCGCCAGCTGGTCGGCGCGGTCCCGGGGGAATCCCTCGGACATCGCCAGCAGGAGTCCGTCGGCGGAGACCACCACCGTGTGCGACACCCCAGGGGTGTTGTCCACGAAGTTGGTGATCAACCAGTTCAGATTCTGCGCCGCCTGGCTCATGCTCACACTAACGCTCCTGGTTGTAGGTACTGCCCGGGCCGAGGCCCGATCCGTTCGTGTCCGTTCCCGCGCTGCGTCCCTGCTGGACGCCCCGGCGCAGGTTGCTCAACCTGCCCCGGACGTCCTCGGGTGCGCGGGAGACCTGGGGGCCGCCCTGCGGGGTCTGCTCCGCCGTGCCCTCGACCAGGTTGGCCTTCGGGACCCTGCGGGGGAGACCGGACGAGGTGACCCCGCCCGCCTTCGGGTCCTTGAGCTTCCCGGCCCGCTGCCAGCGCTCGTCGTTGGTCGAGCGCCATTCGTCGGGACCGGCGGCTTCGTTCTGCTGCTCCTGCGCCGGCTGCGCGGGCTCGACCGGCTGCGGTGCCTGCTGCTGCGGCGCCTGCCGGTTCGGCGGGGCGACGCTGCCGCGGCGCGGCAGACCGGCGTCGGTCAGCGCGTGACCGGCGTCCGGGGCGGCACTCGGGGTCGGACCCGGACGGTCGAAGCCTACGCGGTCGGGGGCCTGTTCGGGAGCGCCCGGAGCAGATTCCGATTCCGCCCCGTACGGCTGCTGGTAGCCGCCCTGGTACGCGCTCTGATCCTGCCACTCGCCCTGGTGGGGCTGGGCATCGAACGCATTGCCGTACTGCTGGTGTTCGGTTTCCGCAGCCTCGTACGAGGGTTCCGCATAGCCCTGCTGGGGGTACGCCTCGTAACCCTGCTGCGGGTACGCGTAGCCGTCCTGCTGCTGCGGGAAGCCGGTCCCGTACTCCTGGCCGTACCCCTGCGTCTGCTGGGGCTGCTGCTGCCCGTACTCCTGCGCCGGGGCGTACTGCTCCTGCGCGTACTCCTGCGTCTGCTGGGGCTGCTGCTGCCCGTACTCCTGACCCTGCGGGTACTCCTGGGCCTGGCCCTGCTGCGCGTACTCCTGGCCCTGCCCGTACTCCTCCGCGCGCGGCTCCGCCTCGTCGCGGAAGAGCGGACGGTCACCGCCCTGCGCCTGGGCCTCCAGGGCGGCGCGCCGCCCCTCGCGCTTCAGCGAGCGGTCGACCGGGTCGACCGGACGCTCCTCCTCGGCCGGCTGCTCGTAACGCGAGTCGTCGAAACCGAGGTCGGCGGCGGTCAGCATCGGCTGCTGCTGCGGCGGTGCGCTCTCGAAGGCGCTCCGCTGCTGCTCGGGAATGATCTGGGAGACGGTGAAGTCGTCCTGGAGCGGCTGCTCGCCGCCGCCACCGTGCGTGATCGCGTCCGGCAGCATGACCAGCGAGGTCGTGCCGGCCTGCTCGCCCGAGGGGCGCAGCTGGACCCGGATGCCGTGGCGGTCGGCGAGCCGGCCGACCACGAAGAGGCCCATGCGCTGCGAGACGGCGGCGTCGACGGTCGGCGGGTTCGCCAGCTTGTGGTTGATGTCCGCGAAGTCCTCGGCGGTGAGGCCGATGCCCTTGTCGTGGATCTCGACCATCACGCGGCCGTCGGGGAGACGGGTCGCGGTCACGCGGACCTTGGTCTGCGGGGAGGAGAACGTGGTGGCGTTCTCCAGGAGCTCGGCGAGCAGGTGCACGAGGTCGGTCACGGCCTGGCCGTGGATCTCGGCCTCCGGGACGCCGGCGAGCTCGATGCGCTCGTACTGCTCCACCTCGGAGGAGGCGGCGCGCATGACGTCGACCAGCGGGACCGGCTGGTCCCAGCGGCGGCCCGGCTCCTCGCCGGCGAGGACGAGGAGGTTCTCGCCGTTGCGGCGCATACGGGTCGCCAGGTGGTCCAGGCGGAAGAGGTTCTCCAGCTGGTCCGGGTCGGCCTCGTTGTTCTCCAGGTCGGTGATGAGGGTCAGCTGGCCCTCGATCAGCGACTGGTTGCGGCGCGAGAGGTTGGTGAAGATCGCGTTGACGTTGCCCCGGAGCATGGCCTGCTCGGCGGCGAGCCGGACGGCCTCGCGGTGGACCTGGTCGAAGGCGCGGGCGACCTCGCCGATCTCGTCCTGCGAGTCGATCGGGATCGGCTGCACACGGGTGTCGACGCGGCCCGGCTCGGTGCGGGAGAGCTGGTCGACCAGCATCGGCAGGCGCTGCTCGGCGATGCCGAAGGCGGCGGTCCGCAGCTCGCGCATCGAGCGGCTCATCTGGCGGGCCATCATCCCGGCCAGGATGAAGGCGGCGAGCAGGGCGACGACGACGATGCCGCCGATGACCCAGGCGTCCGTCTTGGCCTCGTCGGAGATCTTGACGGCCTCGGCGACGGCCTTGTCGACCAGGGCCTTCTCCACCTCGGAGTAGCCGTCGAACTTGGCGGTCGCGACGGCCATCCAGGTCTCGTCCGTGATGCCCTTGGACTTGAGCGCCGCGAGGCCCTCGGGGTCCTTGGCGGAGCCGATCGCGGAGGCCACGCCGGAGTAGACGGAGCCGTCCTTGCCCTTGGGCAGCTCGACGCCGGCGGACTGCATCTGCTTGGCGCCCTCGGCGGCCTTGGCCGCCATGACCTTCTTCATCAGCTCGACGTCCTCGGGCATACCACCGGAGGCGAACTCGCCGAGGGCGATCTGCTCCAGGTAGTTGTACGAGTTGAACGCCACGGACTGCTGGGCGAAGACGGCTTCCTGGCGGCTGGGCCGGACCAGGAGCTGGGTGCCGATGGAGCGCTGGAGCGACTCGGCGCCCTTGGCGAGCTGGACGGCGTAGACGCTGCGGCCGTAGGCCGTGACGTTGCCGGTGCCCAGGCCGAGCTCGTTGGAGAACTCGGTGAGGTAGTGCTGGACGCCGGTGTACCCGAGCTGGGTGTTCACCGGGTCGAGGGCGCGGGTGTACGCGGCCTTGCGGAGCGCGTCGAGCTTCGGCTCCTCGTCCTTGAAGAGACGCAGCCGGCGTTCGAGGCCCTGGCCCGAGGGCAGGTTCTTGGCGGCCTCGTCGAACTTCAGCCGGGCGGCGTCGGTCGCGGCGTACGCCCGCTGGACCTCGTCGGCCTTGCGGTCCTCGGCGGTCTTCGCGGCCAGCAGGGGCCCCGCGGTGAGGTCGCGCTCGTTGAGGAGTGCGGTGCTGTACTCCGAGGCGGCGCTCACGATGAGCGCCGTCTTCTCGGCGTCCTGCGCCTCCTGCCAGGTGTCGATCGCTCCCTTGACCTGGAAGCCGCCCATGACGAGGCCGACGAGCACGGGTATGAGGAGGATCGCGTTCAGCCGGGTGGGCACCCGCCAGTTGCGGGGCGACAGCTTGCTGGAGCTTCCCTTGCCGGCCGCCGCGGCGGGCGGCGGCGTGACGGGCACGTCCGCGGGCGACACGGCTGTGCGCGACGGCGGCGTGAAGTTGCCCCGCGTCTCCTGCTCCGCGGAGCTTTCCTTGCTTCGCCTCACTCGACCAACAACCTCTCGGCGTCGGCACCTACGTTGTGCCGGTGTTTCGTTCAGGGCCGTACTACTCGGGAGTTCATGAATTGCAGCACGTGAAGGGTGTCGGTTCCAAACAGTGGGAACCGACCGCTTTCAGTGGTCCAGGCCTCGCATAAAACGGGCATAAAGAGCGAGCCCCGCCAAATGGCGGGGCTCATGTGAGCGCAGTGACACCGATCGGATGCATCGGGTGTCCGAGGCGCCCCAATTCTCTGTCGAAACGTTATGAACACACGGGCGGCCGTGTCGAAGGACACAGACCGCCCCTGGCGGAGGCATATGACAACCGCCCTGGCCGAACCGCTACTTGAGCCGGGCCATCAGAGCGTGCTCGACGAGCGTGATGAGGGCGCTCTTGGCGTCCGCGCGGTGGCGGGCGTCGGTGGTGATGATGGGGGTGCCGGGACCGATCTGAAGGGCCTCACGGACCTCCTCCGGCTGGTACGGCTGGGATCCGTCGAAGCCGTTGAGGGCGATGACGAACGGCAGGCCCGAGTTCTCGAAGTAGTCGACCGCCGGGAAACAGTCGGCGAGCCGACGGGTGTCGACGAGGACCACGGCGCCGATGGCGCCGCGCACCAGGTCGTCCCACATGAACCAGAAACGGTCCTGACCCGGCGTACCGAACAGGTACAGGATCAGGTCCTGGTCCAGGGTGATGCGGCCGAAGTCCATGGCGACGGTCGTCGTCGTCTTGCCACCGGTGTGCGTGAGGTCGTCGATACCCGCCGACGCCGAGGTCATGACGGCTTCGGTACGCAGCGGGTTGATCTCGGAGACGGCGCCGACGAACGTGGTCTTGCCCACGCCGAAGCCACCCGCCACCACGATCTTCGCGCTGGTGGTTGAACGGGCCGCGCCGCCGCTAGAGCTTGCGAAGTCCACTGAGCACCCTTTCGAGCAGAGTCACGTCCGGCGTGCCGCCGGTCTCTCCGTTGCCCGGCTGGTGGATCGCCACCATGCCGGCCTCCGCCAGGTCGGCGACGAGGATCCGGGCGACACCGAGCGGCATGTTGAGCAGCGCCGACACCTCGGCCACCGACTTGACCTCACGGCACAGGTGGCAGATCCGCTGGTGCTCCGGGAGGAGCGTGGCGAGGTGCGCCGGGTCGGCCGTGGTGCTGACCAGCGCCTCGATGGCGAGCTGGTAGCGCGGCCGGGTCCGGCCGCCGGTCATCGCGTACGGACGCACCAGCGGCTGGTCGCCCTCGTGTCCGTACTCGTCGACTGAGGCGCCGTACGGATCGTGAGAGGCGGGGGGCGGGGTCATGAATCCTCCGGGCGTGACAGCAAGCTCTCTGCCGTCTGATGGGGCCGGTGGGGGGCCGGATGGGGCGGCCGGACGGTGAACGGTGCCCAGGGCGGTACGGAGGGGCGTACCGCCCTGTCGATCGGTCGAACGTGGGGTGTGTCCGGAAAGCGGAACCGGCTAGTGGAGCAGGCTGCCCTGGAGCTCCGCGCGGAGGTCCGGGGTGAGAACGCTGCCGGCCCGGTCGACCAGCAGCGCCATCTCGTAGCCCACCAGGCCGATGTCGCACTCGGGGTGTGCGAGCACGGCCAGCGAGGAACCGTCGGAGACCTGCATGAGGAAGAGGAAGCCGCGCTCCATCTCCACCACGGTCTGTGCGACGGGGCCCCCCTCGAAGATCCTGGACGCGCCCGCGGTCAGCGAGGTCAGTCCGGACGCGACCGCCGCCAGCTGGTCGGCACGGTCGCGGGGGAATCCTTCGGACATGGCCAGCAGGAGTCCGTCGGCGGAGACCACCACCGTGTGCGACACCCCAGGGGTGTTGTCCACGAAGTTGGTGATCAACCAGTTCAGATTCTGCGCCGCCTGGCTCATCGCGTTCAACTAACGCTCCTGCTGATGGTTCGGACCGAGGTCGATGCTACCCGTGGTCGAGTTGCCCGCCTGTCGGCCCTGCTGGATGCCGCGGCGCAGATTGGTCAGCCGGCCGCGGACGTCGTCGGGTGCACGCGAGACCTGGGGGCCGGCCGTGTGGGCCTGCTCCTGTGCGGTCCCGGGTACGAGGTTGGCCTTCGGCACGCGCCGGGGGAGGCCTGAGGTGGTGACACCGCCGGCCGCGGGCTTGCGCACCCGCTCGGCCTGGCGCACCAGCTCGTCGTTGGGCGAGGTCCGCCAGGCGGCCCCGCCGTTCTGGCGTCCGCCGTCGGTGGCCGGGTCGGCGGCCGGACGGGGAGCCGGAGCGGACGGCTGCGGCGCGGCCGGGGCCTGCGCCTGCTGCTGTGCCTGCTCCTGGTGGAACCAGTTGGTCTCAAGGGTGTCGTACAGCGGGGTGCGGCCGTCGCCCGCACCGGCCGGCGGCAGCGCCTCCGGACGGCGCGGCTGCTGGAGCTGCGGCTGCTGCGGCTCCGGGCGCGGGGCGCCGAAGTCGCCGCTGCCGCCACCGGTGCGCTGACGCGGGGCCGGCGGCTGCGGGGCCTGCTGCTGAGCCTGCGGTACGTACGGCTGCCGGCCGAACTGCTGCTGCTGACCGCCCTGGTAGCCCTGCTGCTGCGGGGCCGCCTGCTGCGGCGCCTGCTGCTGGGGGCTGTTGAAGTCGGGGCGCGCGAACTGGCCGGTGGAGCCGGGACCCTGCGGGGCACCGAAGTCGGGGCGCGGGAACGCCGCCGTCGACGCCGGGTCCACGGAACCGCCCTGGTAGGCCTGCGGGGCCTGGGGCTGCTGCGGGCGGCCCTGCTGGGGGCTGTTGAAGTCGGGACGCGGGAACTGGCCGGTGGAGCCGGGACCCTGCGGAGCCGGGAAGCGGCCCGTCGTGTCCGGGTCCTCGTGACCGCGGGGGGCGTCCAGCGGGGACATCTCCTGCTGCGGCCGGCGGACCGGCTGCTGCCCCTGCTCGTTGCCCCAGCTCGCGGCCTGCGGGCGCTGCGGCTGCGGGTTGCCTCCCGGCAGCTCGGCGCGCGGGAACTCGTACCCACCGGTCTGGTTGCCACCGGGGGCCTGGCCCTGCTGGCCCTGCTGCTGCGGGGTGCCGGGACCGGCCTGCGGGCCGCCCTGGCTGCCCCACACGTCCGTACGGGAGGGGATGGCGCTCGCGGCGCCACCGATGAGGCCGCCGCCGCCGGGGCCCGGCCGCAGCGGGTCGTTGCCCTGCGGGGCCTGGGGCGCCTGCGGGATCTGCGGCAGCTGTCCGGTCCGGTCCAGCTGGGCGTTCTGCGGCTGCGGGGTGCGGGACTGCGGGGCACCCTGCGGCGCGCCCTGCGGGCCACCGTCACGGGCGGGCAGCGCGGCCCGGGGGCCGCTCGTGCCGACCTGGCCGCGCGGAGCGCCCGCGCCGAGCAGGCCGCCCGACGGCGCACCGCCCTGGCCCGGACGTCCACCGCCGGGGCCACCGGCCGCGCCGGGACCGGCGGGGAGCCGGCCGCCCGGGGCGGAGGCACCCGGCGGCATCGCGCCCTGGCCACCGGCGCCCGGCTTGGGCATCGGCTTCTTGCCGCCCTGGGCGACGTCGACCGGCAGCATGACGAGCGCGGTGGTGCCGCCCGAGTCGGAGGGGCGCAGCTGGATGCGGATGCCGTGTCGCAGGGACAGGCGGCCGACCACGAAGAGACCCATGCGGCGGGAGACCGAGACGTCCACGGTGGGCGGCGAGGCGAGCCGCTCGTTGATCGCGGCGAGGTCCTCGGGGGAGAGGCCGATGCCGGTGTCGTGGATCTCGACGAGCACCCGGCCGTCGGGCAGGGCGTGACCCGTGACCCGGACCTTGGTCTGCGGAGAGGAGAACGAGGTGGCGTTCTCCAGCAGCTCGGCGAGGAGGTGGACGAGGTCGTTGACGACCCGGCCGGCGACCTCGGTCGCGGGGACCGAGGCGAGTTCGATGCGCTCGTACTGCTCCACCTCGGAGGCGGCGGCGCGCAGGACGTCGACCAGCGGGACCGGGCGGGTCCAGCGGCGGCCCGGCTCCTCACCGGCGAGGACGAGGAGGTTCTCACCGTTACGGCGCATACGCGTCGCGAGGTGGTCGAGCTTGAAGAGCGAGGAGAGCTGGTCCGGGTCGGCCTCGCGGGACTCCAGTTCGGAGATGAGCGAGAGCTGACGCTGGATGAGGCCCTGGGAGCGGCGCGAGAGGTTGGTGAACATCGCGTTGACGTTGCCCCGGAGGAGGGCCTGCTCGGCGGCGAGGCGGACGGCCTCGCGGTGCACGTCGTCGAAGGCCGCGGCCACCTGGCCGATCTCGTCCCGGGAGTGCACACCGACGGACTCGACGGAGGTGTCGACGTCCTGCGGGTCGGACTCGGAGAGCTGCTTGACCAGCTCGGGCAGGCGTTCCTGGGCGACCTTGGTCGCGGTGTCCTGGAGCCGGCGTAGCGAGCGGATCATGGACCGGGCCACGACGAAGGCGCCGATGAGCGAGACGCCGAGGACGAGGAGGATCAGCGCACCGTTGATGATGGCCTCGCGCTGCGACTCCTGCCGCAGCTCACGGGCCATGGTCTCCATGTCGCCGAGCAGACCGCGCTCGATGCGGTTCATGGCGGTGATCTTGGTGCCGTACTCGTCCGTGAAGTTGAGGTGACCCCGCCTGGGGCCGCTCTTCATGGCGTCGTCCATGTTGAGGACGCGCTCGGCGTACTTCTCGGCGGCGGTGATCGACGGATTGCCGGTGTTCAGGGACGCGGTCCGCTCGTTGGCGTCACCACCGGTCGACTCGTAGATCGCCTGGAAGGACTTGAGCTCGACGCCCTCGGAGTTGAGCGCGGCCTCGCCGTAGAGGCGGTCGCCCTGCTGGATGTCCCCGGAGGTCCGGTCGCTCGCGGGCAGCGCCGACGCGATGATCGCCTGCTGGATGGAGGCGTACTCCTTGGCGGACGAGAAGGCGGCGAGCGCCCGGGTCCGCTTGATCATCTCGGGGTTGCTGGTCGCCTGCGCCATGTCCTGGGAGAGGCTGAGCAGCGAACGGATCAGGCGGCTGTACGCCTCGACCGTCACCGAGTGGGAGACGCCCTTCTCGTAGGCGTTGCCCCGGATGGTGTTGAGCTGGATGACCTGCGAGGCGATCTGGCTGACGTTCTGCCGGATGCTGCGCAGGGCCTCGTCGCCCTCGGTCGCCGGGATGTCCTCGGTGGCCTCCAGGAAGGCCTTGTACTCCAGGTCCGTCTTACGGCGCGGGTTGGCGACCTGGTAGTCGCTGACCGGGCGGCCGTTGGCCAGCGGACCCGCGGACAGGTCCCGCTCGGCCTGGAGGGCCTGCGCGAGGTCGGTCGCCTCTCGGGTCAGCTTGGTGAGCAGCTGCATGTGGTCGAGCTGCTCCATGTCCTGGAGCGACTCGCTGATGCGGATGCCGCCCAGGGTGGTCGCGGCGACCACGGGGAGGGTGAGCAGCGCGACCAGGCGCGTCGAGATGCGCCAGTTGCGCAGGGCTATTCGCGGGCCGACCTCGTTCTCGGCCCGGGGCTTGGTGGGGGTGGCGGACGGCTCGGCGGACGCGGCCGCGGCGCTGGTGCGCCTGCCGCCGTCACCGCCCTCGCCTGACGGTCCCTGACCCTGGTTCGGGGTGTGCGAGGCCGAGGGACCGCGGTCGGTCCCGGCACGCGGTTCCTGCTCCGCCGGAGCATCCGCTCGGCCCTGGCGGGCCTGGGGTGACCCCGAGCCATCCCTCTTGAAACGTCCCTGCACTAGCGTCGCAACCTCTGGACCAGGCGTCCTTCCGGATGAACGGAGAGGACGGTGTCGGCGTCAATCGGGGTGTGTGGAGCACCCCAGGTGGTCGTCGGTGACCGGCGCAGTTCCCCCTTCCCCGCCACTCGGCCGGCGCTGCGTTGCGCCCCCTGCGCGCCGGCTTGAAACCCGCGGCGGTGCGTGGAATTCCAGCACAGTGCCGGATCTCCAACAAGGGCCGCGTGTCGCGCCGGGAGGGTCATGACAACCCGTGCGCACAGTGTCACCGCATGTAGAAGATGATCACGGAGGATTGGGACTTTTCCTCTCCAATGACTCCGCGTACCCGTGTGTCCCAGTCGCCATGATCAGGAGCGGAATAGAGCATTCAGTGGCGGAATGTCCCTTTCCGTGACGACGAGGAGCGGTCCGTAATGCCCGGATTATGTCGCCTATGGTGAGCAAACTCACACGATGATCGTTGCCTTAGCCATGCATTCGAAGGGAATCGCATGTTTAGCCTGACGCTTTACACCCCTTCGCGCCCGCACGCGGCGCCCGTTCCGGAACAAGGTCAGGTCACCGCGATGAAGACGACGACGCCCGGCACCACGGCCAACCCCCGCCGTTCCACCCTCGTCCACCTCACGGACGCCGCGGACCTCGGCCGGCCCGCCCTGCCCGAGTACGCGGCCGAGCTCCCCGCGAAGACGGCCAACCCCCGCCGCACGATCCTCATGCAGCCCCCGGCCCCCTTCCAGCCCCAGCCGTACGCCGTCGCGTCCCGCTGACCCGCCCCGGGACCCACCCGCGTCATCCTTGTCATCGACCGGCGGCACCGCCGGTCGAGCGCCCCCGCGCCGCGTTAGCCTGGAGCGTCAGACTCCAGCCAGTACCAAGTGAGGGGCGACAGCACTCGTGCGCATCGCCAGATTCTCCATCGACGGCAATGTGGCCTTCGGCGCCGTCGAGGGCGAGGGAACCGTCGAATCGGGCGGCCTCGTCCTCGACATCATCAAGGGCATCCCGTACACCGACTTCGAGCTCAGCGGCACCAAGGTCCCGCTGAGCAAGGTACGGCTCCTGCCGCCCGTGCTCCCCAACAAGGTCGTGGCCATCGGCCGCAACTACGCCGAGCACGCCGCCGAACTCGGCAACGAGGTCCCCGACGTCCCCGTCGCCTTCTTCAAGCCCACCACCTCGGTGATCGGCTCCGGCGACGCCATCGAGTACCCCTCCTTCTCCGACGAGCTGCACCACGAGGCCGAACTGGCCGTGGTGATCGGCCGCATGTGCCGCGAGGTTCCGCGCGAGCGCGTCAAGGACGTCGTCTTCGGCTACACCTGCGCCAACGACGTCACCGCCCGCGACGCCCAGCAGCGCGAGAAGCAGTGGGCCCGCGCCAAGGGCTTCGACACCTCCTGCCCCCTGGGGCCCTGGGTGGAGACCGACCTCGACCCGAGCGACCTGGCCATCCAGGCCACGGTCAACGGCGAACAGCGCCAGCTGGGTCGTACGAGCGACATGATCCGCTCCATCGAGGACCTGGTCGTCCACATCACCGAGGCCATGACGCTGCTCCCCGGCGACGTCATCCTCACCGGCACCCCCGCCGGGGTCGGCCCCCTCAACGTCGGCGACGAGGTCGCCGTCACCATCGAAGGCATCGGCACTCTCACCAATAAGGTGATCAAGCGTGGCTAACGCGATCCGCGTCCGTTTCTGTCCCTCGCCGACCGGCAACCCCCACGTGGGTCTGGTCCGCACCGCTCTCTTCAACTGGGCCTTCGCCCGGCACAACGAGGGCACCATGGTCTTCCGCATCGAGGACACCGACGCCGCCCGCGACTCCGAGGAGTCGTACGAGCAGCTGCTCGACTCCCTGAAGTGGCTCGGCCTCGACTGGGACGAGGGCCCGGAGATCGGCGGCCCGCACGCCCCGTACCGGCAGTCGCAGCGGATGGACATCTACAAGGACGTCGCCGAGAAGCTGCTCGCCGGCGGCTACGCGTACCCCTGCTACTGCACCACCGAGGAGCTCGACGAGCGCCGCGCCGCCGCCCGCGCCGCCGGCCGCCCCTCCGGCTACGACGGCCACTGCCGCGACCTCACCGCCGAGCAGAAGGCCGCGTACGAGGCCGAGGGCCGCACCTCGATCGTCCGCTTCCGGATGCCCGAGGAGCCGATCACCTTCACCGACCTGGTCCGCGGCGAGCTCACCTTCACCCCGGAGAACGTGCCGGACTACGGCATCCTCCGGGCCAACGGCGCCCCGCTGTACACCCTGGTCAACCCGGTCGACGACGCGCTGATGGAGATCACCCACGTCCTGCGCGGCGAGGACCTGCTCTCCTCCACCCCGCGCCAGGTCGCGCTCTACAAGGCGCTGATCGAGCTGGGCGTCGCCAAGCAGATCCCCGCCTTCGGCCACCTGCCGTACGTGATGGGCGAGGGCAACAAGAAGCTCTCCAAGCGCGACCCGGAGGCCTCCCTCAACCTCTACCGGGAGCGCGGCTTCCTCCCCGAGGGCCTGCTGAACTACCTCTCGCTCCTCGGCTGGTCGTTCTCGGCCGACCAGGACATCTTCACCATCCCCGAGATGGTGGCGGCGTTCGACATCGCCGACGTGAACGCCAACCCGGCGCGCTTCGACCTCAAGAAGGCCGAGTCGATCAACGCCGACCACATCCGGATGCTGGACGTGAAGGCCTTCGCCACGGCCTGCGAGCCCTGGCTGCGGGCCCCGCACGCCAACTGGGCGCCCGAGGACTTCGACCAGGCCGCCTGGGAGGCCATCGCGCCGCACGCCCAGACGCGCGTCACCGTCCTCTCGGACATCACGGCCAACGTCGACTTCCTCTTCCTGCCCGAGCCGGTCTTCGACCAGCCCTCGTGGGACAAGGCGATGAAGGGCGAGCCCGCGGCCCTTCTCACCACCGCCCGCGAGAAGCTCGACGCCGCCGACTGGAGCGACCCCGAGTCCCTCAAGAACGCGGTCCTGGCGGCCGGCGAGGCCCACGGCCTCAAGCTCGGCAAGGCCCAGGCCCCGGTCCGCGTCGCGGTCACCGGCCGCACGGTCGGCCTGCCCCTCTTCGAGTCCCTGGAGATCCTGGGCAAGGAGAAGACCCTGGCCCGCGTCGACGCGGCTCTGGCGAAGCTCACCGCCTGACCCCCGCCGCGCGGTACGGTCGATCCATGACCATCCGCGCGGTGCTGTGGGACGTCGACGACACGATCTTCGACTACGCCCGCGCCGACCACGTCGGCATGAGCGCGCACCTGACGGCCGAGGGCCTGGTGGACGGATTCGACTCCGTCGACCAGGCCCTCCGTCGTTGGCGGGAGCTGACCGCGCTCCACTGGCGCCGCTTCGAGGCCGGCGGGGTCGATTTCCAGGAGCAGCGGCGGGAGCGCGTCCGTGACTTCCTCGCGCTCCCGGAGCTCACCGCCGCCGAGGCCGACGACTGGTTCGACCGCTACGTCTCCCACTACGAGGCGGCCTGGGAACTCTTCCCCGACACCGTCCCCGTCCTGGACCTCCTGGCCGATGACTATCGTCACGGGATTCTGTCCAACTCCAGCCTCCACAACCAGGAGCGCAAGCTCCGGGTCCTGGGCGTGCGGGACCGCTTCGAGGTCCTCCTCTGCGCCGCGGAGCTCGGGGTGGCCAAACCGGCCCCGGAGGCCTTCCACGCCGCCTGCACCGCTCTTGACCTGCGTCCGGACCAGGTCGTGTACGTGGGGGACCAGCCGGACATCGACGCCAGGGGCGCGGTGGAGGCGGGGCTGCGGGGCGTCTGGCTGGACCGCGCGGGCACCGGCGGCAGGCCCGAGCTGAACCGGATCACGGACCTCCGCCAGCTCCCCGCCCTGCTCGGCGGGCATACCCGTTTTGGAGCACCGTCCACCTTCGGGTAATGTTCTTCCTGCGCCGAGGGGAACAAGCCGAAAGGCAAGAACCCGGAAAGCGCAAGCCGAGCAAGATCCTCCCTGGTGGGGGACATTGCCCCGGTGGCCTATGGTGTAATTGGCAGCACGACGGTTTCTGGTTCCGTTAGTCTTGGTTCGAGTCCAGGTAGGCCAGCTCGCAGAGCTTTATCTGCAATCGTGGATGGCATCCACAAAGCCCCCGTTGTGTAGCGGCCTAGCACGCCGCCCTCTCAAGGCGGTAGCGCCGGTTCGAATCCGGTCGGGGGTACAGATCCATCCTGTAGATCACTTGGGTAGCTCCCGGTGGATCTACGGTGACATCACCCGGTTCCGACCGGGTGGGATCGCTAGGGCCCCCGTTGTGTAGCGGCCTAGCACGCCGCCCTCTCAAGGCGGTAGCGCCGGTTCGAATCCGGTCGGGGGTACGGTGTAACCACCATGGCCTATGGTGTAATTGGCAACACTACGGTTTCTGGTACCGTCATTCTTGGTTCGAGTCCAGGTAGGCCAGCTCGCAGAGCTCATCTGCACCGCGGATCTGATCCGCAAGGCCCCCGTTGTGTAGCGGCCTAGCACGCCGCCCTCTCAAGGCGGTAGCGCCGGTTCGAATCCGGTCGGGGGTACGAGACGAAGAAGCCCTTCCCTTCGGGGGAGGGCTTCTTCGCTGTTCCGTGCGGCGCACACAACTCCGGCCCACCGCTGCGGCGTTGAAGCGGTGGGCCGGGACGAACGGAGGAGAGGGAGGACGTCAGCCGGTGCGGCGGAGCGCCTCGGAGAGACGGGCGGCGGCGTCGATGACGGCCTGGGCGTGCATACGGCCCGGGTGGCGCGTCAGGCGCTCGATCGGCCCGGAGACCGAGACGGCGGCCACCACGCGGTTCGACGGCCCGCGCACGGGCGCGGAGACGGACGCGACGCCCGGCTCCCGCTCGCCGATCGACTGGGCCCAGCCGCGGCGCCGTACGCCCGACAGGGCCGTCGCCGTGAAGCGGGCGCCCTGGAGGCCGCGGTGGAGCCGCTCCGGCTCCTCCCAGGCCATCAGGATCTGCGCGGACGAGCCGGCCTTCATCGTCAGCGTCGAGCCGACCGGGACGGTGTCCCGCAGGCCCGAGAGACGCTCGGCCGCCGCCACGCAGATGCGCATGTCGCCCTGGCGCCGGTAGAGCTGGGCGCTCTCGCCGGTGACGTCGCGCAGATGCGTGAGAACCGGGCCCGCGGTCGCGAGCAGGCGGTCCTCGCCGGCCGCGGCGGCGAGCTCCGCGAGGCGCGGTCCGAGGATGAACCGGCCCTGCATGTCACGCGCCACCATCCGGTGGTGTTCCAGTGCCACGGCGAGACGATGTGCCGTGGGTCGTGCGAGTCCCGTCGCCGCGACCAGTCCTGCGAGGGTGGCCGGACCGGACTCCAGGGCGCTCAGGACAAGGGCTGCCTTGTCGAGAACGCCTACGCCGCTAGAGTTGTCCATGAAACGATATTCGCGTCTCACTCTGTGAAACGCAAGTTCAATTTCCCGAGGAACTTGTCACTCTGGTGAGGCGGCCGCACAACGGCCCGCGAAACGGGTCTCTAGTTGTGCCGGCGTAGACGTCGGCCGGAGGGAAAGCGATGGGTAGGACACTCGCGGAGAAGGTCTGGGACGACCACGTCGTCCGGCGCGCCGAGGGCGAGCCCGACCTCCTCTTCATCGATCTGCACCTGCTGCACGAGGTGACCAGCCCCCAGGCCTTCGACGGTCTGCGCCAGAACGGCCGGCAGGTGCGGCGCCTCGACCTCACCATCGCCACCGAGGACCACAACACCCCGACCCTCGACATCGACAAGCCGATCGCCGACCCCGTCTCCCGCGCACAGCTGGAGACCCTCCGTAAGAACTGTGCCGAGTTCGGCGTCCGCCTGCACCCGCTGGGCGACGTCGAGCAGGGCGTCGTCCACGTGGTGGGACCGCAGCTGGGCCTGACCCAGCCCGGCACCACCGTCGTCTGCGGCGACTCGCACACCTCCACGCACGGCGCCTTCGGCGCGCTGGCGTTCGGCATCGGCACCAGCCAGGTCGAGCACGTCCTCGCCACCCAGACGCTGCCCCTGGCCCGCCCGAAGACCATGGCCATCACGATCGACGGCGAGCTGCCCGAGGATGTCACGGCCAAGGACCTGATCCTGGCGATCATCACCAAGATCGGCACCGGCGGCGGCCAGGGCTACATCCTGGAGTACCGCGGCTCCGCCATCGAGAAGCTCTCGATGGAGGCCCGGATGACCATCTGCAACATGTCGATCGAGGCCGGCGCCCGCGCGGGCATGATCGCCCCCGACGAGACCACCTTCGCCTACCTCAAGGGCCGCGACCACGCCCCCGAGGGCGAGGACTGGGACGCCGCCGTCGCGTACTGGAAGACCCTGAAGTCGGACGAGGACGCCGTCTTCGACGCCGAGGTCGTCGTCGACGCGGCCGCGCTGGCCCCGTTCGTCACCTGGGGGACCAACCCCGGCCAGGGCGCGCCGCTTTCGGGGCACGTCCCCGACCCGGCTTCGTACGAAGACGCTTCGGAGCGCCTGGCGGCCGAAAAGGCCCTGGAGTACATGGGGTTGACCGCCGGACAGCCGCTGCGCGACATCAGGGTCGACACCGTCTTCGTAGGCTCCTGCACCAACGGCCGCATCGAGGACCTGCGCAACGCCGCCGGTCTGCTCGAAGGCCGCAAGGTCGCCGACGGCGTCCGCATGCTGGTCGTCCCGGGCTCGGTCCGGGTCGCCCTGCAGGCCGTCGAGGAGGGCCTGGACAAGGTCTTCAAGGAGGCCGGCGCCGAATGGCGGCACGCGGGCTGCTCGATGTGCCTGGGCATGAACCCCGACCAACTGGCGCCGGGTGAGCGTTCCGCGTCCACCTCCAACCGCAACTTCGAGGGTCGGCAGGGCAAGGGCGGGCGGACCCACCTGGTCTCGCCCCAGGTCGCCGCCGCCACCGCCGTCCTGGGCCATCTGGCCTCCCCGGCCGATCTGTCCGACGCCGTCACCACCGCGGGGGTCTGAGGAACCATGGAAGCTTTCACCACGCACACCGGCCGGGCCGTCCCGCTGCGCCGCAGCAACGTCGACACCGACCAGATCATCCCCGCGCACTGGCTGAAGAAGGTCACCCGCGACGGCTTCGAGGACGGTCTCTTCGAGGCCTGGCGCAAGGACTCCGAGTTCGTCCTCAACCGCCCCGAGCGGCAGGGCGCCTCCGTCCTGGTCGCCGGCCCCGACTTCGGCACCGGCTCCTCCCGCGAGCACGCCGTCTGGGCGCTCCAGAACTACGGCTTCCAGACGGTGATCTCCGCCCGTTTCGCCGACATCTTCCGCGGCAACTCGCTGAAGAACGGCCTGCTGACCGTGGTCCTGCCGCAGGAGACGGTGGACGCCCTCTGGGAGCTGACCGAGGCCGACCCCACCGCCGAGATCACCGTCGACCTGGAGCAGCGCAAGGTCCTGGCCGCCGGGATCGACGCCGACTTCGAGCTCGACGAGAACGCCCGCTGGCGGCTCCTGAACGGACTCGACGACATCAGCCTCACCCTTCAGAACGAAGCCGACATCGCGGCCTACGAGGCGGCACGACCGGCCTTCAAGCCCCGTACAATTACGGTCTGAGCAGCGCTTTTCCAAGACTGCGCCCCCCACCGCCCGGTGGGGGGCGCAGTCGCTTGTTGAGACCCTGTCGGGCGACAACTCGCCCTAGATGGCACAATCGGTGCATGGAACGCGACAGCCAACTCGAGCTCTACGAGTCAGTCGCCGCCCGATTGAAGGAAGCGCACACAAGAGTGCGCTCACTGCAAGTCCCGGAGGGCGTAAGGATGGCGCTGTCCCGGAAGCTGCTGGTCGTGACGGCCGCGGCGAAGCACGATCTCAAGGACGCGGCAACGCGTCTGGACCGGTTGATGAAGGACCTCGACGAGGGCCGATTCCCAGAGGACGACTGACACCAAGAACTCCGCAACGGCTCTTCCGCGTTGCGGCACTAGGGTGATTAGCCCGTTTCGTGTTTGATTTGCGGTATATACATGCCTAACGTGCGAAAAAGCTTGAACACTTTCGTTCTGGCAATGTCTCCGAAGGGGAAGACGTGAACAAGGCGCAGCTCGTAGAAGCGATTGCCGACAAGATGGGCGGTCGCCAGCAGGCCGCCGAAGCCGTCGACCACGTGCTCGACGCCATCGTGCGTGCCGTGGTCGGGGGCGACCGGGTCTCGGTGACGGGTTTCGGCTCGTTCGAGAAGGTCGACCGTCCGGCCCGCTACGCCCGCAACCCGCAGACGGGTGAGCGGGTGCGGGTCAAGAAGACCTCGGTCCCGCGCTTCCGTGCCGGTCAGGGCTTCAAGGACCTGGTCAGCGGCTCGAAGAAGCTCCCCAAGGGCGGCGAGGTCTCCGTCAAGAAGGCCCCCAAGGGCTCCCTCACCGGTGGCGCCTCCGCGACCGTGAAGAAGGCCGCCGCGAAGCGGGCCTCCACCGCCAAGAAGGCCGCCGCGAAGAAGGCGACCCCGGCGAAGAAGACCACGACGGCCGCCGCGAAGAAGGCGACCCCCGCGAAGAAGGTCACGACGGCGGCCGCCAAGAAGGCGACCCCCGCGAAGAAGACCACCACGGCCGCGGCGAAGAAGACGTCCGCCGCCGCCAAGAAGACCACCACGGCCGCCGCGAAGAAGGCCACCAAGGCCACGGCCAAGAAGACCGCGCCGGCCGCGAAGAAGGCCACGGCGACGAAGGCGCCCGCCAAGAAGACGACGGCGCGCAAGACGACCGCCAAGAAGGCCGCCGCCAAGAAGTAGGACGAGCGGTAGACACCCGCCGGGCCGGGCTCCCACCGGGGAGCCCGGCCCGCGGCGCGTCCGGGGACCCGCCGGACCCCCGGGAGCCGGGGGTCAGAAGGTCTGGAGCGTCACGAGCGTGATCCGCAGGCCGGCCCCGGACGTGCCCGGCTCGGTCTCGATCCGGACCCGCTGCCCCGGCCGCAGCAGCCGCAGCCCGCCCGCCGCGAAGGCCTCCGTCCCGAACTCCACGGGGGTGCCGTCGTCGAGCAGCACACTGCCGCTGCGGGTCTCGGGGTCGTACGTGAACGCGGTCGCCTGCATGGACCGCAGCCTATCCGGCCGCGGAGAGCCACCGGGCTGCCGTCCGCGGGCCGAGCCCGAGGGCGCCGGCCACCGCGAGATCCTCACCGGTGTCCACGTCCTGGCGCACGGAATCCACCCCGGTCAGCGTGATTTCCACCGCTCCCGAAGACAAATGCCGGAGCCTCGACGCGCCTCCGAATGCCGGTTCCAATTCCACCCCCGGACCCGCCGAGAGGAATGTCGTACCTATTTCGGCGGCATCCGCGAGAAATGCTCTGGAAAAATTTCGGGCCGCGTCCAGGACCCGGGTCAGCTCCTCGGGCCGCAGCGCCGGAAGATCCGCGTTGAGCGCCGCCACGCGTGCCCGGGGCCGCCGGGACCGCACGGCACGGACCCCGTGCGCGAGCGCCGCGTTGAGCCCCGCCGCCGGGGTGTCCGGGACGATGCGCGCGCCCAGGGCCGCCAGGGCCGCGGCGGCCGCCGGATCGTCCGTGACGACCGCCACATCCCGTACCCGCGGGCAGTTCAGCACCGCGCCCACCGTGTCCTCCGCGAACGCCAGCGCGAGCCGGGGGCGCAGCCGGGCCCCGGCCGCCGCGGCCAGTCTGCTCTTCGCCAGGGCCAGGGGCTTCAGGGGGACGACCAGGGACCAGCCGTCGTCCGCGTCGGTGCGCATCGGGTTCATCGGCTTCATTCTGTCCCGCCCAGGCGGTCCTCCCCAGGGCCCGGGGCGTACGGTGTCACTCGACAGACCAGGAGCACGGGGCGACACTTGACCCCCTGCCAGCCAGTCCCGGAGAAAGGTGTCCGAGTGCCCCGCCGCAGAATCGGCTTCTGGTACCGCCTCGCGGCGGTCATCGCCAAACCCCCCCTGGTGGTTCTGTTCAAGCGGGACTGGCGCGGTATGGAGCACATTCCGGCCGATGGCGGATTCATCACCGCGGTCAACCACAACTCCTACCTGGACCCGCTGTCGTACGCGCATTACCAGTACAACACCGGTCGCGTCCCGCGCCTCCTCGCCAAGGCGGGCCTGTTCAGGACCCCCTTCGTCGGCATGATGCTGCGCGGCACCGGACAGATCCCCGTCTACCGCGAGACGACCAACGCGCTCGACGCGTTCCGCGCCGCCGTCGACGCGATCGAGCGCGGGGAGTGCGTCGCCTTCTACCCCGAGGGCACCCTGACCCGCGACCCCGACATGTGGCCCATGGCCGGCAAGACCGGCGCCGCGCGCGTCGCGCTGCTCACCCGGGCCCCCGTCATCCCGGTGGCCCAGTGGGGCGCCAACCTGGCGATGCCGCCGTACGCCAGGGAGAACAAGCTCAGCCTGTTCCCCCGCAAGACGCTGACCGTGCAGGCGGGTCCGCCCGTCGACCTCTCCCGCTTCTACGGACTGGAGCCGACGCCCGAGGTGCTCCGCGAGGCGACCGAGGTCATCATGGCCGCCATCACCGCGATCCTGGAGCAGGTCCGCGGCGAGCAGGCGCCCCCGGAACCGTACGACCACCGCAAGGCCCGCCTGGAACAGCGGCGCAAGGCCGCCGAAGGAGGCACCAAGTGACCAAGGCAGCCGTCTTCGGCAACGGATCCTGGGGCACCGCCTTCGCCATGGTGCTCGCCGACGCGGGCTGCGAGGTGAGCCTCTGGGGCCGCCGCGCCGAACTCGCCAAGGAGATCAACACCACCCGGGTCAACCCCGACTACCTGCCCGGTGTCGAACTCCCCGCGGCGATCACGGCCACCGCGGACCCCGCCGAGGCCGCGCACGACGCCGACTTCACCGTCCTCGTCGTGCCCTCCCAGACCCTCCGCGGCAACCTCGCCGCCTGGGCGCCGATGCTCGCGCCCGACACCGTCCTCGTCTCCCTCATGAAGGGCGTCGAACTCGGCACCGCCAAGCGGATGAGCGAGGTCGTCACCGAGGTCGCCGACGTGCCCGCCGAGCGCGTGGCCGTCCTCACCGGACCCAACCTGGCCAAGGAGATCGCCGCCCGGCAGCCCGCCGCCGCCGTCGTCGCCTGCGTCGACGAGACGGTCGCCCAGCGCCTCCAGACCGCCTGCCTGACCCCGTACTTCCGCCCGTACACCAACACCGACGTGGTGGGCTGCGAACTCGGCGGCGCGGTCAAGAACGTCATCGGGCTCGCCGTCGGCATCGCCAACGGCATGGGCCTCGGCGACAACTCCAAGGCCACGCTCATCACCCGCGGCCTCGCCGAGACCACCCGGCTGGGCCTCGCGATGGGCGCCGACCCGCTCACCTTCTCCGGCCTCGCGGGCCTCGGCGACCTCGTCGCCACCTGCTCCTCGCCGCTCTCCCGGAACAACACCTTCGGCACCAACCTCGGCCGCGGGATGACCCTCCAGGAGACGATCGCGGCCACCAAGCAGACCGCCGAGGGCGTCAAGTCCTGCGAGTCCGTGCTCGATCTGGGCCGCCGCCACGGCGTCGACATGCCCATCACCGAAACCGTCGTCTCGATCGTCCACGACGGAAAGCCGCCGGTCGTCGCCCTCAAGGAACTGATGTCGCGCAGCGCCAAGGCCGAGCGCCGCTGACCCGTCCGGCCCGGGTGCCGCCCGGGCCACCGGGCGCCGCCCCGCGCCCCCTTCACGCCGCTGGGCCGGACGCGCGCGGGGGAACGGGGCGCACGGCCGTTCGGGACGCGCAAGGTACGCTCATCGCGATATGAGCGAGAACACCCAGAGCCCCCGCAAGCCGCGCGTGGCCGTCGTCTTCGGCGGACGCAGCTCCGAGCACGCCATCTCCGTCGTCACGGCGGGCGCCGTCCTGAGCGCCATCGACCGGGACAAGTACGACGTGCTGCCCATCGGCATCACGACGGACGGGCGCTGGGCGCTCACCGCCGACGCCCCCGAGCGCATGGCCATCGCCGACCGCGCCCTGCCGAACGTCGCCGACCTGGCCGAGTCCGAGGAGGGCGGCGTCGTCCTCTCCGTCGACCCCGCCAACCGCGAGGTCGTCCTCACCGAGCCCGGCGCCGTGCCGAAGGCCCTCGGCGAGGTCGACGTGGTCTTCCCCATGCTCCACGGCCCCTACGGCGAGGACGGCACCCTCCAGGGCCTCCTGGAGCTCTCCGGCGTCCCCTACGTCGGCGCGGGCGTCCTCGCCTCCGCCGTCGGCCAGGACAAGGAGTACATGAAGCGCGTCTTCGTCTCCTTCGGCCTCCCCGTCGGCCCGTACGAGGTCATCCGCCCCCGCGAGTGGGAGCAGAACCCGGCCGCCGCCCGCAAGAAGATCGTCGAGTTCGCCGCCGACCACGGCTGGCCGCTCTTCGTGAAGCCGGCCCGCGGCGGCTCCTCCATGGGCATCACCAAGGTCGACGACCTCTCCGGCCTCGACGAGGCCATCGAGGAGGCCCGCCGCCACGACCCCAAGATCCTCGTCGAGTCGCTGCTGCGCGGCCGCGAGATCGAGTGCGGCGTCCTGGAGTTCGAGGACGGCCCGCGCGCCAGCGTGCCGGCCGAGATCCCGCCGGTCACGGACCACGACTTCTACGACTTCGAGGCGAAGTACATCGACTCGGCCTCCGGCATCGTGCCCGCCCCCATCGGGGACGAGGCCACCGCCGAGATCCAGCGGCTGGCCGTCGCCGCCTACGAGGCGGTCTCCTGCGAGGGCCTGGTCCGCGCCGACTTCTTCCTCACCGACGACGGCGAGTTCGTCATCAACGAGATCAACACCATGCCGGGCTTCACGCCGATCTCGATGTACCCGCGCATGTGGCAGGAGAGCGGCGTCGGCTACCCCGAGCTCGTCGACCGGCTCATCCAGGCCGCGCTGACCCGCTCCACGGGCCTGCGCTGACCGGACGCACCCGAAGACCGTGCCGCCGCCTCTCAGAGGCTCGGGGGCACGGTCTTCCGTACGGGGGCGGCGAGATCCACCAGCGGCGCCACGTCGTGCGCGAACCGCTCGTCGAGCGTCAGCTCGACGTACGCCTTCCGGTACGTCGAGGTGAAACGGGGCCCGTGGCCCTCGGGACGCTCCAGCATCCAGTTCACACCGTTCGCCTCGACGCCCTGCGCCTTGGGATCGCTCATCTTTTCGGGCCGGGGCACCCCGCAGCGCAGTACGATCGCACCGTCACCCCAGCCGGCGGTCAACTCGGAGCCGGGCTCCGGGTCACTCCGTTCCAGCCCCGCCACGGTGTCGGGAAGCTCCTTCGCCAGGGCCTGGCAGAAGGCGGCCTCCACCGCCGGGGGGCTGGGAACCTCGACGGACGCCGCGGCGTCCGACGAGGAACAGCCGGCGGCGGCCAGCAGCAGAACGGCTGCCGAGACGGCGGCGGGCAGGCCGAAGGGCCGGTGGGAAGAGGTCACCGGCCAAGCGTAGACGGGGGCTACAGATGAACGACCGGGCAGGTGAGGGTGCGCGTGATGCCGTCCACTTGCTGGACCTTGGCGACCACCATGCGGCCGAGCTCGTCGACCGTGTCCGCCTGCGCGCGCACGATCACGTCGTACGGTCCGGTCACGTCTTCGGCCTGGAGCACCCCCGGGATCTTGGAGATGGTGTCGGCGACGGTCGACGCCTTGCCCACCTCGGTCTGGATAAGGATGTACGCCTGAACCACGGAACCTCCAGGGCGACCACGAGGATCTTGTGGGAGAAAGGGACGCCACGGTACCGCGTCGCCGCGGGCCGCGGGGAGACCTGCGCGTCCCGGGGCGTTCGCGGGGTGGCGTACGCAGGACAGAAGTTGACGGTCTACTTGACGGTACCCAGCACGGTGACGGCCCGCGACCCGCGGCGCGCACGGACGCGCCCCCGCCCGCCGGCCGACACGAAGACACGAGGTGAGGCGCGGTGAAGGGCACAGTCGGAGAGCTGGGCGAGTTCGGGCTCATCAGGGAGCTCACGTCCCGGCTCACCTCCACCCCGGCGGTACGGATCGGGCCGGGCGACGACGCCGCGGTCGTCTCCGCCCCCGACCGGCGCGTGGTGGCCAGCACGGACATCCTCCTCGAAGGACGTCATTTCCGGCGCGACTGGTCGACGGCGTACGACGTCGGCCGCAAGGCCGCCGCGCAGAACCTCGCCGACATCGCCGCCATGGGCGCGGTCCCCACCGCACTCCTCCTCGGCCTCGTCGTCCCCGCCGAACTCCCCGTCACCTGGGCCACCGAACTCATGGACGGCCTCCGCGACGAATGTCAGGTCGCGGGCGCGGCGGTGGTCGGCGGCGACGTCGTCCGGGGCGACACGATCATGGTCTCCATCACCGCCCTCGGCGACCTCCGCAACCACGACCCGGTCACCCGGGGCGGCGCCCAGCCCGGCGACGTCGTCGCCTACACCGGCTGGCTCGGCTGGTCCGCCGCCGGATACGCGGTCCTCTCCCGGGGCTTCCGCTCCCCGCGGGCCTTCGTCGAGGCCCACCGCAGGCCCGAACCGCCCTACCACGCCGGCCCCGCAGCCGCCGGACTCGGCGCCACCGCCATGTGCGACGTCAGCGACGGCCTCATCGCCGACCTCGGCCACATCGCCGAGGCCAGCAAGGTCCGCATCGACCTGCGCTCCGGCCTCATCGACATCCCCACCCAGATGAACGACATCGGCCAGGCCGTCGGCGTCGACCCCATGCAGTGGGTGCTCACCGGGGGAGAGGACCACGCCATCGTGGCCACCTTCCCGCCCGACGTGAAGCTCCCCGCCCGCTGGAAGGTCATCGGCGAGGTCCTCAACCCCTCCGCCCTGCCGCAGGTCACCGTGGACGGCGCGCCCTGGCACAGCGTGGGCGGCTGGGACCACTTCGGGGAGACCGAGTGACCTCCCGGCCCCCGCTCGTGCTCACCGTCGCCGGATCCGACTCCGGCGGCGGCGCCGGCATCCAGGCCGACCTGAAGACGATGCTCGCCCTCGGCGTCCACGGCATGAGCGTGCTCACCGCCGTCACCGCCCAGAACTCGCGCGGCGTCCAGGGCGTCTGGGAACTGCCCGTGGAAGCCGTCCGCGCCCAGTACCGGGCCGTCGTCGACGACATCGGGGTCCAGGCGGTCAAGACCGGCATGCTCGCCTCGGCCGCACTGGTGGAGACCGTCGCCGACCTCCTCGGCGACACCGCGGCCCCGGTCGTCGTCGACCCGGTCGGCGTCTCCAAGCACGGGGACCCGCTCCTCGCCGCGAGCGCCCTCGACTCCGTACGCACACGGCTGCTGCCCCGCGCCACCGTCGCGACCCCGAACCTGGACGAGGTGACGCAGCTCATCGGCGTGCACGTCGTGTACGAGAGCGACATGCGGGTCGCCGCCGAGGGGATCCTGTCGTACGGACCCGAGTGGGTCCTGATCAAGGGCGGGCACCTGCCCACCGGCCGGGAGGCCGTCGACCTGCTCACGGACGGCTCGGAGGAACACTGGCTGCGCGCCCCGCGCCTGGACAACCGGCACACCCACGGGACGGGCTGCACGCTCGCCTCCGCGATCGCGTCCGGGCTCGCCGGTGGCCTGGCGGTGCCGGAGGCGGTGCGGCGGGCCAAGGAGTACGTGACGGGGGCCATCGGCGCCGGCTTCGCCCTGGGCGAGGGCATCGGCCCGGTCGACCACGGCTGGCGGTTCAGGGACTGAGAAGGCCGGGGCCGCGGACCCACGGGTCCCCGGCCCCGGCCGTCCGGAGCCCGCACCGGTCCGCGCAGGCGTATCCGCGCAGCCGCAGGTCAGGCGTTTCCGGGCAAGGCAAAAGGCCGGTTCACCTAGGTGAACCGGCCTTTCAAGGCAACCGCAGGGGCTGCGCTACGACAGAACGTCGCAATTAGCGCGAGACCTTGCCGGCCTTGATGCACGAGGTGCAGACGTTGAGCCGCTTCGGCGTCCGACCGACCACGGCACGCACACGCTGGATGTTCGGGTTCCAGCGACGAGGCGTACGGCGGTGCGAGTGCGAAATGTTGTTGCCGAAGCCCGGCCCCTTGCCGCAGACGTCGCAGTTGGCAGCCACGGGTCACTCCAAAGACTTCAGATTTACAGTGAAATCCGGCGCACCGGAATCAGGAGTCTGAAGTGGCTTGCCGGGGGATGGCCCGGTGTGGACCGGGCAACCGAAGCAGCATACAACGCCTGCCTCGGTGGAACGAAACTACCATGCTCTGGGCGGACCCCGCCCCGGGCCCAGGTCACCGGGGGTCCCCCCTGCTCCGGCGAGGCCGAGAACTTGGGGGAGGGACACCCCGGGTCTACCCTGCGGTGAACTCACCGCCGAAGGAGGACCCCCCGTTGTCGCGAGCCCTTCAGCCCTCCGAGGAGCTCGTCGAGCTCGACGCCGAAGCGGTCAGGTCCTGGTGCGCGCGGTCGCTGGACGCGCTCGGACGGGAGCGCGAGGAGATCGACGCGATCAACGTCTATCCCGTGGCGGACGGGGACACCGGCACCAATCTGTACCTCACCGCGGAAGCCGCCCACCAGGCCGTCGAGGCCGTCTTCGCCGCCTCCGCGCCCGACACCGCCGAGACCGCACGGGCCATGGCCCACGGCGCCCTGCTCGGCGCCCGGGGCAACTCCGGAACCATCCTCTCCCAGCTCCTGCGCGGCATGGCGGGCGTCCTCGCCGAGGGATGTGACGGTGATCACCTCGCCCGCGCCCTCGCCGAGGCCTCCACCGCCGCGCGCCGGGCCGTCGCCCACCCCGTCGAGGGCACCATCCTCACCGTGGCCGCCGCCGCAGCAGAGGCCTGCGCGGCCGGCGGCGGACTCGTCGACGTGGCCAGGAACGCCCACGACGGCGCCAGGACGGCCCTGGCCGCCACCTCGGGCCAGCTCGACGTCCTCGAACGCGCCGGAGTCGTCGACGCCGGCGGCCGCGGCCTGGTGACCGTCCTCGGCGCCCTCCTCGAAACCGTGACCGGACAGACCCCGCCCCCCGCCGCCACGACCCCGCTCACGCCCGCCCCCCACGAGGAGTGCCCCACCGAGGACGGGCCCGCCTACGAGGTGATCTACCTCCTGGAGGCCGGGGAACCGGCCGTGGAACTGCTGCGGGCCCGGCTCGACGCCCTGGGGGAGTCCCTCGTCGTCGTCGGCGGCGACGGACTCTGGAACGTCCACGTGCACGTGGACGACGCGGGCGCCGCGGTCGAGGCCGGCGTCGAGGCCGGACGGCCGCACCGCATCCGGATCACCCACTTCGCGGCCGACGCCGCCGGAACCGCCGTACGCGGCGAGCGCGCCCAGCGCGCCGTCGTCGCCGTCGTCCCCGGCGAAGGCCTCGCCGGACTCTGCGCCGAGGCCGGCGCGACCACCGTACGGACCCGCCCCGGCGAACAGCCCGCGGGCGACGAACTCCTCGACGCCATCCGGCGCGCCCACGCCCGCGAGGTCGTCCTCCTGCCCAACGACACCGACCTGCGACAGGCCGCCGCCACCGCCGCCGAACGCGCCAGGGTCGAGGGCATCCGCGTCGCCCTCATCCCCACCCGGGCCGCCGTCCAGGGCATCGCCGCCCTCGCCGTCCACGAACCCGACCGCCGCTTCGACGAGGACGTCGTCGCCATGACCGCCGCGGCCGGAGCCACCCGCTACGCCGAACTCGCCGTCGCCGAACACCGGTCGTTCACCTCGGCCGGCGTCTGCCAGGCCGGCGACATCCTCGGCCTCATCGAGGGCGACGTCGCCGTCATCGGCGAGGACCTCACCGAGACGGCCCGCACCGTCCTCGACCGGATGCTCTCCGCGGGCGGCGAACTCGTCACCCTCGTCGTCGCCGACGACACCCCGCCCGGACTCGCCCCCGACCTCGAAGCCCACGTCCGACGCGGCTACCTGGCCGTCGACACCACCACGTACCACGCCGGAGCCGGTGCCCCGCCGCTGCTCATCGGGGTCGAATAGGCCCCGCCCACGGCGGTTGTCCACAGGCATCCGCACGACTGTCGGTCGCGTGGTGTGCAATGGACGGCGTGCCCGCGCTCGACGAACCACTCAAGAAGTCCCTCGGCCCCGCCACCGCCAAGGTCATGGCCGAGGCACTCGACCTGCACACGGTCGGTGACCTCCTCCACCACTACCCCCGCCGGTACGCCGAGCGCGGGGAGCTGACCACCCTCGCCGACCTGCCGCTCGACGAGCACGTCACGGTGGTCGCACAGGTCGCCGACGCCCGTGTGCTCACCTTCAACGGCTCCAAGGGACGCGGCCAGCGCCTCGAAGTGACCATCACCGACGGCAGCGGCCGCCTCCAGCTGGTCTTCTTCGGCAAGGGCGTGCACAAGCCGCACAAGGACCTCCTGCCCGGCACCCGGGCGATGTTCGCCGGCAAGGTCTCGCTCTTCAACCGGCGCCTCCAGCTCGCCCACCCCTCGTACGAACTCCTCCGCGGCGACAGCGAGGAGAGCGTGGACACCTGGGCCGGGGCGCTCATCCCGATCTACCCGGCCACCACCAAGCTGGAGTCCTGGAAGATCGCCAAGGCGGTCGACGCCGTCCTGCCCAGCGCCGTCGACGCCGTCGACCCGCTCCCGGACGCCCTGCGCGAGGGCCGCGGCCTCGCCGAGCTCCCCGACGCCCTGCGGCTCATCCACCGCCCCCGCACCAAGGCCGACATCGCCACCGCCCGCGAGCGCCTCAAGTGGGACGAGGCCTTCGTCCTCCAGGTCGCCCTCGCCCGCCGCCGGCACGCCGACACCCAACTCCCCGCCGTCGCACGGCGCCCCGCCCCCGACGGCATCCTCGACGCCTTCGACGCCAAGCTCCCCTTCACCCTCACCGACGGCCAGAAGAAGGTCTCCAGGGAGATCTTCGACGACCTCGCCACCGACCACCCCATGCACCGGCTGCTCCAGGGCGAGGTCGGCAGCGGAAAGACCATGGTCGCCCTGCGCGCCATGCTCGCCGTCGTCGACACCGGGGGACAGGCCGCCATGCTCGCCCCCACCGAGGTCCTCGCCCAGCAGCACCACCGGTCCGTCACCGAGATGATGGGCGAGCTGGCCGAGGGAGGGATGCTCGGCGGGGCCGAGCGGGCCACCAAGGTCGTCCTGCTCACCGGGTCCATGGGTGCCGCCGCCCGCCGCCAGGCCCTGCTCGACCTGGTCACCGGTGAGGCGGGCCTCGTCATCGGCACGCACGCGCTCATCGAGGACAAGGTCCAGTTCCACGACCTGGGCCTGGTCGTCGTCGACGAGCAGCACCGCTTCGGCGTCGAGCAGCGCGACGCCCTCCGGGGCAAGGGCAAGCAGCCCCCGCACCTCCTCGTGATGACCGCCACCCCCATCCCGCGCACGGTCGCCATGACCGTCTTCGGCGACCTGGAGACCTCGGTCCTCGACCAGCTCCCGGCCGGGCGCTCCCCGATCGCCAGCCACGTCGTCCCCGCCGCCGACAAGCCGCACTTCCTGGCGCGCGCGTGGGAGCGCGTCCGCGAGGAGGTCGGGAAGGGCCACCAGGCGTACGTCGTCTGCCCGCGCATCGGCGACGAGGAGGACCAGAAGAAGAAGTCCCGGGCGTCCGCCGAGGACGAGGCCGAGAAGCGCCCCCCGCTCGCCGTCCTCGACGTCGCCGAGAAGCTCCGCGCCGGCCCCCTCGCCGGACTCCGGATCGCCGTCCTGCACGGCCGGATGCACCCCGACGACAAGGACGACGTGATGCGCCGCTTCGGCGCGGGCGAGCTCGACGTCCTCGTCGCCACCACCGTCATCGAGGTCGGCGTCAACGTCCCCAACGCCACCGCCATGGTGATCATGGACGCGGACCGCTTCGGCGTCTCCCAGCTCCACCAGCTCCGCGGCCGTGTCGGCCGCGGCTCCGCCCCCGGCCTCTGCCTCCTCGTCAGCGAGATGCCCGAGGCCACCCCGGCCCGCCAGCGCCTCGGCGCCGTCGCCGCCACCCTCGACGGCTTCGAACTCTCCCGCATCGACCTCGAACAGCGCCGCGAGGGCGACGTCCTCGGCCAGGCCCAGTCCGGCGTCCGCTCCTCCCTCCGGGTGCTCACCGTCATCGACGACGAGGAGGTCATCACCGCCGCCCGCGAGGAGGCCACCGCCCTCGTCCTCGCCGACCCGGACCTCACCGCCCACCCCGGGCTGCGCACCGCGCTCGACGCCCTGCTCGACAAGGACCGGGAGGAGTACCTGGAGAAGGGCTGACCGCACGGCGCGGACCGCGGTCATATCCTGAGACGTACGCACTGGACGACGCAGGACGAGGACACCGATGACCCGCGTGATCGCCGGTACGGCCGGCGGGCGCCGCCTGGCCGTGCCGCCCGGCAACGGCACCCGCCCCACCTCCGACCGGGCGCGCGAGGGGCTCTTCTCCACCTGGGAGGCGTTCCTCGGCACCCTCGACGGGGCCCGGGTCGCCGACCTGTACGCGGGCTCCGGCGCCGTGGGCCTCGAAGCGCTCTCCCGGGGCGCCGCGCACGCCCTCCTCGTGGAGGCCGAACCGCGCGCCGCGAAGACGATCCGGGACAACATCCGGACGCTGGGCCTGCCCGGGGCCGAACTCCGGACCGGCAAAGCGGAGCAGATCGTGACGGGACCGGCGCCCTCCGACCCCTACGACCTGCTCTTTCTCGACCCGCCGTACGCCGTGTCCGACGAGGATCTTCGAGAGATCCTCCTCACACTCCGCTCGGGGGGCTGGCTCGCGGACGATGCCCTCGTCACCGTGGAGCGCAGCACCCGAGGCGGGGAGTTCGGCTGGCCGGACGGTTTCGAGCCCATGAGGGCCCGTCGTTACGGTGAGGGAACGTTTTGGTACGGTCGCGCCGCCTCTACGTGCGAAGACGCACGATGACCGGACCGGAGAGCGAGGGACCCACGTTGCGCCGCGCCGTCTGTCCGGGGTCATTCGACCCCATCACCAACGGACACCTCGACATCATCGCCCGTGCCTCCAAGCTGTACGACGTCGTACACGTCGCGGTGATGATCAACCAGTCGAAGAAGGGCCTCTTCACCGTCGACGAACGGATCGAGCTGATCCGCGAGGTGACCGCCGACTTCGGCAACGTCGAGGTGGAGTCCTTCCACGGACTGCTCGTCGACTTCTGCAAGCAGCGCGACATCCCCGCCATCGTCAAGGGGCTGCGCGCGGTCAGCGACTTCGACTACGAGCTGCAGATGGCCCAGATGAACATCGGGCTCTCGGGCGTGGAGACCCTCTTCGTCCCCACCAACCCGACGTACAGCTTCCTCTCCTCCTCGCTGGTCAAGGAGGTGGCCGCCTGGGGCGGAGACGTCTCCCACCTGGTCCCGCCGCTGGTCCTCGGCCGGCTGACCGAGCGCCTGGCGCGGAAGTGACGCGCGGCCACCTCCGCTGACGCTCCGTCATCTGGTGTCGGACGGGCGCCGACTGCCCTTACAGTCGTCCCGTCCGTCTCCATCCAGCTGTAGAGAGTGGCGAGCACCCGGTGGACGTGCAGAAGAAGCTCGACGAGATCGTCGCGACCGTGCAGGGCGCCCGCTCCATGCCCATGTCGGCATCCTGCGTGGTCAACCGCGCCGAGCTGCTCTCCCTGCTCGAAGAGGTACGGGAGGCCCTGCCCGGCTCCCTCGCCCAGGCGCAGGAGCTGATCGGCGGCCGCGAGCACATGGTCGAGCAGGCCCGCCAGGAGGCCGAGCGGATCATCGAGGCCGCCCACGCCGAGCGCGGCTCGATCGTCTCCGACACCCAGGTCGCCCGGCTGTCGCAGGAGGAGGCCGACCGCATCCTCTCCGAGGCCCGCCGCGAGGCCGAGGAGGTGCGCGCCGAGGCCGACGACTACGTCGACTCCAAGCTCGCCAACTTCGAGGTCGTCCTCAACAAGACGATCGGCTCGGTCGACCGGGGCCGCGAGAAGCTCCTCGGCCGCGGTCCGGGCCTCGACCAGAACGGCTACCCGGACGAGGACGCCCCCGAGTACAGCGCCGACCCGCAGACCCTGATCCACCGGGCCGACGAGTACGTCGACGCCAAGCTCGGCGCCTTCGAGGCGGTGCTCAGCAAGACCCTGGAGGCCGTCGGGCGCGGCCGGCAGAAGCTGCACGGCCGGATCGCCAGCGACGCCCTGGGGGAGCACATGGCCGCCCAGGACGGTCTCGGCGGCGCCGTGCACACCAGCGACTCCGACTACCTGGCCGGGCTCGCGGAGCTCTCCGACCCCGAGCCGGTCCAGATCCCGGCCCAGCAGGCCCAGCAGGCGCAGCAGCCCCAGCCCGACCCGTACGCGGCCTACCAGCAGCCGCAGCAGCCCGATCCGTACGCGGCCTACCAGCAGGTCCAGCAGCAGCCCGACCCGTACGCCGCCTACCAGCAGCCGCAGCAGGGCGACCCGTACGGCTACCAGCAGCAGGACCCCTACGCGTACCAGCAGCCGGTCCACCAGCCGCAGCAGGCCGCCGCGCTCGACGAGACCAGCTTCTTCGACACGAGCATGATCGACCTGGAGCAGCTCCGCAGGTACGAACAGGGGCAGTACGAACAGGGACAGTAGGGACGCCGGGGCCCGGATTGGGCCCTGGGCGAAGCGTCCAGTATCCTGGCTCTTCGGTCGCGCGTATCTCCGCGATCCTTGCTGCCCACGTCTGGCGGCCACCCCACGACGCAGAACGATTCGAAAGCAGGAAGAGCCCTGAGCACGCGCCTCGACCACCGCAACCCCCTCGTGTTCGACACACACGAGCTGGGGCGGCGTCCTGGTGCCCTCCAGAGGATCTCCCGCTCGATCGAGGCCCCCCGGGACCTGGGCGTCGAAGGAGTGATCGGAGTGCCCGAGGGCTCTCCGGTGGAAATCGATCTCCGTCTTGAGTCGGTCATGGAAGGGGTGCTTGTCACAGGCACCGCCCGTGCATCGGCCGAGGGGGAGTGCGTAAGGTGTCTGGAGCCCGTCGAGCTGGCGCTCGACGTGGACTTCCAGGAGATGTTCTCGTACCCCGACTCCGACGACCGGGGCCGCTCCAAGGCGGCCGCGGACGACGAAGCCGAGGCAGACGAGGACATGATCCCCCTCGAGGACGGCATGTTCGACCTCGAACCCGTGCTGCGTGATGCGGTGGTGCTCGCACTGCCGATGCAGCCGGTGTGCCGGGAGGACTGTGCGGGCCTGTGTTCCGAGTGTGGAACCAGCCTGAACGAGAACCCGGACCACCACCACGACGCCGTCGACATTCGTTGGGCGGCACTGCAGGGACTCGCCGGTTCGCTGGGAACCGATGAGAAGGACAACATGAGCGGCAAAGCCTCTGACGGGGACGTCCGAAGCGCCGCCGAGAAGCAGGAGAAGTAGCCGTGGCTGTTCCGAAGCGGAAGATGTCGCGCAGCAACACGCGCCACCGCCGGTCGCAGTGGAAGGCTGCGGTCCCCACCCTGGTTTCGTGTGAGCGTTGCCAGGAGCCGAAGCTGCAGCACATCGCGTGCCCGAGCTGCGGCACCTACAACAAGCGCCAGGTCCTCTCGGTCTGATTGGGCTGGTGAGAGGCGCAATGTCTGAGTCCCGCAAGACGGACGACAAGACGGACCATGCCTCGTCCCACACGCTTCTGGAAGGGCGGCTCGGCTATCGGCTCGAGTCCGCCCTTCTGGTGCGTGCGCTGACCCACCGTTCGTACGCGTACGAGAACGGCGGTCTGCCCACCAACGAGCGGCTGGAGTTCCTCGGGGACTCCGTGCTCGGCCTGGTGGTCACGGACACGCTGTACACGACCCACCCCGATCTGCCGGAAGGCCAGCTGGCCAAACTGCGGGCCGCGGTGGTCAACTCTCGTGCGCTGGCGGAGGTCGGGCGCGGACTCGAACTCGGCTCCTTCATCCGGCTCGGCCGGGGCGAAGAGGGCACGGGCGGCCGGGACAAGGCGTCCATCCTCGCCGACACCCTTGAAGCGGTGATCGGCGCGGTCTATCTCGACCAGGGCCTCGACGCGGCGTCCGAGCTGGTTCACCGGCTCTTCGACCCGCTGATCGAGAAGTCCTCGAACCTCGGTGCGGGCCTGGACTGGAAGACCAGTCTCCAGGAGCTCACCGCGGCCGAGGGTCTGGGTGTTCCGGAGTACATCGTCTCCGAAGAGGGCCCGGACCACGAGAAGACCTTCACTGCTGCCGCCCGCGTCGGTGGTGTCTCGTACGGCACCGGCACCGGCCGCAGCAAGAAGGAAGCGGAACAGCAGGCGGCGGAGTCCGCGTGGCGCGAGATTCGCGCCGCCGCGGACGAACGCGCGGCGGCGGCGAAGGCCGCGGCCGAGGCGGGAACGGGAGAGGTCGCCGACCCCTCTCCGACCGTCCACGGGGCGTCGGCCTGACGGCCCCGCACCACCGCTTCCCGAGAACCCCGCCCCAGGGCGGGGTTCTCGTCTTTCCGCGTACCGGCCCCCGGTAGGGTTGAAGCACCGTCGCATACGTCCGTCCGGAGGAGTCCCGTGCCCGAGCTGCCCGAGGTCGAGGTCGTACGGCGCGGTCTGGAGCGCTGGGTCGCCGGGCGGACCGTGACCGAGGTCGAGGTGCTGCATCCGAGGGCCGTGCGACGCCATCCGGCGGGTGGCGCCGACTTCGCGGCCCGGCTGAAGGGTCAGCGGTTCGAGGTGGCGCGGCGCCGCGGCAAGTACCTCTGGCTTCCGCTGGCCGAGACCGGCGTCTCCGTCCTCGGACACCTCGGCATGAGCGGTCAGCTGCTCGTCCAGCCGGAGGACGCGGCCGACGAGAAGCACCTGCGGATCCGCATCCGCTTCGCGCCGTCCGCCGCCGACTCCGCCACGGGCGCCGCCGGCACCGAGCTGCGCTTCGTGGACCAGCGCACCTTCGGCGGGCTCTCCCTCCACGACCAGACCCCCGACGGCCTCCCGGACGTCATCGGGCACATCGCCCGCGACCCGCTGGACCCCGCGTTCGACGACGCGGCCTTCCAGAGCGCGCTGCGGCTGCGCCGTACCACCGTCAAGCGGGCGCTGCTCGACCAGTCGCTGATCAGCGGCGTCGGCAACATCTACGCCGACGAGGCACTCTGGCGCTCCCGGCTGCACTACGACCGGCCGACCGCGACCCTGACCCGACCGCGCTCCGCCGAGCTCCTCGGGCACGTCCGGGACGTCATGAACGCGGCCCTCGACGTCGGCGGAACCAGCTTCGACAGCCTGTACGTGAACGTCAACGGCGAGTCGGGCTACTTCGACCGCTCGCTCGACGCGTACGGACGCGAGGACGAGCCCTGCCACCGCTGCGGGACGCCGATGCGGCGCCGGGCGTGGATGAACCGGTCCAGCTACTTCTGCCCGCGCTGCCAGCGCCCACCGCGCGCCACGGCGTGACGCGGGAGCGGTCGGGCGGGGTGCCGGGGAGCGGCCGGGCGAGGACCGGAGACAGCGGTCGGGCCGCGACCGCCGACAGCGCTCAGGCGGTGGCCGGAGCCGGCGGTCGGGCGGTGGCCGGAGCGGTGCGCTCCGCGTCGTAGCTCCGCCGGGCCGCCTCGACCTGCGGCATCCGGCCCTCCACCAGCTCGATCAGACCCATCAGCCGCTCCGCGACCTCGCGGCCGAGCGGGGTGAGCCGGTAGTCGACGCGCGGCGGGTTGGTGGGCTGCGCCTCGCGATGGACGAGGCCGTCGCGCTCCAGCGCGTGCAGGGTCTGCGACAGCATCTTCTCGCTGACGCCGTCGACCCGGCGCCGCAGCTCGTTGAAGCGGAACGTCCCGGCGTGCAGGGCGCCCAGGGTCAGGCTGCCCCAGCGGCCCGTCACGTGCTCCAGCGTCCCGCGCGAAGGGCAGGCCCGTGCGAACACGTCGTAGGCGAGGTCCTCGGTCATGTCCACCACCGTACTCCCGCACAGCGCTTACCGCAGCGGGGGCGCTGTCGGGGAGTTAGTGCCCTCAGGGGTACGGGTCGTCCCCGCACCCCTCACCGGGCTCGGCTCAGCGGCCGAAGTCCTGGGTCCACCAGGGGCCGCCGTCACCGAAGTACACGCCGACGCCCAGAGTGGTGAACTCGCAGTTCAGGATGTTGGCGCGGTGACCGTCGCTGTTCATCCAGGACTCCATCACGGCCGCCGCGTCCGCCTGGCCGCGCGCGATGTTCTCGCCGCCCAGCCCCGAGACACCGGCCTTCTCCGCGCGCGCCCACGGGGTGGCCCCGTCCGGGTCCGTGTGGTCGAAGAAGCCGCGGTTCGCCATGTCCGCGCTGAACGCTCCGGCCAGCGCCGCGAGCTTGGCGTCCTCGCTCACCGGCGAGCAGCCCACCTTGGCGCGCTCCAGGTTGACCAGACGGAG
Source organism: Streptomyces sp. NPDC002057 (assembly GCF_040296665.1). NCBI lineage: Bacteria > Bacillati > Actinomycetota > Actinomycetes > Kitasatosporales > Streptomycetaceae > Streptomyces > Streptomyces sp. NPDC002057. Next base: position 38,119 of record NZ_JBEOXR010000046.1, read on the forward strand.
GACCTCCGTCTCGGCGGCCTCGCCGCGGTCGGCGGTGGAGGGGGCCGAGGCCGTCTCGGCCGGCGGCTCGGTGGTGGGAACCGGCTTCGGCTTGGGCTTCGGCGCGGGGGCCTTCGTGGAGGGCGCGACCGTGATCCTCGGCTTCGTCGGCGCGGTGCTCGCCGCCTTCGCCTTCGACGGGGTCGGCTTCGGCTTGGGCTTCGGCGTGGCCTTCGGGCTCGGCTTCGTGGACGGGGTGGCCGACGGCGAGGCCGCCTTTCCGCCGTCCGTGCCGGCCCTGGTCGGCGTACCGCCCGTGGGGCCCGAGTCGCCGGTCGGGGTCTGGGTGGACCCGCCCTGTGTCGTCAGCTCCGGGGCCTGCCGGGACTGGCTCGGGCGCTCGCTCGTGCCGGCGCTGCCGACCGTGAAGGTGTCCCCGCCGGGCAGCAGGCCCGAGGCGACGGCGACGGCGCCCATCGCGACGGCCGCGGAGGCGCCGAGCAGTCCGGTGCGCACGGGGGTGGAGCGCCGCTTGCGGCGGGCCCCCGCATGCCGGCGGTCCGAACCGGCCGCGTACTCTTCCGCGGCGGGTGCGGCTCCGGCGCGACGGTGGCGTCCCATCTGCTCTGCCTTCCTCTGCTGGTTCTGCTGGCCTTTGCTGATCTTTGCTGTCGGTACCGTTTCGGACCGCCAGTCGAACAGCGCGGGCCCGAACGGGTGAGGCGTGTTCGGTCGGGACTGTAGTCCATGAGAAGCCGGGGCGATGTGCTCATCTGGCAATCCGCCCGTTAGCGTGCAGGCATGAGTGACGACGTACGGATGACCGCCTGGGTGCGCGGCCGGGTACAGGGAGTGGGCTTCCGCTGGTTCACCAGGGCAAACGCTTTGGAGATCGGCGGCCTCGTGGGCTTCGCCCTCAACCTCGACGACGGCCGGGTACAGGTGGTGGCCGAAGGGGCGCGTGAGAATTGCCACCGTCTGCTCGCCTGGCTCCACTCCGACGACACACCCGGGCGCGTGGACGGCGTCACTGAGATCTGGGCCACCCCGCGCGGTGGATACGACGGCTTCGCCATCCGCTGACGATCACGCTCCGACACCGTCCCCGGTGACCCTCGGAGGGGGCCCGGCGGACGCGCGGTAACAGGGGTGTGACGGGGAAACCTCCTGGTGGTTGCCAAGGAGCGCCCGTCATGGAAGGCTGCCCGGTAAGGATGATCGCGACGCCCCGAGGCACCGAGTCAGCGAGGCCCTACCGCCCTTCGAGCGGCTGTGGACTCCTCGGTCGCCCCTTCAAACGGGGCGTGATCGTGTTGACCGTCAAACTTTTTGGTGAGACTCTGGAATCCCCGCGCACCTTAGCTGTTTGGCAGTGGAACCGGCACGACAAGCAGTACTGCCGAGCACCGCGGGTGCGAAATCCCTCACGACCCAACCGCTTCGGTCGGTCACTCATTGTGGAGGACCATCCATCATGGCAAAGGCGCTTCTCGGTTACGTCGGCGGCTCCGACCCGCGACTCCTCGCCGAGATGCGACGGCTTCAGCAGCGCGTCCAGGACCTCGAATCCGAGCTGGTACGGATTCAGTCCGAGAACGACTCGCTCGCGGCTGCCGCCGCTCACCACCAGGGAGAGTCGCTGCTGAACAGCATCGACCTCGACGTACCCCAGGCGGAGCCTGCGCTCACCTGACAGCCCAGCCCCCGAGGGGCCAGGTGGGAACACCCGTGCCGGCTCAGCCGGACATTGCAAGGGGCGCTTCGGCGTCCCTTCTCTCTTTCACCCGTTGTTTCCCCCTTGGCCCACCCCTCCTCACCGGAGGATCTGCCCTACGCGTTCGCGGGTGAAACGCACGGGCCCCGGTAGAGTCCCCGGGGTGCACCTCAAGGCCCTGACCCTCCGCGGGTTCAAGTCGTTCGCCTCGGCGACCACCCTGCGGTTCGAGCCGGGAATCACCTGCGTCGTGGGCCCCAACGGATCGGGCAAGTCCAACGTCGTGGACGCCCTGTCCTGGGTCATGGGCGAGCAGGGCGCCAAGTCGCTGCGCGGCGGCAAGATGGAGGACGTCATCTTCGCCGGCACGACCGGGCGCCCGCCCCTCGGCCGCGCCGAGGTCTCCCTCACCATCGACAACTCCGACGGCGCGCTGCCCATCGACTACGCCGAGGTCACCCTCACCCGGATCATGTTCCGCGGCGGTAGCAGCGAGTACCAGATCAACGGCGACACCTGCCGGCTGCTCGACTTCCAGGACCTGCTCTCCGACTCCGGCATCGGACGCGAGATGCACGTCATCGTCGGACAGGGACAGCTCGACTCCGTGCTGCACGCCGACCCGATGGGCCGCCGCGCCTTCATCGAGGAGGCCGCCGGCGTCCTCAAACACCGCAAGCGCAAGGAGAAGGCGCTGCGGAAGCTGGACGCGATGCAGGCGAACCTCGCGCGCGTGCAGGACCTCACCGACGAACTCCGCCGCCAGCTCAAACCCCTCGGCCGGCAGGCCGCCGTCGCCCGCCGCGCCGTCGTCATCCAGGCCGACCTCCGCGACGCCCGGCTCCGCCTCCTCGCCGACGACCTCGTCCGGCTCCAGCGCGCGCTCACCGCCGAGGTCGCCGACGAAGCGGCCCTGCTCGCCCGCAAGGAGACCACCGAGACCGAGCTCCGCGCCGCCCTCGCCCGCGAGGCCGCGCTGGAGGCCGAGGCCCGCGCCCTCGTGCCCCGCCTGGAGCGCGCCCAGCAGAACTGGTACGGCCTCTCCCAGCTCGCCGAGCGCGTCCGCGGCACGGTCTCCCTCGCCGACGCGCGCGTGAAGAGCGCCACCGCCGCACCCGCCGAGGAACGCCGGGGCCGCGACCCGGAGGACCTGGAGCGCGAGGCCGCCCGCGTCCGCGAACAGGAGGCCGAACTCGAAGCGGCCCTGGAGGCGGCCGAGCGCGCCCTGGAGGACACCGTCAGCCACCGCGCCGAACTTGAACAGGCGCTGGCGGCCGAGGAGCGCCGGCTCAAGGACCTCGCCCGCGCCCTCGCCGACCGGCGCGAGGGCCTCGCCCGCCTCCACGGCCAGGTCAACGCGGCCCGCTCGCGCGCCTCCTCCGCCCAGGCCGAGATCGACCGGCTCGCCACCGCCCGCGACGAGGCGGGGGAGCGGGCACTCACCGCGCAGGAGGAGTACGAGCAGCTCACGGCGGAGGTGGACGGCCTCGACGCGGCGGACACCGAACAGGGCGAGCGGTACGAGGCCGCCCGCCGCGAACGCGCCGAGGCCGAGGCCGCGCTCGGCGCCGCCCGCGAGGCCGCCGCCACCGCCGAACGCCGCCGCGCCGCCACCCAGGCCCGGCACGACACCCTCGCCCTCGGACTGCGCCGCAAGGACGGCACGGGCGCCCTGCTCACCGCCGGACTCGGCGGACTCCTCGGCCCGGCCGCCGAACTCCTCACCGTCACCCCGGGGTACGAGATCCCCGTCGCCGCCGCCCTCGGCGCCGCCGCCGACGCGGTCGCCGTCACCGGACCCTCCGCCGCCGCCGAGGCCCTCCGCCTGCTGCGCAAGCAGGACGCGGGCCGCGCCTCCCTGCTCCTGACCGGAGCCCCGGAACCGGACCCCGCTCCGCCGGCCGAGGGACACCCCTACGCCGCCGACCTCGTGCGCGGACCCGGGGAACTCCTCTCCGCCGTCCGCCGGCTGCTCGCCGGGATCGTCGTCGTCGGCGACCTGGACGAGGCCGCCGACCTGGTCAGGGCTCGGCCCGCGCTCACCGCCGTCACCGCCGAGGGGGACCTCCTCGGGGCGCACTTCGCGCAGGGCGGCTCCGCCGGGGCGCCGAGTCTCCTCGAAGTCCAGGCATCGGTCGCCGAGGCCGCCGCGGAACTCGACGAACTGGCCGTACGCTGCGAGGAGTTGGCGACGGCCCAGCAGACGGCCGGTGAGCGGCGCCGGACCGCCGCCGCGCTCGTCGAGGAACTCGACACCCACCGCCGCACCGCCGAGCGCGAGAGGTCCGCCGTCGCCAAGGAGCTCGGCCGGCTCGCCGGGCAGGCCAGGGGAGCGGCGGGGGAGGCCGAGCGGGCCGCCGCGGCCGCCGCCCGCGCCCAGGAGGCCCTGGAGCGGGCCACCGCCGAGGCGGAGGAGCTCGCCGAACGGCTGCTCGTGGCCCAGGAGGCCGCCGCCTTCGGGGACGACGGCGACGAGGAGCCCGACACCGCGACCCGCGACCGGCTCGCGATCGACGGATCCAACGCCCGCCAGACCGAGATGGAGGCGCGGCTCCAGGTCCGTACCCACGAGGAGCGCGTCAAGGGGCTCGCCGGCCGCGCCGACTCGCTCGACCGGGCCGCCCGCGCCGAACGGGAGGCACGCGCGCGTGCCGAGCAGCGCCGGGCCCGTCTGCGCCACGAGGAGCGGGTCGCGGGCGCGGTCGCCGCCGGCGCCCGGACCCTCCTCGCCCACGTCGAGGTCTCGCTGGTCCGCGCCGAGCGGGAGCGGGTGGCCGCCCAGGCGGCGCGGGCCGACCGGGAGGAGGGCCTGACGGCGGCCCGGACCCGGGGCCGTGACCTCAAGGCCGAGCTCGACAAGCTGACCGACTCCGTCCACCGGGGCGAGGTGCTGGGCGCCGAGAAGCGGCTGCGGATCGAGCAGCTGGAGGCGAAGGCGCTGGAGGAGTTCGGCGTGGAGGCGGCCGCCCTGGTCGCCGAGTACGGCCCGGAGCAGCCGGTGCCGCCCTCGCCCGCCGCCGAAGGAGAGGAGGCGGGCGGCGACGAGCCGCGCCCCTTCATCCGTTCGGAGCAGGAGAAGCGGCTCAGGGCCGCCGAGCGGGCGTACCACCAGCTCGGCAAGGTCAATCCGCTGGCTCTCGAGGAGTTCGCCGCCCTGGAGGACCGGCACCGCTTCCTCTCCGAGCAGCTGGAGGACCTGAGGAAGACCCGCACCGACCTGCTTCAGGTCGTGAAGGAGGTCGACCTGCGGGTCGAGCAGGTCTTCACCGAGGCGTACCGGGACACGGCCCGTGAGTTCGAGGGCGTCTTCTCGCGGCTCTTCCCGGGCGGCGAGGGCCGGCTGATCCTCACCGACCCCGACAACATGCTCACCACCGGCGTCGAGGTGGAGGCCCGCCCGCCGGGCAAGAAGGTCAAGCGCCTCTCGCTGCTCTCCGGTGGCGAGCGCTCGCTCACGGCCGTGGCGCTGCTCGTCTCGATCTTCAAGGCGCGGCCCAGCCCGTTCTACGTGATGGACGAGGTCGAGGCGGCGCTCGACGACACCAACCTCCAGCGGCTGATCCGGATCATGCGCGAGCTCCAGGAGTCCTCGCAGCTCATCGTGATCACCCACCAGAAGCGGACGATGGAGGTCGCGGACGCGCTGTACGGCGTTTCCATGCAGGGCGACGGGGTATCCAAAGTCATCAGCCAACGGCTCCGCTGACCGGGCCGCTCGGCGATCTCGCCCTGACGTCGTTCAAGTATTGAATCCAAGGGGTGGGGAAGTGCCTATTAAGTCACACGACATCGCCTCTTGACTTAGAAACTTGAAGGCATAGTCTCTGCAACGTTGCTTTTACCTTCACGTGGTGGGCGGCGTGAAGTTGTGCGCCACTGGAAGGGCTTGCCCCCCACCGTTCCGGCGACGCAGCCGGAGCCTCCAGGAGTCCATGTGACCAGCACGCAGGCGCCCACGCCGCCGCCGTCCGAAGGCAGGGCGGCTCACCCCGACCACCTCGGCCACGTCATCTTCATCACGGCCTCCGCCGCGATGGGCGGCTTCCTCTTCGGCTACGACAGCTCCGTCATCAACGGCGCCGTCGAGGCGATCCGCGACCGCTACGACATCGGCTCCGGCACCCTCGCCCAGGTCATCGCCATCGCCCTGATCGGCTGTGCCATCGGCGCCGCCACCGCGGGCCGGATCGCCGACCGCATCGGCCGCATCCGCTGCATGCAGATCTCCGCGGTGCTCTTCGCCGTCAGCGCCGTCGGCTCGGCGCTGCCCTTCGCCCTCTGGGACCTGGCCCTCTGGCGGGTCATCGGCGGCTTCGCCATCGGCATGGCCTCCGTCATCGGCCCCGCCTACATCGCCGAGGTCGCCCCCGCCGCCTACCGCGGCCGCCTCGGCTCCTTCCAGCAGGCCGCGATCGTCATCGGCATCGCCATCTCCCAGCTGGTCAACTACGGCATCCTCCAGCTCGCCGACGGCGACCAGCGCGGCGAGATCGGCGGCCTTGAGGCCTGGCAGTGGATGCTGGGCGTGATGGTCGTGCCCGCGCTCCTCTACGGCATGCTCTCCTTCGCCATCCCCGAGTCCCCCCGCTTCCTCATCTCCGTCGGGAAGACCGAACGGGCCAAGGAGGTCCTCGCCGAGGTCGAGGGCAAGGGCGTCGACCTCGACCAGCGCGTCGCCGAGATCGACCGGGCCATGCGCAGCGAGCACAAGTCCACCTTCAAGGACCTGCTCGTCATCGGCTCCCGCTTCAAGCTGCTGCCCATCGTCTGGGTCGGCATCGGGCTCTCGGTCTTCCAGCAGCTCGTCGGCATCAACGTCGCGTTCTACTACTCCGCGACCCTCTGGCAGTCCGTCGGCATCGACCCGTCGAGCTCGTTCTTCTACTCGTTCACCACGTCGATCATCAACATCATCGGCACCGTGATCGCGATGGTCCTGGTCGACCGCGTCGGCCGCAAGCCGCTCGCCCTCGTCGGCTCCATCGGCATGGCGATCGCCCTCGCCGTCGAGGCCTGGGCCTTCTCCGCCGACCTCGTCGACGGCAAACTGCCCGAGACCCAGGGCGTCGTGGCGCTCGTCGCCGCCCATGTCTTCGTGCTCTTCTTCGCCCTCTCGTGGGGCGTGGTGGTCTGGGTCTTCCTCGGCGAGATGTTCCCCAACCGGATCCGCGCCGCCGCCCTCGGCGTCGCCGCCTCCGCGCAGTGGATCGCCAACTGGGCCATCACCGCGAGCTTCCCGTCCCTCGCCGACTGGAACCTCTCCGGCACCTACATCATCTACACGGTCTTCGCCGTGCTCTCGATCCCCTTCGTGCTCAGGTACGTCAAGGAGACCAAGGGCAAGGCGTTGGAGGAGATGGGCTAACCCCCCGCTGCCCCGCTCCTCACCCACGGAGACCGCCCCGGTCCGAGGCCCCGAGCCCCGGACCGGGGCGGTTCGCCGTCACCCCCGCTCCGACAATCCGGGCAGCACCTCGTCGCAGAACAGCCGCACGCTCCGCCACCCCTCCTCCACCGGCATCCCGCCGCACAGCGGATGCAGCACGAGGCTCTCCAGACCGAGCGTCAGGCACTCCTGCGGCGTGACGACCCGGTAGACCCCCTCCGCGCGCAGCTCCGCCACCGTCGTCGCCGCCGACCGCACCGCCGAGCGGATGTCCTTCGACTGCCAGGAGGCGTACGTCCGCGCCTCGTGCAGGAAGTGCTCCCCGTACTCCGCCCAGGTCCGGTCCGGGTCCTCCGACAGGTGCAGCAGCGGGGTCACCTCGGCCGGCATCATCGTCCAGCCCTCCGTGCCGTACTCCTCGCACCGCTCCCGGTAGTACGCCTCCAGCTCCGGCAGGTGCGCGCTCGGGAAGAACGGCAGCCCGAGCCGGGCCGCCCGCCGGGCCGCCGCCCGCGAGGAACCCCCGACGAGGAGCAGCGGATGCGGCCGCGTGAAGGGCCGCGGGGTGACCCGTACCGTACGGCCCCGATACGCGAACGGCTCACCGGTCCACGCCGTCAGCAAGGTCTCCAGGAGCAGGTCCTGGAGCTTGCCGCGCCGCCCCCAGTCGACGCCGCGCTCCTCGTACTCCTCCGGCCGGTAGCCGATCCCGGCGACCGTCACCAGGCGGCCCCCGCTCAGCAGGTCCAGGACCGCGATGTCCTCCGCGAGGCGCAGCGGGTCGTGCAGCGGCCCGATGATCGCCGAGACGGTGACCGCGATCCGCTCCGTGGCGCCGAAGACCGCGCCCGCGAAGGCGAAGGGGGAGGGCAGCCAGTTGTTCGCGACCCCGTGGTGCTCCTCGGTCTGCACGGTGTCGACCCCGTGCCCGTCGGCGTACGCGGCCATGGCGAGGGCGGCCCGGTAGCGCTCCGAGAGGGACTCCGGGGTCGCGCGGGGATCGACGAGGTTGAACCGTACGACTGTGAAGGGCATGGGAAGTCCCCCTCCGCGAGTGGGATACCGGCGAAGGGGGACGTTAGCTGACGCAGCGTCAGATGGAAACGGTCTCGCGCACCTCGGCGGACTCCGCCGGAGCCGGCTCGGGCGAGCGCGGCAGCACGGCGTACAGCACGCCCGCCACCACGATCGTCGCCGCCCAGCCCAGGCCGTTCTCGCCGATCCAGGAGGAGGCGAGCGGGCCGGAGAACCAGTCGACCTTCGTGAACAGCAGGCCCACGAGCAGCGCCACCGCCCACGCCGTCATCGCCTGCCAGGCGAAACCGCCCCGGTACCAGTACGCGCTCGTCCGGCCCGTGTCCATCAGCGCCACCGCGTCGTACGACCGGCGCCGCAGCATGTCCACGCCGAACACGCCGATCCAGGCCGAGAACGCCACCGCGAGCAGCGTCAGGAACGAGATGAACGAACCGATGAAGCTGGTCGCCACCACCATCAGCAGGAAGCCGAAGACCAGGCTGATCACCGCGTTCACGCTGACCGCCGCCGCACGCGACACCTTGATGCCGAGGGTCTGCGCCGTGAACCCGGCCGAGTACATCGACATCGAGTTGATCAGCAGCATCCCGAGCAGGGCGATCACCAGGTACGGCACCGAGATCCACATCGGCAGCAGCTCACCGATGAAGGAGACCGGGTCCTGCGCCGACGCCAGGTCCGGGGTCGACACCGCCATCACCGCGCCCATCAGGACCATCGGCAGGACGACGATCCCGGCGCCGCCGATCGTCGAGCCGACCATCGCCTTCGAGGAGGCCGTACGCGGCAGGTAGCGGGTGAAGTCGGGGCCCGAGGGGACCCAGCTGATGCCGCCGGCCGCGATCGTGCCGATGCCCGCGATCATCATCGCCGTCGAACCGGCCGGCTTGTCGAAGACCGCCGACCACTCGGTGTTCGCCACCAGGTAGACCAGGACGAGGACCGAGAAGGCACCGAAGAGGTACGTGGACCACTTGCTGCACACCCGCAGGGCGTTGATCCCGAGCCCCGACACCAGGAAGGTGCAGGTCACGAAGAGCAGCAGCGTCACCACGATGAGGAGCGTGTTCGACTTCACGCCGAAGAGGAGGTCGAGCACGGTCAGCACCGCGTAGGCGCCGGTGACCGCGTTGATGGTCTCCCAGCCCCACCGGGCCACCCAGATCAACGACCCGGGAAAAAGGTTTCCGCGCTGGCCGAACACGGCCCGCGACAGCGCCATCCCCGGCGCACCGCCCCGCTTGCCCGCGATCGAGATCAGGCCGACGATCCCGTACGACAGCACGGGCGCGGCGATCGCCACGATCAGGACCTGCCAGAAGTTCAGACCGTTGAAGACGATCAGGCCGGCACCCATCGTGAGCAGCAGCACACTGATGTTGGCGGCGACCCAGGTCGGGAAGAGCTCGCGGACACGGCCGGTCCGCTCCGCGTCGGGGACGGGTTCGAGACCGCGGGTCTCCATCGCGCCGTCGTGCGTCGCGCCTGCGGCTTCGGAGGCGTCGTGGGGCATGGGGGTACTCCGTACAGATGTGGGGGACCCACCCAGCGTACGTGCTCCGTCTCCGGTCTCTTCTTGGCCGATACTGGTCAGGTTATGGAACTCATCCTTGCTGTAGTCATCGCACTGGTCGTCGCCGTCGCCGTGACGAGCGGGCTCGTGATCAGCGGCCGCAAGAAGAAGCAGCTGCCGCCGGCCGAGCCGCCGTCCACCACGCCGACCATCACCGCTCCGCCCGCCGAACCGCACGTCGGCGAGGAGGCGGAGACGCCGCGGGAGGAACCACGCCGCACGGTCGAGGAGGTCGAACTCCCCGCCGAGGAGGCCACCGAGACGCCGGTCGCCGTCGAGGACCCCGTCGTCGCCGAGCCCGCGGCCCCCGAGATCGAGGTCCCGGAGCCGACCGCCGGCCGGCTCGTACGGCTCCGCGCCCGCCTCGCCCGCTCCCAGAACTCGCTCGGCAAGGGGCTGCTCACGCTCCTGTCCCGCGAGCACCTCGACGAGGACACCTGGGAGGAGATCGAGGAGACCCTTCTCACGGCCGACGTCGGCGTCGCCCCCACCCAGGAGCTCGTCGAGCGGCTGCGCGAGCGGGTCCGCGTGCTCGGCACCCGCACCCCGGAGGAACTCCGTGCTCTGCTCCGCGAGGAGCTCATCACCCTCCTCGGCCCCGACCTCGACCGCACGGTGAAGACCGACAGCCCCACCGACGTACCGGGCGTGGTCATGGTCGTCGGCGTCAACGGCACCGGGAAGACCACCACCACCGGCAAGCTGGCCCGCGTCCTCGTCGCCGACGGCAAGTCCGTCGTCCTCGGCGCCGCCGACACCTTCCGCGCCGCCGCCGCCGACCAGCTCCAGACCTGGGGCGAGCGCGTCGGCGCCCGCACCGTCCGCGGCCCGGAGGGCGGCGACCCGGCGTCGATCGCCTTCGACGCGGTCAAGGAGGGCATCGCCGAGGGCGCCGACGTCGTCCTCATCGACACCGCCGGCCGCCTCCACACCAAGACCGGCCTCATGGACGAGCTCGGCAAGGTCAAGCGCGTCGTCGAGAAGCACGGCCCGCTCGACGAGATCCTCCTCGTCCTCGACGCCACCACCGGCCAGAACGGCCTGACCCAGGCCCGCGTCTTCGCCGAGGTCGTCGACATCACCGGCATCGTCCTGACCAAGCTCGACGGCACCGCCAAGGGCGGCATTGTCGTCGCCGTCCAGCGCGAGCTGGGCGTCCCGGTCAAGCTGGTCGGCCTGGGCGAGGGCCCGGACGACCTGGCCCCCTTCGAGCCGGGCGCCTTCGTCGACGCCCTGATCGGCGACTGACACCCCGCACGGCACACGGAAGGGCCCTCGCCGTCACACGGCGAGGGCCCTTCCGCGTACCGGAACCCCGAGGCGGATCAGAGGTGCGTCCGGTGACAGATGTACGCCAGGGTGCCCAGCAGCAGCCGCGCCTGCGGCGGCGCGCCCGCCGTGTCGAGCCTCGGGGGCCGCAGCCAGCGCACCGGCCCGAGCCCGCCCAGGTCCGACGGGGGAGCGGTGATGTGACTGCCCGGCCCCAGACAGTGCAGATCCAGATCGGCGTCGTCCCAGCCCATCCGGTACAGCAGCTGCGGCAGCTCGGCCGCCGCACCCGGCGCCACGAAGAACCGTGCCCGCCCGGTCGGCGTCGCGCACACCGGGCCCAGCGGCAGCCCCATGCGCTCCAGACGGACGAGCGCCCGGCGGCCCGCGGCCTCCGCGACCTCGATCACGTCGAAGGCCCTGCCCACCGGCAGCAGCAGCGCCGCCCCCGGATACCGGGACCACGCCTTCGTCGCGTCGTCCAGCCCGGCGCCCGCCGGGACCGGTTCAGCGAAGGAGAGGGGGTGCGCGCCCGGGGCGGCACACGCCGGATCCCCGCAGGAGCACTGGCCCGAGACGGCCCGCGCCCCGGGGGTCACGTCCCAGCCCCACAGCCCCGTGTACTCGGCCACCGCTGTGCACTCCGTCGTGCGTACGCGGCGGCGTACGCCGGACCGCATCTCACGAATGCCGCCGATCGTGAAACCCATGTCCCCTCCAACGGGTCGAGCGCGCCGGTGGTTACGACCCGGAGCACCGTCGTCACCCTTCGTCACGCTCCGCCGCGTGCTTCTGGTGCGCGGTCGTGCGAGGGGTGGTGCGGGCCGGTGTGCACGCCTCTCCGCGCATCCGTCCGCCGACTCCGGTTCGTCGCATGTCAAGTGAATCGCGTTCCACGGCGGACGAGTTCATTCGAAGGGGTGGCGAATGGTGGCGTTTCTTGAATCGCCCTCGTGGAGACGTGATCGTAGGATTACTTTCGGTACTCGAACCCCGGGGTGGCGCGCACGCGTGGGTATGCCGGAGGCAACCCGGTTTCCAGTTCGAAGGAGTGCGAACGCCGGACGGGTGCCGCAAGACACGGCATTCTGATAGGGGTTCGCACAGCAGACAGGCAATCAGGTGGATGGGGGCGTTCCAGTGGGCGGCAACGGCGCAGACGGTACGACTGCCGGCAAGCGCCCGAACGAGCAGCTGGGCTCGTGGTTCGTGCGCAGCGGCTGGTCCAAGGGCGAACTCGCGCGGCAGGTGAACCGCCGGGCGCGCCAGATGGGCGCGCACCACATCTCCACCGACACCTCGCGCGTACGCCGCTGGCTCGACGGAGAACAGCCCCGCGAGCCCATCCCGCGCATCCTCTCCGAGCTGTTCTCCGAGCGCTTCGGCTCCGTCGTCGCCGTCGAGGACCTCGGCCTGCGCACCGCCCACCAGTCGCCGTCCGTCTCCGGCGTCGACCTGCCCTGGGCCGGACCGCAGACCGTCGCCCTGCTCAGCGAGTTCTCCCGCAGCGACCTCATGCTCGCCCGCCGCGGCTTCCTCGGCTCGTCCCTGTCGCTCGCCGCCGGACCCGCCCTCATCGAACCGATGCAGCGCTGGCTCGTCCCCACCCCCGCCGGCGACATCGAGCGCCCCGATCCCCTCGCCGACGCCCGCCGCCCCAACCGGCTCTCCGAGCTCGAACTCGACCTCCTCGAATCCACCACCGCCATGTTCCGCAAGTGGGACGCCCAGTGCGGCGGCGGACTCCGCCGCAAGGCCGTCGTCGGCCAGCTCCACGAGGTCACCGACCTCCTCCAGGAGCCCCAGCCCGCCGCCACCGCGAAGCGCCTCTTCACCTGCGCCGCCGAACTCGCCGAACTCGCCGGCTGGATGAGCTACGACGTGGGCCTCCAGCCCACCGCCCAGAAGTACTTCGTCCTCGCCCTGCACGCCGCCAAGGAAGCCGGCGACAAGCCCCTCGGCTCGTACATCCTGTCCTCGATGAGCCGCCAGATGATCCACCTCGGCCGGCCCGACGACGCCCTCGAACTCATCCACCTCGCCCAGTACGGAAGTCGGGACTGCGCCACCTCGCGCACCCAGGCCATGCTGTATGCGATGGAGGCCCGCGCCTACGCCAACATGGGCCAGCCCTCCAAGTGCAAGCGGGCCGTCCGGATGGCCGAGGACACCTTCTCCGACGTCGGCCTCGACGGCGAGCCCGAGCCCGACTGGATCGGCTTCTTCTCCGAGGCCGAACTCAACGGCGAGAACTCCCACTCCTACCGCGACCTCGCCTACGTCGCCGGGCGCTCCCCGACCTACGCCTCGCTCGCCGAGCCCGTCATGGAGCGGGCCGTCGCCCTCTTCGAGAAGGACCCCGACCACCAGCGGTCGTACGCGCTCAACCTCATCGGCATGGCCACCGTGCACCTCCTCAAGCGCGAGCCCGAGCAGTCCGTCGTCCTCGCCGAGAAGGCCCTCGGGGTCGCCCGGAGCATCCGCTCCGAGCGGGTCAACACCCGGCTCCGCAAGACCGTCGACCACGCCGCCCGCGGCTTCGGCGACGTCGCCGAGGTCGTCCAGCTCACCGACCGCCTCACCCAGCTGCTGCCCGAGGCCGCCGAAGCGGTCTGACCCCCCCCGGCCCCCCGCGAGGCCCCCGACCCCGGCCGCGCCGGACGTCCCGTACTGCCCGACTCGGCTCCCCCGCCGCAAGGTCACACGGACGCCCGGCGGGGCCGGTTTTTCCGCTGTGCGGGGGCTGTGCAGGGTACGGACGGCACCCCGCCGCGACACGGCCGTTCACGGTCGCGTAACACGCCCCACCCCTTCGTCACCGGTCGGAAACATCGTGCGGCATCGGCGGAAACCGCGCTGCGCCAACCTCTGGCCCATAACCGGCCACCCCTCACGGCCGGCCGCTCTCCGGCCCCGCCCCGCACAGGCCGTACCGACGACGAGGAGACGCCGATGGCACCAGCCATCACGACCCTGGCAGCAGACGCCCCCGAGCTGTCTGCCGCCAACACCGGGTTCATGCTCATCTGCTCCGCCCTGGTCATGCTGATGACCCCGGCACTCGCCTTCTTCTACGGAGGCATGGTCCGCGTCAAGTCCACCCTCAACATGCTGATGATGAGCTTCATCAGCCTCGGGATCGTCACGATCCTCTGGGTGCTGTACGGCTTCAGCCTCGCGTTCGGCGCCGACACGGGCTCGATCATCGGCTGGTCCTCCGACTACGTCGGCCTCAGCGGCATCGGCGTCACCGAACTGTGGGACGGCTACACCATCCCGGTGTACGTCTTCGCCGTCTTCCAGCTGATGTTCGCGATCCTCACCCCGGCCCTGATCAGCGGCGCCCTCGCCGACCGCGTCAAGTTCACCGCCTGGGCCCTCTTCATCACCCTCTGGGTCACCGTCGTCTACTTCCCCGTCGCCCACTGGGTCTGGGGCTCCGGCGGCTGGCTCTTCGAGATGGGCGTCATCGACTTCGCCGGCGGAACCGCGGTCCACATCAACGCCGGCGCCGCGGCCCTCGGCGTCATCCTCGTCATCGGCAAGCGCGTCGGCTTCAAGAAGGACCCGATGCGCCCCCACAGCCTCCCGCTCGTGATGCTCGGCGCCGGTCTCCTCTGGTTCGGCTGGTTCGGCTTCAACGCCGGCTCCTGGCTCGGCAACGACGACGGCGTCGGTGCCGTGATGTTCGTCAACACCCAGGTCGCCACCGCCGCCGCCATGCTCGCCTGGCTCGCCTACGAGAAGATCCGCCACGGCTCCTTCACCACCCTGGGCGCCGCCTCCGGCGCGGTCGCCGGACTCGTCGCCATCACCCCGGCCGGCGGCGCCGTCAGCCCGCTCGGCGCCATCGCGGTCGGCGCCATCGCCGGCCTCCTCTGCGCCATGGCCGTCGGCCTCAAGTACAAGTTCGGCTACGACGACTCCCTCGACGTCATCGGCGTCCACCTCGTCGGCGGTGTCATCGGCTCCCTCCTCGTCGGCCTCTTCGCCACCGGCGGCGTCCAGTCCGACGCCAAGGGCCTCTTCTACGGCGGCGGCCTCGAACAGCTCGGCAAGCAGGCCGTCGGCGTCTTCGCCGTCCTCGCCTACTCTCTGATCGCCTCCGCGATCCTCGCCCTGATCATCGACAAGACGATGGGGATGCGGGTCAGCGAGGACGACGAGGTCTCCGGCATCGACCAGGTCGAGCACGCCGAGACCGCGTACGACTTCAGCGGAGCCGGCGGCGGCGCGTCCTCGCGCTCCACCGCCACCGCCCAGGCCGTCACGGAGAACACGAAGGTGGACGCATGAAGCTCATCACCGCGGTCGTCAAGCCGCACCGGCTCGACGAGATCAAGGAGGCCCTCCAGGCCTTCGGCGTCCACGGCCTCACCGTCACCGAGGCCAGCGGCTACGGCCGCCAGCGCGGCCACACCGAGGTCTACCGGGGCGCCGAGTACACCGTCGACCTGGTCCCCAAGATCCGCATCGAGGTCCTCGTCGAGGACGAGGACGCCGAACAGCTCATCGACGTCGTCGTGAAGGCCGCCCGAACCGGCAAGATCGGAGACGGCAAGGTGTGGAGCGTGCCGGTCGAGACCGCCGTAAGGGTCCGCACCGGCGAACGCGGTCCGGACGCACTGTAAGCACACGAAGGAGCCGCCGGGTGACGAGCCTCGAAGTCAGCGAAGAGACCGAAGAATCGGGACCCGGCGGTTACGCGGCGGCCCGGCTGCTCCTCCTCCACGAGAAGGAGCGGTCCGGGCCGCCGCGCCGTACCGCGCTCTCCCGGCTCACCGACGACTGGCTGGCCGGGCTCTTCACGGCCGCCGCCCCGCCCCGCGGCACCGCCCTCGTCGCCGTCGGCGGCTACGGCCGCGCCGAACTCTCCCCCCGCAGCGACCTCGACCTCCTCCTGCTCCACGACGGCACCGCCGACAAGGCCGCCGTCGCCGCCCTCGCCGACCGGATCTGGTACCCCGTCTGGGACCTCGGGCTCGCCCTCGACCACTCCGTCCGCACCCCCGCCGAAGCCCGCGCCACCGCCGCCGACGACCTCAAGGTCCACCTCGGCCTCCTCGACGCCCGGCCCCTCGCCGGAGACCACGGACTCGTCGCCGCCCTCCGCACGACCGTCCTCGCCGACTGGCGCAACCAGGCCCCGAAGCGACTCCCCGAACTCCACGAACTCTGCCGGGAACGCGCCGAACGCACCGGCGAGCTGCAGTTCCTCCTCGAACCCGACCTCAAGGAGGCCAGAGGCGGCCTCCGCGACGCCCAGGTCCTCCGCGCCGTCGCCGCCACCTGGGTCGCCGACGCCCCCCGCGAAGGCCTCGACGGAGCCCGCCGCCGCCTCCTCGACGCCCGCGACGCCCTCCACCTCACCACCGGCCGCGCCACCGACCGGCTCGCCCTCCAGGAACAGGACGCCGTCGCCCGCGAACTCGGCCTCCTCGACGCCGACACCCTGCTCCGCGAGGTGTACGAGGCCGCCCGGACCATCTCGTACGCCACCGACGTCACCTGGCGCGAGGTCCACCGCGTCCTCAAGGCCCGCTCCACCCGACCCCGCCTGCGCACCCTCCTCGGCGGCCGCGGAGCCTCCGGCCGCGCCGGCGCCGGAAAACCACCCGTCGAACGCACCCCGCTCGCCGAAGGCGTCGTCGAGATGGACGGCGAGGTCGTCCTCGCCCGCACCGCCCGCCCCGAACGCGACCCCGTCCTGCCCCTGCGGGCCGCCGCCGCGGCCGCCCAGTCCGCCCTGCCGATCTCCCTGCACGCCGTACGCCGCCTCGCGGCCGCCGCCAAACCCCTGCCCGTGCCCTGGCCCGCCGAGGCCCGCGAGGAACTCGTCACCCTCCTCGGCGCCGGCGAGGCCACCGTCCCCGTCTGGGAGGCCCTCGAAGCCGAAGGGCTCATCACCCTCTTCCTCCCCGACTGGGAACGCGTCCGCTGCCGCCCCCAGCGCAACCCCGTCCACACCTGGACCGTCGACCGCCACCTCGTCGAGACCGCCGTACGCGCCTCCTCCCTCACCCGCCGCGTCGGCCGCCCCGACCTCCTCCTCGTCGCCGCCCTCCTCCACGACATCGGCAAGGGCTGGCCCGGCGACCACTCCGTCGCCGGCGAGACCATCGCCCGCGACCTCGCCACCCGCATCGGCTTCGACCGCACCGACGTCACCACCATCGCCACCGCCGTCCGCCACCACCTCCTCCTCGTCGAGACCGCCACCCGCCGCGACCTCGACGACCCCGCCACCGTCCGCTCCGTCGCCACCGCCGTCGGCACCGTCGGCACCCTGGAACTCCTCCACGCCCTCACCGAGGCCGACGCCCTCGCCACCGGCCCCGCCGCCTGGTCCTCCTGGCGCGCCTCCCTCGTCGCCGACCTGGTCAAACGCGTCGCGGGCGTCCTCGCGGGCGAGACCCCGCCCGACCCCGAGGCCGCCGCCCCCAGCGCCGAACAGGAACGCCTCGCCATCGAGGCCCTGCGCACCGGCGAACCCGTCCTCACCCTCCGCGCCCGCACCGAACCGCCCGCCGACCCCGACCCCGCCGACCCCGACCGCGCCGAACCCATCGGCGTCGAACTCGCCATCGCCCTGCCCGACCGGCCCGGCGTCCTCCCCGCCGTCGCCGGCGTGCTCGCCCTGCACCGGCTCACCGTCCGCGCCGCCGACCTGCGCGCCGTCGACCTCCCCACCGGCCTCGGCACCGCACCGGGACCCGTCCTCGTCCTCGACTGGCGGGTCGCCGCCGAATACGGCTCCCTCCCCGAGGCCGCCCGGCTCCGCGCCGACCTCGTCCGCGCCCTCGACGGCTCCCTCGACATCCCCGCCCGCCTCGCCGAACGCGAAGCCGCCTACCCGCGCCGCCGCGGCCTCACCGCACCCCCGCCCCGCGTCACCGTCGCCGCCGCCGACTCCCGCCTCGCCACCGTCATCGAGGTCCGCGCCCAGGACGCCCCCGGCCTCCTCCACCGCATCGGCCGCGCCCTGGAGGGCGCCGAGGTCCGCGTCCGCAGCGCCCACGTGTCGACACTCGGAGCGAACGCCGTCGACACCCTGTACGTGACCCGCCCCGACGGCACCCTCCTCCCCGACGAGGAGGCCATCGACCTGGCCCGCACCCTGGAATCGGCGCTCCGCTGAACCCCCGGCCCAACCGCCCCCGCGCGCCGGATCCGGCGGGCGGGGGCACACACTTCGAGCGGCCCGATACCCTGGAGGGCAATCCGACCGCCCCCGACACCGAGGATCCGCGACCGCCGTGTTCGATACCCTCTCCGACCGCCTTGCAGCGACCTTCAAGAACCTCCGCGGCAAGGGCCGTCTGTCCGAGGCGGACATCGACGCCACCGCGCGCGAAATCCGTATCGCGCTGCTCGAAGCGGATGTCGCCCTGCCGGTCGTCCGGTCCTTCATCAAGCAGGTCAAGGAGCGCGCCCTCGGCATCGAGGTCTCGCAGGCTCTCAACCCCGCCCAGCAGGTCATCAAGATCGTCAACGAGGAGCTCGTCTCCATCCTCGGCGGCGAGACCCGGCGCCTGCGGTTCGCCAAGACCGCGCCCACCGTGATCATGCTCGCCGGTCTCCAGGGCGCCGGTAAGACCACCCTCGCCGGAAAGCTCGGCCTCTGGCTCAAGAGCCAGGGCCACTCCCCGCTGCTCGTCGCCTGCGACCTCCAGCGCCCCAACGCCGTCACCCAGCTCGGCGTGGTCGCCGAGCGCGCGGGCGTCGCCTTCTACGGCCCCCAGCCGGGCAACGGCGTCGGCGACCCGGTCCAGGTCGCCAAGGACTCCATCGAGTACGCGCGCACCAAGATGTTCGACGTCGTCATCGTCGACACCGCCGGCCGCCTCGGCATCGACCAGGAGCTGATGCGGCAGGCCGCGGACATCCGCGACGCCGTCAGCCCCGACGAGGTCCTCTTCGTCGTCGACGCCATGATCGGCCAGGACGCGGTCAACACCGCCGAGGCCTTCCGCGACGGCGTCGGCTTCGACGGAGTCGTGCTCTCCAAGCTCGACGGCGACGCCCGCGGCGGCGCCGCGCTCTCCATCGCGCACGTCACCGGCAAGCAGATCATGTTCGCCTCCAACGGCGAGAAGCTGGACGAGTTCGACGCGTTCCACCCGGACCGCATGGCGTCCCGCATCCTCGGCATGGGCGACATGCTCTCCCTCATCGAGAAGGCCCAGCAGACCTTCGACGAGGAAGAGGCCGCCAAGATGGCCTCCAAGCTCGCGTCGAAGAAGGGCCAGGAGTTCACCCTCGACGACTTCCTGGCGCAGATGGAGCAGGTCCGCAAGATGGGCTCCATCTCCAAGCTCCTCGGCATGCTCCCCGGCATGGGCCAGATGAAGGAGCAGATCGCCAACATCGACGAGCGCGACGTCGACCGCACGGCCGCCATCATCAAGTCGATGACCCCCGGCGAGCGCCACGACCCGACCATCATCAACGGCTCCCGCCGCGCCCGTATCGCCAAGGGCTCGGGCGTCGAGGTCAGCGCCGTCAAGGGCCTGGTCGAGCGGTTCTTCGAGGCCCGCAAGATGATGTCCCGCATGGCCCAGGGCGGCGGCCTCCCCGGCATGCCGGGCATGCCCGGCATGGGCGGCGGCCCCGGCCGGCAGAAGAAGCAGATCAAGCAGGCCAAGGGCAAGCGCAAGAGCGGCAACCCGATGAAGCGGAAGGCCGACGAGCAGGCCGCCGCCGAACGCCGCGACCAGGCGCAGCAGGGCGGCGCCTTCGGCCTCCCGGCGCCGGGACAGACCCCGAAGGACTTCGAGCTCCCGGACGAGTTCAAGAAGTTCATGGGCTGACGCGGCCCACACCCCGAGCGAAGGGGCCCGGAGCGGTACGAAACCGCCCCGGGCCCCTTTTCATCCCTCCGGACCGCCCGCCATGCCGGGTCCGTCCCGCTCTTCGATACTGGGGCCACAGCCGCCCCGAGGAGAGCCACGTGGCCAACCCCGTACCCCCGCGCGACCGGACCGACCAGCCCTGGCGCTCGGAAGGGGCCCCGCCACCCCCCTCGCCGAAGAAGCGGATGCCGGGCGGCTGGGGCGGCCTCATCCTCACCGCGCTCGCCGTGTACCTGATCGCCAACATCGTCCTGTCGTTCTTCAACGACGGCGACGGGCCGACCATCTCGTACACCGAGTTCGACAAACAGGTCGCCGCCGGGAACGTCACCAAGATCTACTCCAAGGGCGACGCGATCCAGGGCCAGCTGAAGAACAAACAGCCCGTCCCCGACGGCGACGGCGACTACACCAAGTTCACCACCCAGCGCCCCGCCTTCGCCGACGACGACCTGTGGGCGCAACTCACCAAGCAGAACGTCACCGTCACCGCCGAACCCGTCGTCCAGGAACGCAGCTTCCTCTTCAACCTCCTCATCTCGCTCGCGCCGATGCTGCTCCTCGTCGTCCTGTGGATCTTCATCGCCCGCCGGATGAGCGCGGGCATGGGCGGCGCCGGCGGCATGCTCGGCCGCAAGGCCCCGCCCAAGCCCGTCGAGCTGGAGGGCGGACAGCGCACCACCTTCGCCGACGTCGCCGGCATCGACGAGGTCGAGGGCGAGCTCAACGACGTCGTCGACTTCCTCAAGAACCCGCAGGCCTACCGCGAGATGGGCGCCAAGATGCCGCGCGGCGTGCTCCTCGCCGGCCCGCCCGGCACGGGCAAGACCCTGCTCGCCCGTGCCGTCGCCGGCGAGGCCGGAGTCCCGTTCTTCTCCGCCTCCGCGTCCGGGTTCATCGAGATGATCGTCGGCGTCGGCGCCTCCCGGGTGCGCGAGCTGTTCACCGAGGCCCGCAAGGTCGCCCCGGCGATCGTCTTCATCGACGAGATCGACACCATCGGCCGGGCCAGGGGCGGCGGCTCCGGGATGGGCGGCCACGACGAGCGCGAGCAGACCCTCAACCAGATCCTCACCGAGATGGACGGCTTCACCGGCTCCGAAGGGGTCATCGTCCTGGCCGCCACCAACCGCCCCGACGTCCTCGACCCCGCCCTCACCCGGCCCGGCCGCTTCGACCGCATCGTGCACGTCAACCCGCCCGACCGGGACGGCCGCGAGGCCATCCTCAGGATCCACACCCGGGGGATCCCGCTCGCCAAGGACGTCGACCTGGAGCACGTGGCCCGCACGACCCCCGGCATGACCGGCGCCGAACTCGCCAACCTCGCCAACGAGGCCGCCCTCCTCGCCGTCAAGCGCGACCAGAAGGCCGTCACGCGCTCCGACCTCTCCGACGCCCTGGAGAAGGTCCAGCTCGGCGCCGAACGACCCCTGGTGATGCCCGCGGAGGAGCGGCGGCGGACCGCGTACCACGAGAGCGGCCACGCCCTGCTCGGCATGCTCCAGCCGGGCGCCGACCCGGTCCGCAAGATCACCATCGTGCCGCGCGGCCGGGCCCTCGGCGTCACCCTCTCCACCCCCGACGCCGACAGGTACGCCTACACCGAGGAGTACCTCCGCGGCCGGATCATCGGCGCCCTCGGCGGCATGGCCGCCGAACAGGTCGTCTTCGGCGTCGTCACCACCGGCGCCGAGAGCGACCTGGAGCAGGTCACCAACATCGCCCGCGGCATGGCGGGACGCTGGGGCATGAGCGAGCTCGTCGGCCGCCTCACGGCCATCCCGAGCGACGCCCAGCAGGCGTACGGCCTGTCGGCGGCCCCCGCGACCCTCGACACCGTCGACGCGGAGATGCGCCGCATCGTGGACGAGTGCTACGAGAACGCCGTACGCCTGCTCGGCGAGCACCGCGAACAGCTGGACGCGCTGGCCGCCGCGCTCCTGGAGAACGAGACCCTGGAAGAGGCCGAGGCGTACCGCGCGGCGGGCATCACGCGCGAGGTCCGGGCGGAAGAGGACTGAGCGGGGGAGCGGGGGCCTCCCGGCCCGCGATGCCCTCGTACCGGCTGCCACGGCGCCGGGACCACGGGCAGCGGATGACCCGTACGGGCTCCTACGGCACCCGGGCGACGACGTAGCGGAAGACGTTCGGCATCCACACCGTCCCGTCCGCCCGCACGTGCGGCGCGAGCGCCTCCTCGATCTCCTTCTCCACCTGGGAGAGGTCGGTCGCCCGTACGGCCTCGTCGAACGCGCCCGTCGACAGCAGCCCCCGCACCGCGCTGCCCTCGTTCGCGTACCCGAAGGGGCAGGCCACCCGCCCCGAACCGTCCGGCCGCAGCCCCGCCCCCGCCACCAGCCCGTCCAGGTCCGTCCGGACCGCCGGCCCGCGGTCCGCCAGCCGGGCCGCGATCCCCAGCACCGACTCCGTGGCGCACCGCTCCGGCGGCCCCCAACCGGCGAGCACGACCACCGTGTCCCGTTGCGCCGAACGGGTGAGCGCCGACAGCTCCGGGAGGATGCCGTCCGTGGTGTGGAAGGCGGTGATCACGTCGTACGGAAGGTCCTCCGGAGGCTCCTCCGTGACGGTGACGTCCTCCGGCAGCCGCTCCCTGGCCAGCTCCACGCGCGCGTGGTCCCGGTCCACGCCGGCGATGCGGGCACCCCGGGCGGCCGCCATCAGAAGCGCCAGGCCGGAGCCGCAGCGGAGGCCGAGGACCCGGCTCCCGGCGCCCACGCCGAGGCGGTCGTACACCGCCTCGTAGAGCGGGACGAGCATCCGTTCCTGGATCTCGGCCCAGTCACGCGCGGGGTGGTGCGGGACGAGCGTAGGTGTCATGGAAAAGTGCCCCAATCCGTGCTCGGACGACAGCCCCCCGTAGTCAGGGAACTGCGCATCCCGGGCCGCGTCCAGTGCTCGCGCCGCACCGATTCGCCGGGGGAGGGGCGGTGCGCCGCCCCGCGCGCGAGCCCGGTAATGTCCCTGCAACACTTCCCGGTCCGCCCGGGCACCGCCCGGGGCTCGCTCCGGGCCCGCTCCGAGGCCGCCTCCCGGTCCCCTCGGGAGCCTCCTCCGCCGGGGGCGCGCGCACCTCGGCTACGCGCCGGGGCGTATGCGCTACTACGCACCAGCTTGACGCCCCCTGCGCGGCTTCTCCGCAGATCGGCGCACTGGCCCTCGTCACGACACATCAACGGCAACTGACGGGTACGTGCAAAATATTTGGGATGCCCCGGAATGGAACCCGGGGGGACTCCGGCTCGTTGTACACGACGTGAGCACGACACCACCTGTTCTCGCCGCAGAGCTGGCACAGGCGTGGGCCGACATTCAGCGGCACCACCCCGAGCTGCCCGATCTTGCCGCGCCCGAGTCCCTGATCGGAGAGTCCTCGTCCGCCTGCGGCGCCGAACTCTCCTTCGAACGACTGCTCCACGAGGCAGTCCACGGCATCGCCGCCGCCCGAGGGGTCCGTGACACCTCCCGCGCCGGCCGCTATCACAACCGCAGATTCCTCGCGATCGCCGAGGAGATGGGCCTCGACCACCCCGAGGAGCCGCACGCCAGCAGCGGCTTCTCCCTGGTCACGCTCAACCCCGAGGCGAGGCGGCGCTACCGGCCCACCATCGAGCGGCTCCAGCGCGCGCTCAAGGCCCACACGGTCGCCACCGCGGCCGACACCAAGCGCTCCTTCCGCGGGCCGGCCGCCCGGCACGGCTCCTCGGGCGGCGGCGTCCGCGTCAAGGCCGTCTGCGACTGCGGACGGAACGTACGCGTGGTGCCCTCGGTGCTCGCCCAGGCCCCGATCGTCTGCGGCGGCTGCGGCAAGCCCTTCCGCATCCCGGAGACCGTGGGCGCCGCGAGCTGACCTCGCGGTGTGTGGCACAATGGCTAGCTGTACTCGACAGTCGCACAGGACCCCTCTCTCCTCCGGCTGACGCGTCCATCGGGCATCCGAGTACCGCAACCCCACGTGGCATCTCAAAGTGCCCAACCACGTCAAGACCAGGAGACACCACTCCAGTGGCAGTCAAGATCAAGCTCAAGCGCCTCGGCAAGATCCGCCAGCCCCACTACCGCATCGTCGTCGCCGACTCCCGCACCCGTCGGGACGGTCGCGCGATCGAGGAGATCGGCCTCTACCACCCGACGTACAACCCGTCGCGTATCGAGGTCGACTCCGAGCGTGCGCAGTACTGGCTGTCCGTCGGCGCCCAGCCGACCGAGCCGGTTCTCGCCATCCTGAAGCTCACCGGCGACTGGCAGAAGGCCAAGGGCCTCCCGGCCCCCGAGAAGGCCCTGCTCGTCCCGGCGACGAAGGAAGCCAAGCGCGCCTCGTTCGACGAGTTCGCGAAGGCCCTCGAGGGCGACGAGGCCAAGGGTGAGGCCATCACCCCGAAGGCCAAGAAGGCCGACAAGAAGGCGGACGAGGCCGAGGCCGCGTCCACCGAGTCGACCGAGGCCTGATCATGCTCGAGGAGGCTCTCGAGCACCTCGTGAAGGGCATCGTCGACAACCCCGACGACGTGCAGGTCGCCTCGCGCAACCTGCGCCGTGGCCGCGTGCTGGAGGTCCGGGTCCACCCGGACGACCTCGGCAAGGTGATCGGCCGCAACGGCCGCACCGCGCGCGCGCTCCGCACCGTCGTGGGCGCCATCGGCGGCCGTGGCATCCGAGTCGACCTCGTCGACGTGGACCAGGTCCGCTGAGCAGGCCGGCAGCATCACCTTAGTAGTGCCGGCACGGGCCGGGGAGGGCTTACGAGCCCACCCCGGCCCGTTGTCGTTCGCGTCGTACGGACTGTGTGACAGGAGAGTGTGGAGCAGTGCAGTTGGTAGTCGCGCGGATCGGCCGCGCCCACGGAATCAAGGGCGAGGTCACCGTCGAGGTGCGCACGGACGAGCCGGAGCTCAGGCTCGGCCCCGGTGCCGTCCTGCTCACCGACCCGGCCTCCGCCGGTCCGCTGACCATCGAGACCGGCCGGGTGCACAGCGGCCGGCTGTTGCTCCGCTTCGAGGGCGTCCGCGACCGCACCGGCGCCGAGGCCCTGCGCAACACCCTCCTCATCGCCGAGATCGACCCCACGGAGATGCCCGAGGAGGAGGACGAGTACTACGACCACCAGCTGATGGACCTCGACGTGGTCCTCGCCGACGGCACCGAGATCGGCCGGATCACCGAGATCTCCCACCTGCCGTCCCAGGACCTCTTCATCGTCGAGCGTCCCGACGGCACCGAGGTGATGATCCCGTTCGTCGGGGAGATCGTGGTCGAGATCGACCTGGAGGAGCAGCGGGCCGTCATCGACCCGCCGCCCGGCCTGATCGACGACCGCGCCGAGATCGCCTCCTCCCGCGAGGAGTCCGACGAGGAGTCCGACGAGGAGGCCGACACGGGGTCCGACGAGGAGTCCGCGGACGAGTCCGGCGCGGGATCCGGCGACGCGTCCCGCGAGGAGACGGCATGAGGCTCGACGTCGTCACGATCTTCCCCGAGTACCTCGAACCGCTGAACGTCTCCCTGGTCGGCAAGGCCCGCGCGCGCGGACAGCTCGACGTCCACGTCCACGACCTCCGCGACTGGACCTACGACCGGCACAACACCGTCGACGACACCCCGTACGGCGGCGGCCCCGGCATGGTCATGAAGACCGACCCCTGGGGCGACGCGCTCGACCAGACGCTCGCCGACGGCTACGAGGGCGGCGCCCACGGCCCGGTCCTCGTCGTCCCCACCCCCAGCGGCCGCCCCTTCACCCAGGAGCTGGCCGTCGAACTCTCCGAGCGGCCCTGGCTGATCTTCACGCCCGCCCGCTACGAGGGCATCGACCGCCGCGTCATGGACGAGTACGCGACCCGGATGCCCGTCTACGAGGTCTCCATCGGCGACTACGTCCTGGCCGGCGGCGAGGCCGCCGTCCTCGTCGTCACCGAGGCCGTCGCCCGCCTCCTGCCCGGCGTCCTCGGCAACGCCGAGTCCCACCGCGACGACTCCTTCGCCCCCGGCGCCATGGCCAACCTCCTGGAAGGCCCCGTCTACACCAAGCCCCCCGAGTGGCGCGGCCGGGGCATCCCCGACGTCCTCCTCAGCGGCCACCACGGCAGGATCGCGCGCTGGCGGCGCGACGAGGCCTTCCGGCGCACCGCCGCCCACCGGCCCGATCTCATCGAGCGCTGCGACCCCGCCGCCTTCGACAAGAAGGACCGCGAGATCCTCTCCATGATGGGATGGGCGCCCGAGCCCGGCGGCCGATTTTGGCGCAGGCTCGACGACGTGGAAGAATAGGCCGCTGTCGTCCGTCCGGCGCGCGCCCCTGCCACAGGGGGAAGACGCCGCCAGGAGCGGACGGCGATCCGAATCATCCTCGAACGTACCGCTGATGACCTGTGGCATCAGCGAGGAAAGAGACCTCCATGGCCTCCCTGCTCGACCAGGTCAACGCGGGTTCGCTCCGCTCCGACCTCCCCGCCTTCCGCCCCGGCGACACCGTGAACGTCCACGTGCGCGTCATCGAAGGCACCCGCTCCCGCATCCAGCAGTTCAAGGGTGTCGTCATCCGCCGCCAGGGTTCGGGCGTCAGCGAGACCTTCACGGTCCGCAAGGTCTCGTTCTCCGTCGGCGTCGAGCGCACCTTCCCGGTGAACAGCCCGATCTTCGAGAAGATCGAGCTCGTGACCCGCGGTGACGTCCGTCGCGCCAAGCTCTACTACCTCCGTGAGCTGCGCGGCAAGGCCGCCAAGATCAAGGAGAAGCGCGACCGCTGAGCCTCGGCTCCCGGCACGCTCGACGCTTCCGAGTCCTCGCACAGGCAGGCCGGATAGGCTCTGTCCCCGATGGACACCGAAGCACAGCACACGGAGCGCGACCCTTCTTCCGACACGGAGGAGGGGTCGCGCTCCGCGCGCGTTCCAGGGGAGCCCGGGGCCCTCTCCTCCTGGCGGCGCCCGGCCCTCGCCGGTGGCGCCTGCGTCGCCTTCATGCTGCTCCTGAGCCACTTCGTGCTGCAGCCCTTCCTGATCCCGAGCGGCTCCATGGAACCGACGCTCCGGATCGGCGACCGGATCCTGGTCAACAAGCTGGCGTACCGTTTCGGCAGTGCCCCCGGCCGGGGCGACGTCGTCGTCTTCGACGGCACCGGATCCTTCGTACGCGAACAGCCCCGGGACAACCCCGTCACCGGTCTCCTGCACGACGGCGCCGCCGCCCTCGGTCTCGCCGAGCCCGACGACACCGACTTCGTGAAGCGGGTCGTCGGCACCGGCGGCGACCGGGTCGTCTGCTGCGACAAGGACGGCCGGCTCACCGTCAACGGCGCGACCGTCGAGGAGCGCTACCTGATGCCGGGCGACCAGCCCTCCAGCGTGCCCTTCGACATCGTCGTCCCCCCGGACCGCCTCTGGGTCATGGGCGACCACCGCAGCCAGTCCAGCGACTCCCGTGACCACCTCGGCGACCCGGGCGGCGGCATGGTCCCCGTCGACAAGGTCGTCGGACGCGCCGACTGGATCGCCTGGCCCTTCGGCCGCTGGTCCACCGTGGCCGGAACCGACGCCTTCGACGCCGTACCGGCCGCACCCGCCGGCGGACACGGGGCGGGGGCCCATGGGTAGCCGGGGACGGCCGCCGGGCGGCCGGAGCCACGACACCGACCAGCCACCCGGCCAGGGCGCCGCACTGCCGGGCAGGGCCGAACGACGCAGGCTCGCCCGCAAGGTCAAGCGACGCCGTCAGCGCTCCGCGCTCCGCGAGATCCCCATCCTGATCACGGTGGCCGTCCTCATCGCGCTCGTCCTCAAGACCTTCCTGGTCCAGGCGTTCGTCATCCCCTCCGGCTCCATGGAACAGACGATCCGCATCTCCGACCGGGTCCTCGTCGACAAGCTCACCCCCTGGTTCGGCTCCCGCCCGCAACGCGGCGACGTCGTCGTCTTCAAGGACCCCGGCAACTGGCTCCAGCACGAGGCCGCGCCGCCCGCCGACGACCCGATCGGCGTCAAACAGGCCAAGCAGGCCCTCACCTTCATCGGACTGCTGCCCTCCGCCGACGACCGCGACCTCATCAAGCGGGTCGTCGCCGTCGGGGGCGACACCGTCCGCTGCTGCGGCGAGGACGGGCGGATCACCGTCAACGGCGTACCCCTCGACGAGCCGTACCTGCACCCGGGCAACCAGCCGTCCACCATCCCCTTCGAGGTGAAGGTCCCCCAGGGCCGGATCTTCGTCCTCGGCGACCACCGCTCCGACTCGGCCGACTCCCGCTACCACCTCGACGAGAAGGACCACGGAACCGTCTCCGAGGAGCAGGTCGTGGGACGCGCCGTGGTGATCGCCTGGCCCGTCGGACACTGGCGCGGCCTGGAGGAACGCGCCACCTTCGCCGCCGTACCGGACGCCCGTACGGGTTCCGAGTCCGCATCCGGTCTGTCGCATAGTGTGTCCCAGCGGAATCTGAACGGATTCCCCGGGCTCCCGACCCCTGCGGAACTTCTGCTCGTTATGGGAGTGGTGGGCCTGTCCCTGTTCCGGGGCAGGCGATCGCACGGACTGAGGAGTGGATGTGGGGGATTTGGCCGTCGGCGCACGATCCGGACACGATGAGCCCGACAAGAGGGCCGACGGGGCCTTCGGCGATGACACGACGGGTGACGACGTGACGGGTGACGAGCAGGCGCGGCCGCCGGGCGACGGCACGCCCGGCGATGGCGACGACGCGGCGGCGGGCGGCTCCGGCAAGGGCCCCAGGAAGCAGCGTTCCTTCTGGAAGGAACTGCCCCTCCTCGTCGGCATCGCCCTGGTGCTCGCGCTGCTGATCAAGACCTTCCTGGTGCAGGCGTTCTCGATCCCCTCGGAATCGATGATGAACACCCTCCAGAGGGGCGACCGGGTCCTCGTCGACAAACTGACCCCCTGGTTCGGCTCCGAGCCCGAGCGCGGCGAAGTCGTCGTCTTCCACGACCCGGGCGGCTGGCTCGAAGGCCAGACCGCGCCCACGCCCAACGTCGTCCAGAAGTTCCTCAGCTTCATCGGCCTCATGCCGTCCGCCGAGGAGAAGGACCTCATCAAGCGCGTCATCGCCGTCGGCGGAGACACCGTCTCCTGCAAGGAGGGCGGCAAGGTCATCCTCAACGGGGTGGCGCTGGACGAGACCTCGTACCTCTACCCCGGCTCCCTCCCCTGCCAGGACTCCTTCGGCCCCATCAAGGTCCCCGAGGGCCGCATCTGGGTCATGGGCGACAACCGCCAGAACTCCCTGGACTCCCGCTTCCACCAGCAGCTCCCCGGTGGCGGCACCGTCTCCAACGACGAGGTCGTCGGCCGCGCCGTCGTCATCGCCTGGCCCGTCACCCGCTGGGCCACCCTCCCGGTGCCCGACATCTTCGACAACCCCGCGCTCAACAAGGCCATGAGCGCCGCACCCCTCGGCGCGGCAGGCCTCGCCGGAGCGCTTCCGCTGGTGCTGTGGCGCCGCAAGAAGCTCGCCGCTCGGCATACCGCCGAGTAGTGACCCGCGGGTAGGGTGCCGTCCCGGACCGTCGACAGACCAGCGGTCCGCCGACAGACCTACGGGGTGCGCACATGAGCGGAAACATACGGACCCAGAGCGGCCACGGCCGCCTCGGCAGCGTGCTGTCGGGGCTGGCCGTGGCCGTCGGCTGTGTGCTCTTCCTCGGCGGCTTCGTCTGGGGAGCCCTGCTCTACCAGCCGTACACCGTCCCCACCGACTCCATGACCCCCACCCTCGACGTCGGGTCCAAGATCCTCGCCCAGCGCCTCGACGGCGACGAGGTGCGCCGCGGCGACGTCGTCGTCTTCGAGGACCCCCTCTGGGGCAACACGACCATGGTCAAGCGGGTCGCCGCCGTCGGCGGCGACACCGTCGCCTGCTGCGACCGGGACGGTCGCCTCACCGTCAACGGCACCCCCGTCGACGAGCCCTACCTGAGCCCCGGACCCGACGGACGGACCCGAGCGTCCGGTACGGAGTTCTCCGTCACCGTCCCGGCGGGCAACCTCTTCCTCCTCGGCGACGACCGGCACACCTCGCTCGACTCGCGCTCCCACCTCGAAGAGGCCGGCCAGGGCTCCGTACCCCGCTCCACCGTCGTCGCCAGGGTCGACGCCGTCGTCTGGCCCGCCAAGGGCCTCCTGGACCGCCCGACGGGCTTCGCGGCCCTCCCCGGCGGCATCTCCGAACCCGGGCCCGTACGCCCCCTCCTCACCGCGATCGCGGCCGGAGCCGTCCTGATCCTGGCCGGCGGCGCGTACGGACCGGTGGCAGGCGTCTTCACGAGACGTCGCGCGGCGGGGCAGCGGGCCGGCGAGCGGGAGAAGGTGGGTACATGACGGATTCCTCCGGTGGGGGCGAGTGGTACGGGGTGGAGCCGGGTGGGGCCGGGCCGGGTGAGGGCGAGTCTGGTGCGGTCGAGTCTGGTGGGGCCGCGCCGTTTCCGGTCGAGTCGGGTGGGGCCGCGCCCCGCAGGGTCGCCCGTGTCGTGCTCCTCGACCCCGACGACCGCATCCTGCTCCTGCACGGCTACGAACCCGAAGACCCCGCGCAGACCTGGTGGTTCACCCCCGGCGGCGGCCTGGAGGGCGCCGAGACCCGCGAGGAGGCCGCCCTGCGCGAGCTCGTCGAGGAGACCGGCATCACCGACATCGACCTCGGACCCGTCCTCTGGACGCGGTACTGCTCCTTCCCCTTCGACGGGCGCCGCTGGGACCAGGACGAGTGGTACTACCTCGCCCGCACCCGCCGAACCGAGCCCGCACCCCGGCCCCAGGCCCTCACCGACCTGGAGAACCGCAGCCTCGCGGGCCTGAGATGGTGGACCTCCGCCGAACTGTCGGCGGCGCGTGAGACGGTGTACCCGACCAGACTCGCCGAGCTGCTGCGCACGCTGCTCGACGAGGGACCTCCGAGTGCACCGGTGGTTCTCGCCCCGGAAATCGTTTAGGGGCGCGTTCGGCTGGCGCACAATAGGGGGACGCACGGCTGAAGGGGAACATGCCATGAGCGCCGAGGACCTCGAGAAGTACGAGACCGAGATGGAGCTGAAGCTCTACCGGGAGTACCGCGACGTCGTCGGGCTGTTCAAATACGTGATCGAGACCGAGCGGCGCTTCTACCTCACCAACGACTACGAGATGCAGGTGCACTCGGTCCAGGGCGAGGTCTTCTTCGAGGTCAGCATGGCCGACGCATGGGTCTGGGACATGTACAGACCGGCACGGTTCGTCAAGCAGGTCCGCGTCCTCACCTTCAAGGACGTGAACATCGAGGAGCTCAACAAGAGCGACCTCGAACTCCCCGGCAGCTGACACCACCGGCATCCCCGCCGCTTCCCGAGCGACCGACCCGGTCGGCCCTCCGCCGAACCCTCTCCTCGGGCAGCTGACACCATCGACGGCCTCACCCCCACGGGTGAGGCCGTTTTCCACAGACCCCCGGCCGTCCACAGCGCCGCACGCGGTCCACCCCACTCCGTCACAGTCGGTGACGGAGGTGGTACCGCATGAACAAGACCCAAGCACTCGGACGGTACGGAGAAGAGCTGGCCACCCGCCGGCTCACCGCGACCGGCATGCACATCCTCGCCCGCAACTGGCGCTGCGGCCGGACCGGCGAGATCGACATCGTCGCCCGCGACGGCGACACCCTCGTCATCTGCGAGGTCAAAACCCGCCGCCACGGAACCTACGAACACCCCATGGCCGCCCTCACACCCCGCAAGACCGAACGACTCCGCCGCCTCGCCGCCTGCTGGCTCGCCCGCAACGACACCCCGACACCCCCCGGCGGCGTCCGCATCGACCTCGTCGGCATCGTCCTGCCCCACCGCGGCGCCCCCGACCTCACCCACGCCCGAGGGGTGGCCTGAGATGGGATTCGCCCGCACCTGCTCCGTCGCCCTCATCGGCGTCGAAGGCGTCGTCGTCGAGGTCCAGGCCGACCTCGAACCCGGCGTTGCCGCCTTCACCCTCGTCGGCCTCCCCGACAAGAGCCTCACCGAAAGCCGCGACCGCGTCCGCGCCGCCGTCGTCAACTCCGGCGCCGAATGGCCCCAGAAGAAACTCACCGTCGGACTCAGCCCCGCGTCCGTCCCCAAGGGCGGCTCCGGATTCGACCTCGCCGTCGCCGCGGCCGTCCTCGGCGCCGCCGAACGGATCGACCCCCGCGCCATCGCCGACCTCGTCCTCATCGGCGAACTCGGCCTCGACGGACGCGTCCGCCCCGTCCGCGGCATCCTCCCCGCCGTCCTCGCCGCCGCCGACGCCGGATACCGCCAGGTCGTCGTCCCCGAACAGACCGCCGGCGAAGCCGCCCTCGTCCCCGGGGTCTCCGTCCTCGGCGTCCGCAGCCTCCGCCAACTCATCGCCGTCCTCACCGACGAACCCGTCCCCGAGGAAGAACCCACCGAAGCCGGCCGCCCCGACGCCATGCTCGCCGGACTCCTCATCCCCGGCGCAGGCCTCGGCACCGGACTCGCCGCCGAACCCGACGACCCCACCGCGGGACCCGACCTCGCCGACGTCGCAGGCCAGCACCGCGCCCGCCGCGCCCTCGAAATCGCCGCCGCAGGCAGCCACCACCTGCTGCTCTCCGGCCCACCCGGCGCCGGAAAGACCATGCTGGCCGAACGACTCCCCGGCATCCTCCCGCCCCTCACCCGACACGAATCCCTCGAAGTCACCGCCGTCCACTCCGTCGCCGGCATCCTCCCGCCCGGCGAACCCCTCGTCCGCCGCGCCCCCTACTGCGCACCCCACCACTCCGCCACCATGCAGTCCCTCGTCGGCGGCGGAAACGGCCTCCCCAGGCCCGGCGCCGTCTCCCTGGCACACCGCGGCATCCTCTTCCTCGACGAAGCCCCCGAATTCTCCGGAAAAGCCCTCGACGCCCTCCGCCAACCCCTCGAATCCGGACACGTCGTCATCGCCCGCGCCGCCGGAGTCGTACGCCTCCCCGCCCGCTTCCTCCTCGCCCTCGCCGCCAACCCCTGCCCCTGCGGACGCCACACCCTGCTGGGCTCCGGCTGCGAATGCCCCGCCTCACTCGTCCGCCGCTACCAGGCACGCCTCTCCGGCCCCCTCCTCGACCGCGTCGACCTCCGCGTGGAGGTCGAACCCGTCACCCGCGCCGACCTCCTCGGCCGAGGCGGCCGGGGCGAGAGCACCGCCGCCGTCGCCGCACGCGTCCAGGAAGCCCGCACCCGCGCCGCCGCACGCCTCGCCGACACCCCCTGGACCGTCAACAGCGAAATCCCCGGCCACGAACTCCGCACCCGCTACCTCGCCGCACCCGGAGCCCTCGCCCTCGCCGAACGCGACATCGAACGCGGACTCCTCACCGCCCGCGGCCTCGACCGCGTACTCCGCGTCGCCTGGACCGTCGCCGACCTCGCCGGACACGACCGCCCCGACAGCCAGGACATCGCCCTCGCCCTCGAAATGCGCACCGGCATCACCCGCGGAGTGCCCGTCGGAGCCGGAGGACTCACATGACCACCTCCACCCCCATGGACGACCGGCACGCCCGCGCCGCACTCAGCCGAGTCGTCGAACCCGGCGACGAACACGCCGGCCGCTGGCTCCACCGCTACGGAGCCACCGGCTTCCTCACCCGACTCCTCCACACCACACACGACGGAGGGGGAGGGGAAGACGGGCGCCATGGGCGAGGCGGCGATGCCGTCGCGGCCACGGACGGCGACCCCTTCCCCGGCACCGGACCGAAACGCCTCGCCTCCTGGCGACTCCGCGCCACCACCGCCGACCCCACCCGCGACCTCGCCACCATCCACGCCCTCGGCGGCCGCTTCCTCGTCCCCGGCGACACCGAATGGCCCCGTCAACTCGACGACCTCGGAGTTGCCCGCCCCATCGGCCTCTGGGTCCGCGGCCCCGCCGACCTGCGCACCTGGGCCCTCCGCTCCGTCGCCCTCGTCGGCGCCCGCGCCTGCACCCCCTACGGCGCCCACACCGCCACCGACCTCGCCACCGGACTCGCCCGACACGGCTGGGTCGTCGTCTCCGGAGCCGCCTACGGCATCGACGGAGCCGCCCACCGCGGCGCACTCGCCGCAGGCGGGGCCACCATCGCCGTCCTCGCCTGCGGCGTCGACACCCCGTACCCCCGCGGCCACGACCAACTCATCCGGCGCGTGGCCGAACAGGGTCTCGTCGTAGGGGAGTTGCCACCCGAGAGCCACCCCACGCCCAGCCGCTTCATCCTCCGCAACCGGGTCATCGCCGCCCTCACCCGAGGAACCGTCGTCATCGAGGCCCAGCACCGCAGCGGCTCCCTCTCCACCGCCCGCGCGGCGGCCCGCCTCGGCCGCCACACCATGGGCGTTCCGGGACCCGTCACCAGCGCCCTCTCCGCCGGCGTCCACGAACTCCTCCGCGGCGACGCCACCCTCGTCACCGACGCCGAGGAGATCATCGAACTCATCGGAGACATGGGTCAGCTCGCCCCGACGCGCCGGGGACCCGTCGTCCCCCGAGACCTCCTCGCCCCCGCGGCCGCGCACGTCCTGGAAGCCGTCCCCGCCCGCGGCCCCACCCCCACGACGGCCATCGCCCGCCGAGCCGGAGCCACCCCCGACGACACCCTCGCCAAGCTGTACGAACTGCACTCCCTCGGCTTCGTCGAACGGCACGGAGAGGGCTGGCAGTTGACGAACCCGGCCACACCCACGCCGAACGCCCGGCGAGGCGGTACTTGACCTGGAGCATTCGGGTGAAAGGGTGATGCCGATGAACAACCGAGTTCTCTCGGCCGCACCCGAGGGGCCGACGCGCGCCACGGCCCGGGTTCGAAGATGTGGCCGACGGCGTCCACCCGGAGCGGCGCGATCCACCGATGTTCGCGCACCGCGACCGCGCACTCACGCTACGCTCACCAGGATTCCGTCCAGGACACCCACACAGACACACCCGACAGCAGAACGGCTCAAGGCAACGCATGCCCCAGCACACCTCCGGGTCTGACCGCGCTGCGGTGCCCCCAGCAGCCCGGGGCGCCGTGCGACCACCCGCACCGACCTCCCTCGACGAACTGTGGCGGTCGTACAAGGACACGGGTGACGAGCGGCTGCGGGAGCAGCTGATCCTGCACTACTCGCCCCTCGTCAAGTACGTCGCCGGACGAGTCAGCGTCGGGCTGCCGTCCAACGTGGAACAGGCCGATTTCGTCTCCTCCGGAGTCTTCGGCCTCATCGACGCCATCGAGAAGTTCGACGTCGAGCGGGCGATCAAGTTCGAGACGTACGCCATCACCCGCATCCGCGGCGCCATGATCGACGAACTCCGCGCCCTCGACTGGATCCCCCGCTCCGTCCGCCAGAAGGCCCGCAACGTCGAGCGCGCCTACGCCACCCTCGAAGCCCAGCTCAGGCGCACCCCCTCCGAGACCGAGGTGGCCGCCGAGATGGACGTCACGCTGGAGGAACTGCACGCGGTATTCAGCCAGTTGTCCCTGGCGAACGTCGTCGCGCTCGAAGAGCTGCTACACGTCGGCGGTGAGGGGGGCGACCGGCTCTCCCTGATGGACACCCTGGAGGACACGGCCGCCGACAACCCCGTCGAGGTCGCCGAGGACCGCGAGCTGCGCCGCCTGCTCGCCCGCGCCATCAACACACTCCCCGAGCGGGAGAAGACCGTCGTCACGCTCTACTACTACGAGGGCCTCACCCTCGCCGAAATCGGCCACGTCCTCGGCGTCACCGAGAGCCGTGTCAGCCAGATCCACACCAAGTCCGTCCTCCAGCTCCGCGCCAAGCTGGCCGACGTCGGACGCTGACCGGCACGAGCCGGTCGTACAGTGGAGCCGTGCCCAGGATTCGAGCGGCCTCGGTGGCCGAGCACCGGACGATGCAGCGCGGCGCCCTCCTGGACGCCGCGCGTTCCCTGCTGTCCGAGGGCGGTACGGAGGCGCTGACCTTCCCCGCACTCGCCGAGCGGACGGGCCTCGCCCGCTCCTCGGTCTACGAGTACTTCCGATCGCGCGCGGCCGTCGTCGAGGAACTGTGCGCCGTCGACTTCCCCGTCTGGGCCGCCGAGGTCGAGACGGCCATGGGCGGTGCCGACACCCCCCAGGGCAAGGTCGAGGCGTACGTCCGCAAGCAACTGGAGCTGGTCGGCGACCGGCGCCACCGCGCGGTCGTCGCCATTTCGGCGAGCGAACTCGACGACGGCGCCCGCGAGAAGATCCGCGCGGCCCACGGCGGTCTCGTCGCCATGATCGTCGAAGCCCTCGCCGCCCTCGGCCAGCCCCAGCCCCGCCTGGGCGCCATGCTCCTCCAGGGCGTCGTCGACGCCGCCGTCCGCCGCATCGAACTCGGCGCGGCCGAGGACCCGACGGCGATCGCCGAGGCGGCGGTCACGATGGCCCTCCACGGCGTCAACGGCACGCACGACACCCCGACCTGATCCACCTGGGGGGCTTCCCCCCCTCCC